>CATLEJ010000007.1 GCA_949916125.1 uncultured Oscillospiraceae bacterium
CGGCTGAATTGTCCGGCTGTGTCGGGAGGTCGTAGGCAACCCGGCAGCCGGAAAGCAAACACACGGGCAGGCAAACAATTAAAAGTATCAGGCTTTTCCCCCTCATAGACACATCCCCCTCACAGTTTTTGCGCGCCTCCGGCACGGGGTTTTCCTTCCCGCCGCGCCCTCCGCCGCAGGGGGCGGCGGCCTCACCGGACTTCCACCAGAAGCTCCAAACGGCCCAGCTTGATGACGCTCCCGTTGGAGATCTCCGCCGCGTCCACCACCTGGATCCCATCCACATAGGTGCCGTTCCTGGAATTCAGGTCCCGGATGCGGAATGTGACGCCGTCCAGGTAAATCTCGCAGTGCCTGCCGGAGACTGATCTGTCATAGTCCAACACAATCTGGTTTGCAGAGGCGCGGCCAATGGATACCCTACCCTGCAGGGGGACCTCAAAGTGCCTGCTGGGGTTCGCCCGGTCCGTAAGGCTCAGCGTAATAAGGCGTTCGCTGGTCATCAGGAGCACCGTCCCGCCATCATCTTCCTCGTCCTGTACAAACGTATCGTCCGCGCCGGGAAGGAACTCATCCTCTACCACCGGCTTGATCCGCTCCGCCTCCCTTTTCCGGCGCAGCAGAAAATAGCAGGAAACGCCGGCGGCGGCCAAGACACACACCGCCAGCGCAATCCACGGCAGCGATTTCAGGACGGGGGACGGTTCGGGTTTGGGGTCCGGCTCCGGAACGGGGGCGGGGGTTGGATCGGGCCGGGGAGAGGGCGCGGGAGCCGGGGTTTCCGTCGGCGTAACGCTGCCAAACGGCATGGTGGCTGTCAATTCTACCACAGCCCCGTCGCTGAAGGTGATCTGGACGCCCCGCGGGGCGCCGTCGCGCATGGCCTCCGGGATTATGACCCGGGCGCACACCGGCAGCTCCGCGCCGCTCAGCTCCCGGGACACGGCAAGGGTATCTTCCAAGCCGGTCAGCGGCCAGCTTTTGGCATTGGTCAACCGGGACAGGGAATACATCTCTTTGAGCGCCTGTTCGTTCCCATCCCGTTTACACCCCAATGTGTAGATGGGGATATTTCGCTCCCGCAGGCGCAGGGTCAGCTCGTCCTTGGTCAGGCCCTCCGGGTTGACGTCCATACCGTCGGAGATCACCACGATGCGGACGAATTCCTGGCCCTCCCGGGCGGCCTCCTCATCCAGGACGCCCGCCAGCGCGTCCACAAGGAACGCATACTGGTTGCTGTGCTCAATGCTGTCGATCTGGCTTTTCAGCTCGGCGTAGTTCCGGCTGTCCCGGAGTATCACATTGAGGCCGGCGCTGAAGGTACACAAATTAAACCGTTCCCCCGGCGCGCCCCCGGCCACCAGGTCGGTAAGCAGCTGCTTGATCTTGGCCCGGTCCGTCTCGCCGATGGAAAGGGAATTGTCCACCAGCAGCCAGGTGACTACGGGGATATCGCCGTCAGCGCCGGTGACAACAGCGCCGGCCGCGCTCTGCGTCCCCACCCGGGCCTCGGCGGACTGGTTCTGTCCGCCGTGCCGGACATAGACCAGCACGGCGTCCTGTGTGACATACCATTCCATTGCATTTGCCCCGGAAGAAGGCTGGGCGCCCCATGCCGCCGGCGCGGAGCAAAGGGCCAGCAGAACGGCGGCGGCCACACACAGGGCGCGGCCCCAGAGCCTATGCTTTCCGCTCATTTGCAAGCCTCCATGCCTCCAGCTCCGCGTTTCGCACCCTCACGGCAATGGTGCGGATCGCCTGGGCGATGTTCTGGAGATTCCTTGCCGTGACGTGCATATCCTCCCCCACCTTTTCGCCTTTTCTGAGATAGGCCGCTGTGCTGTCGCTTTTCCAGGCGCTGTGGATATCGCCCAGTATGCCTTCCAGGGTCACGTCCGCCGCGTTGGTAAGCCGTTTGGCGACATCCTCCAGCCGCGCCGCCTGCCCGATGGCTTTATCATAGTTAAAGTAGATTTCGGCTAAGCTGCTCAACCCGCCTGCCCCCTTTACACAATCTCGTTTGTCTTGAGCGTGGCATTTTTACTGACCGCGGCCCGCTCCGCGTCCCGGTAGATGCCCGCCATAATCAGCAGGTCCAGGGGATGCTCCTCCAACCGCCGCAGGATGAAACCGATGTCC
The DNA here is from genome assembly GCA_949916125.1 of uncultured Oscillospiraceae bacterium. Lineage (GTDB taxonomy): Bacteria > Bacillota > Clostridia > Oscillospirales > Oscillospiraceae > Enterenecus. Next base: position 2,140 of record CATLEJ010000007.1, read on the forward strand.
TCCTGATAGGACGCGTAGCCCTCCCGATCGCGGGCGCCCGCATCGCCCCGCCAATACCCTTTGGTTTTGGAAGAAATCGATTGGATCCGGTCAAAACGGGCCCGAATATCCCTCACAACGCCGCTGAACTGGTCCGCCTTTGCCTCCAGCGCTTCCGGCGTTACACGTAATGTCATGTTAGCCATAGCCCCTCCTACACCCTGATGGATGAAACAATCTGGGAAACCGCGCTTTCACACCGGTCATATTCCGCCCGGGCGTCGGACGTCTTGTTTGTAAACGCCCGCATCGTCTGGATCAACATCTGCAGCCGCCCCACATCGTCCCGGACAGCGGCGGAGAACGCCTGCTTGGCGCTGCCCTCCCACATGGTCTCCAGCTGCTCCAGCAGGCCTAACAGCTGATCCGCGTCATCGCCGAGCAGCTTCAGTTCCGCCGCAATTTCCTCAATATCCCCTTTTAAAATGCCGGTATTCACCTCAATGATATTTGATGCCATAGCCCTTCCCTCCGCTGTCGATCTGAAGTGTTTTCAATATGCCTGTGTACTTATCTTCGCTCCCGCCGCCCGGCGCCGCAGCTGTCCCCCGGGCCGGGCCCGGGCAGTCCTCCAAGGCGTCTGCGTTTCGTCGCTCCGCGCCGGAATACAGCCCGGAAATTTCCCCCAGCGCAGACGACAGGCCCGCCACCCGCGCAGCCACAAGCGCCATGGATTCTTCCATCCTGGAAATGGCGGAACGGCACTCATCCATCCCTGTGAGCTGCCGGAGCTGGCGCCGTACCGCCTCCGCCTCATCCCGGCACTGCCCCACTGTTTGGGACAGCTCCAACAGTTTCCGGCTGCCCATATCCACTTGCTGTGTGCAAAACTTGATCCGCATGGGCAGCCCCCCTTGATTGATCCGTCCGGCCCCAGGCGCGCCGCGGCCCGTTCCGTCCGCGTCAAACGGCAGCGCGTACAGGACAGGCGCCATATGGGCCCTACACCAGGATGAGCTCCGAGCTGCCGGTGATCCCATAATCGCCCAGGCACCGGTCCCTGTCACACTGCAGGCCGCCCCCCACATAGCACAGCACCATCTCGTCCAAATCACCGTGAAACGCCAGGTGCTCCTTTTGGATGACCAGCTCCACCACTTCCTCGATCAGGTCGGACACCTTTGCCTTTTCCTCCACCGAAAAATTGTAGACCTTTTCCAGGGCGGGCACCTTGATATCCACAATCATCATGTCTTTCCCCTCCAATCACAATCTGCCAGCGCATACTCCGAAGCCTGCGCAATGGGTCCGTGCGGCAGCGCCCTCCCCCTGTCAGCACAGGGGGACGACAACCTTAACCAGCCGCTCATCCCTATTTTCGCTTGGGATTACGCCGATCCCCGGCTTCATGGAGCGGCCCTCATCCTGATAGCCCACGTTCTCAAAGGAAAACAGCTTTTGTTCATTGAACCGGCCGCCAAACCGGATGCCGGACTGGTACCCGCGCATATTGTCAAAGCACAGATGGCCCATCAGCTCCGCCTCATCGTGGTCGTTTACCTCGGCATACAGGAAAACATTATAACCCTTCCCGCGCTCGCACAGCGTCTCAAACAGGTCCTTCGCATCGAACGCCGGGGACTCCGGATCGTACAGCATTCCAATCAGGCCAGTCATATTCCCCAAGAAAATATCAATCCGCCGGTTTGCCAACGCCGCGGTAAACAGCTCCTGATCTGTGGCCCGGCGGTCAAGGCATTCCTTTTTGATCCCAGCCCTGCGCACTAACTCGCCGTGGATCCGGGCCAGGAGGTCATACACCCCCTGCCCATCCGTGCCGTGCGGCAGCGACTGTTCCTCGGCAATCTTCGTAAAGCGTTCCCCGCCGGGCTCCAGGATGACAACCTCATCCCCCCGGTCCAGGCCGGTGAGCATCAGGTTTTCCATCAGTATGGATTTTCCAGACTTTTTGGCGCCTGTGATCAAAAAGACATAGTTCTTGATCAAGTCGAAGGAGTAGATATCCGCATACTTAAAGTCATATCCCACGGGCATGATATCCGCGGCGCCCAGCGCCTGCGCATACTCGGGAAGCTGCGTGAAAAGCTCCCGGGTGGGATTGGCGGGGATTTGGGGGATCGCGCGGGCTTTTGGCCCCGAATATGCCGCGTTCATTGCGGCCACGGACAGCTGGAGCAGTTCCGTGCGCTCGGGGGCATTTTCCGCATGGGCCGCCAAAGCGGTCTGGAATTCCAGAATGCGCCCGTCACAGTACATCAGGCCGCGGCCATGCGTCCTGTTTTCCGGCAGCACCGGAGGCCGGACTACGCGCAGCACGTCCGCATAGGCGAAGGCGTCCTGCATTTCCAGCGCGATCCCAGTGCGGAAGGTCTCCGCCAGCCGGCCGGGCAGCTCCTGCATCCCAACCCCCCCGGCGGAGACCAGCAGGAATACGCCATAGCTGTTGCCCTCCTTGGCGATGCGGTTCATGATGGCCCCGTACGCCTCGCCAGTCTTTTCGTGGAAGCTGCCATAATTATCGATCACGATGAGAATCGCGGGCACGTTCCACCCGTCATGGCTGACATAGTCCTCAAAGCTGGTGCCGGCAAAGCGGGTCTTCCGTTCATCCAGGATGCGGCCCATCATGGCGAAGAACTTGTCAAAGTGGTCGGTCTCCAGGTCCGTCTCATCCATATATCCGCCCATATGCTTCAGGCCGGAGAAGACAGAGAGCATCTTGGCGCTGAAATCCAGGCAGTAGACGTTCAGCAAATCCGGGGTATACGACGAGACCAGGGAGTAGATGATCGTCTGGAGCAGCGTGGATTTTCCGGTGGACACCGTGCCGATGACCATGTGGTGCCCGCCGGTGGCGAAGTCTACCGAGGCGGGGATCTGCGCCTGGTTGGCCGGGTCGTCCGCCATGCCGATCACCGCGCTGAGGTGGAAGCGCCGGGGCCGGTCCTGCCATTTTTCCCCATTGAACGCATTCCGGGTGAACGCGCCCAAAGAGTCCAGATACAGGTGGTCGGGCAGCACGGGCAGCCAAAGTTTCCGCACTTTCTCAATGCCCATCGCCTCCGCGGTCCTGCGCAGGTAGTCCACGGTTACCTCCATCTGGGACCGGGTCTTGACCTCCGGGATCCGTACGCCTGTGCGGGAAGCTGTGCGGATGATCCGCTCCGTCAGCCGCCCCCCGCTTTCCTCCCCGGACAGCGCGCGATAAAGGGCGCAGAAATCATCCATGCGGGCAGTATTAAACTGGTTGTTCTCAAAATCCGGGTGGAGCTCCTGGATTTTTTGATAAAAGAGATCCTGGAAGTCGCGCATTTCACTGAACACAAAATCCGGTGCGACGGCAAAACTCCCGGACTTTCCCTCGGCCCAGTGCAGCGCGTCCAGCAGCTGGCCGACCCAGCGCCGTTTCAGCTCCTCTTTGCGCTTGACCCTTGCGTGGTTGCCCGCCAAATCCACCTTGCCGGTGGCGCTGAGCATCTGCGCGATGGTCAAGCCGCTGCCGCCCAAGTCCTCGTCATAATCCGCGCCGGACCAGCCGCTCTGGAACAGCTCAAAAATCTCGTCGTTTCCAACCTGCAGGTAGCAGCGGCCGGCCTGGGTCAGATAGGCGGCCTCCGTGCGATGGAGCACGTCCAGGGAGTCCTGACGGTCCTGAACCCTCAGGCACAGGCGGAATTTACTGTTTGCCAGGATGTTCTCATCCACATTACCCGACGGGCGCTGGGTGGACAAAATCAGGTGCACCCCCAGGCTCCGGCCCACCTGGGCAACGCTGATGAGTTCTTTCATAAACTCTGATTCTTCCCGCTTGAGTTCGGCAAACTCATCAATAATAATGAACAGGTGGGGCACCGCCTCTACCGCGTCCCCGTTTTTGTAAAGGGCGGTATAGCCGTTGATGCTGTTGACGCCATACTCCGTGAAAATCCGCTGCCTCCGGCGGTTCTCCGACTGGATGGACACCATGGCCCGCTTTACCTGGTTCCCGGACAAGTTTGAAATAGAGCCGATCATATGGGGCAGGCCCTCAAAGAGGTTGGCCATGCCGCCGCCCTTGTAGTCAATGATAAAGAAGCCGATGTCCTCCGGGCTGAAATTGACCGCCAGGGACAGGATATAGGTCTGGAGCGTCTCCGACTTGCCGGATCCAGTGGTGCCGGCCACCAGGCCGTGGGGGCCATGGTACCGCTCATGTATATCCAGGTAACAGGGGGTATTCCCGCTGCGGAACCCCACCAGGGCCTTCATGGTCGCAATGGTGTTGGATTTTTTCCAGCGCTCCGGCACATTGAGCTCCTCGGGGCGCTGAATCCCAAACATATCGAAAAAGGTCAGGGTGCCGGGGATTTCGCCGTCCTGCTCGGATTCCAACACCTCAATGCGCCCCAGCGATTTGGACAGCCGCCGGAGGCTTTCATGGGAAACGGCGTCAAACTCCAATTCCGTGCCGTAAGAACGGCCGCATTTCGTATCATAAACGCCCCGGTAACCGTCGTCATTCTCGATGATATACTCGCATTCATTGGGCAGCCGCTCAGGCTTGTCCGCCAAAATCACCGTGGTCAACCCCACATCCGCCCCGCGGCCAAACACATAATGGGCGATTGGTTCGCCGTCCAGCAGTTCCGGCTCGGCCACAAAGAGGATAAACCGCGGCTTTGTCACCCGTTTTTTCTCATTTTCCTCTTCACTGCGGACCCGCATAACCTGATCCAGCGCATGGAGCACATCGCCCATTTCGTCTTTGCTGGTGGCGATATAGCGGATTTTTTTATCCCCGGACCACACATGGGGAAGCCACATGGCAAAATTCCAGGCATTCCGGTCAATATCGCTGGCGCCGTCATAGACCACGCAGATTTTCACATCTGTATAAGAATTTGCGGTGGCAATCTGCGCAATCATAGCTTGGGCCACAGTGATCGCGCCTTTGCGTTCCTCCCCGCCCGCAATCCCCACCAGCCTGTGGGCGAGGAGATCCACTGTGACGGGGACATTTTTCAGCATCTCAAAGTTTTCGCGGATCACCTGGGGCTTTTCGGCCAGCGTGTCGTTGATCATCGAGAAGCGTTCCTTGGGGACGGAGATCTCCGCCTGGAAGGGGAGCTCCCCAACGCCCAAGCGCACGCCCAGGAAATCGTCATGGGCGGGGTTCCGGTTCCACAGCAAGGGGCAGCTCCCGTCCATCGCGCAGCATTCCTCTGCGGCCGGATAGCGCTCCCGCAGCGCATCCGCGTTTTCGTGATAGGCTTTTTCAATCCGGTTGCGCGTCTGGATCAGGTATTCGCTGTAGCTCTCAAACCGCCGGTTTTCCTCCTGCCTGCGGGTTTTTTTGGCGTAGCGCATATTGACAAGGGCCCAAACGGCGCCGATCAGGGCAGAGGCAAGGGCGGTGACCATCCCCATGTACATGAGCGCCCCGGAGGCGGCCCCGCCCCGGCGGCTGGCCCAGACAGACAGCGCGCTGCCCAAAAGCATGGGGATGGCCATCGTCAGCGCCGGGCCGATGGTCATAGCCAGCGGCGCCTCCCGGCTGTCCGGGGGCGGGGGCGGCGCCTCGATCTCAAAGGGCTCTGTGTTCAGCTTCTTCAGATTGCGCGGGGAGCGCCGGAACAAGACCTTGTTCCCGCCGCCTGTCCCCGCCGGGGACGCGAGCGCCTGGATCTCCCCGCCGCTCAGCCTGGGCATGGAGACCGTCAAATTGTCGCACTGTTCAATGGCGACCATATTGCCGAGGTAGATGATGTTCAGCCGCATGATCCGGATGCTGTCGCCATAATTCAGGATGGTGCTGCCATATACCCGCCTGAAATTCACGTAGGTCCCGTTTTTGGAACTGTCGTAGAGCACCGCTTTGCCGTCCTGCATTTTAATTGAGCAGTGATCGCCGGTAACCAGCTCGTTGCAGTACTGGATATCATTTCCGGGGTTCCGGCCGATCTTGATCTGGTCAACTTCAGACAGGGCATATTTCTGGTATACCGCAAAGGGATTGACCTGCTCAAAGCAGATGACTGCGATTCGCAGGCCCTGCCCCGTCTCCGCCTCAAACTTCAACCCGTCGCTGATTGTGACGCTGTCCTGCCGCAGCACGCCCTTTTCGGGGATAAGAGCGGCATTTCCGGCGGTCAGATGCCAGACGCCGTCCTGCCGGTCCAATGTAAAGGTGACATCCCGGTCTAAGGCGAACAGCTCCCGCTCGATCTGGATTTTCAAGGTTTCCTCGCCCCGCTCGGGAAGCGTTACCTCGCGAAAGCCCTTTTGGCTGTAAATCGACAATACCATTCCCATCTTGAACAACCCCTGTTTTCTCTCTGTAATTTCCCAAATCCTGAGCCGTTACGCTTTGAGCAGTTTAAACTGGATCTCCGACGTCCCCATCCGGATATGATCCCCATTGTTCAGATAGATGCCGCCGGCACTGACGATCACCGACGTCTTCCCCCGTACCAGCACTGTTCTTGCCTCCGACAGGCTCCTCACGCAGGGACGCTTCCCATTCATGCGTATCTCGCAGTGCGTTTCCGCCACGCCGTCATAGCGGAGCACCAGCTGGTTGTCCGCCCCGCTGCCGATGGTGAGGGGCTGGCCGGCACGGAAAACATATTTTCGCCTGGAATATGTGGACAGCTCCACCAGCTCGATCATCCACGAGGCGGAGGCCTCCTGTTCCCTGACCGCCTTATCATCCCAGCGGACTTCAATCGGGCCCTGCGGCCCGGAGGGGCTCACGCCCGCCTGCGGGTTGCGCAGCGCCTCATTGAGGGCCTCGTCCCGCCGCTTGAGCTGGGATATTTCTTCAAACCGCTTTCGGCGGGCCCTGCGTTTTAAGGATATGGACAGCGATACGATGAGGATGACGGCTGCCGCGGCGGCCACCGCTATGATAAGGGGCTTTTGCAGCATACCCGCTCACTCCTTTTTCGGCGATTTGTCAGAACCTGTATTCACAGCCGAAACCGCCGAATGGCCGAGGGATTTTCCCGTCAGGCAAGGCAAATTTTCGCAGGAATAATGGTGTTTATTTCCAGAAAATTTAACGCGGCATGGCGGGAAAAGACCCGGCCAGACGGTGGATTGAGGTTGTGAATACAGGTTCTCAAGATGCCAACATACCCGAAGCGCCCTGCGGGGCGCTTCGGGTGACTGTCACAGGAATTGCCGCCCCCCCCGGTCAGACGATCTCGTTGGTTTTCAGGGCGCTGGCGGTCTGGATGTTGGCCTGTTCCGCGGTCTGGTAGACCCGGGCCATGTCCTGGAGGTCCGTGGTGTGTTCCTGGATCATCCTGTGGAGCTTCTGCATATCCTGCTGGAGGCCTTTGAGCTTGTTGTAGTACCCCATGGCGGCCTCGCCGGCCCAGGTGGAACTGAGCTGGTTGACGATGTCCATCATGTTCTGGGTCAGGTTGTTTACATTGGTGTCGCTGGTCTGGAACTGGCTGGACATAGAGATCAGCTTTTCAGGGGTTACCCTCAAATTACCTGTCATAATAGATTCTCCTTTTCACGGATGGTTTGTTTTACTGCAAAACGGCGCATTCGGCCTGCCGGTTACTTCCGCTCGGTGGCAATGCTGGTGGCCTTCTGCTCGGCCTCCTCGTATTTCCGCGCATCCTCCTCCAGCGCCTGGATGTAGAGGTCGATGTTGGCCGCAAAGCGGTCCATCTTATCCTTGTCGCCGTTAAACGCCATACGGAACGCCTTCTGGGCCTCGCCCTCCCACATCTGGGCCAGCTCGCTCTCATAGCCGACCATATTCTGGATTTCGCCCCGCAGCTTGGCATTGTACTGCCGGAGCATTTCCGCCTTGTTCCTGAGTTCGCTGGGGGTTACCTTAATTTCCGCCATTGTTAGTTCCTCCTGTTTTTAAGTTGTTTTTATCTTAACCGTGCATCTCCTGATGCTGCTGCAGCACACTATACACGGCCAGAGCCTGTTTCCTGAATGCATTTGGGCGCAGACGGACGGCGCCGTTGGGACTACGGCCGCCGGGCAATCTTCACGATGAGGAAAACGCACAGCGCCGCAATCAAAAAGAAGGCGATCGATTTCAGCGCACGCCCGGCGGCCGTGTCGCCGTTATCATTCAAGCACCGGTATTGCAGCGCTGCCGTTTGGAGGCCGGCCGCCTGGCCGGCCTGGGCGCCGGTCAAGCCGGAGGCCATACCGTACAGCGCTACGGCTTCCCCCCGGGCCAAGCGCTCGGCCTTCGCGCCGCAGACGCGGACGGCCATGGAAAAGGGCGCCTCCCCCTCCGGCCCCACGGTGACCAGATAATAGGTATACCTGGTGGAAATAAAGGGGAGAAAAGAGCCATGGAGGCTGGCGGAGCCGAGGCCGGGCCCAATGGAATATTCCCCCGCCCCCAATGTGTACCAGGTCCCTGTCCGGCCGTCCAGCCCCCCCGCCCCCGTATGCCCCAGGTCCACGGGCTTGTCCAGGGGCAGGGAGATCACCGCGGCAAATATGGACAGCAGGGCAAAGAGGCCCAGCGCGGCATAGGTCAGTCCCATATTCTTCCGTTTCGCCCCTGTCCCGTCACCGCTTTTGTTTTTCATCGTAAAACGCGGAAAGCCGGTTGATGAAATTTTCCCGTTCCTGATCCTCGAAGCCCCGGAACACAACTTCCTCAATCCCATCATGCTCAAAAAAGAATTGCAGCTGTTCCCCCATGTTGCCCTCGGGATAGACAACGCCGATGTAATCGTGCTCCCGGCCGGTGGCAGTGTCCGTCTGCTTGATGCCGAACACCATCACCTTTTTCCTGCCCTCCCTCAGGCGGACCACAGACCCGATGGGCAGCAAATCCTTTATGCCGCTTCCTTCCATAACAGCTCCTCCTTGTTCCATAATCTTAACCCAGCTTACTCGTATCCCCGGGAAGGCTTACCACCCGCCGCTTACGGCGGCCCTGCCCCAGCGGCAGCCGCTGAAGAAATCGGAAATTCCCTCTTTCACGCTATGGAGGCCGGCGCTCACCTTGTCCGCCACATACCCGACGCCGTCCTTAACCGTGTCCACCGCCTTGGTCACAACAGGTCCCACATGGTCCACAAATTGATCCAGCCCTTCAGAAATCTTGCCGCCTGCCCACTCGAGGCCATCGCAGATCCCGTCCGACGCCCACTCGGTCCAGCTGGTATGCGACCCGCCGGTGATCCATGTAATGGTCGTGTCCAGCACCCAGTCCGCCGCGAATGTGGCTGCGACCGTAGCCGCCGCCACCCCCAGGGAAACCGGGTTTCCGAACAGCGCCACCGCGGCGGCGCCGACAATATGGGTGATGACCGCGCCCTCCACCACATCGATCCCGGTCTCCACCAGGGTTTCCTCCCAAAAGCGGCCCTGGGTCCAGCCATCCGCGCCAAACTCATCCGCGTTGCTCATAAAGCTGCCCAGGAAAGAAGCGCCCCAGTTGGCCGCGGCCCCAACCTTCTTGCCCTCTGTGCTGAAATCAAAGACGTCATCCCAAAGGCCGGGGGCCTCTTCCATCCGGTCGAAGCCGTCCGCGCCGAAGCCGAACAGCTCCTGAAACCATTCCGCCCGCGGTTTGTCCAGGATCACTTTCCCGGTATCGCCGATCAGTTCAATCAGGTCCTCGGATATTTTGCCCTTGTCGCCGTCCCATAAGCTGACAAGGATCCCAGCGGGGCCCAGCAGCTCCGACAGTTCCTCCTTTAAGAATTCTTCGACGTCAAATTTGGGGTAATCGATGGGCGCCTGGGCGTTGCCCGCCCACTGCGCCGGCAGCTTCTCCGCCGCAACGCGCTCCAGGTTCCCGCCCTCTGTCCGTTCGTACTGGGCGATGGCCTGCTCCAGGCCCAGGCACAGCGCACGGATGCCGGCCGCCTCTTGATTGAGCTGCTCCGCGGCTTCCATCAAGCGGGCGCTGATTGCGTCCTGGCCCCCAATCCTGTAGTTCAGGCCGGATCGGATGTCTTTTACCTCCTGGCACAGCTCGTTTTGAAGCCTTTCTAACTTGGCATACTCAGGGAGTACCTTTTTTGCCTTTACAGGTTCAATGAATATCCTCACCATGTCAACCTCCGGGAAAATACAGTCCTGTCTCTCGGTTGAACCCAATTTATGTTACTATCGTACTGGGGACAGCTGGCGGCCGGCGGCCCCCAATCCCCCATGGATCGCAGTCTGAGCATCGTTTCCATTCACGATGTTATTTTACAAAACTGTACCAAATATGTCAATAGCGTGCCGGTAAGAAGCCGTAAAAGTACCCCTCGCCGTCACCGGCCCAGGGCAAAAAAAGCGGGACGCGTTGCCGCGTCCCACCTCTTTTATCCATGGCAGTTGCGCCACTCCCCAGGGGAGACCCCCTCCAGCTTCTTGAACACCCGGGAGAAGTGGGCGGTGTCGGCATAGCCCACCTGCTCGGCGATCTCGCTGATGCGCAGGGCAGGATCCTCCAGCAGCTCCTTGGCGCGGCGCATCCGCTCGGCGTTCAGCAGGTCGTAAAACGTCTGGCCCAGGTGCTTGTTCAGCAGCTTGCTGAGGTGCCACTGGCTGACGAAGCAGTGGTCGGCCACCTCCTGGAGGGAGAGCTTTGACCCGCTGTGCTCCGCGATGTAGGCCCGGGCCTGACGGACGATGAAGCTGTTGGCGGCGGAGTCGGGCGGTTCCTCCGCCTTTTCCGACTGGGGCAGGCGGTCCAGCGCGGCGGTCATGCAGGCCAGGGCCTCCTCCAGCTCGTCCATTTTGGAGGGCTTGAGCAGAAACCGGGCCACCCCCAGCCGGATGGCCCGCTGGGCGTACTCGAAGTCCCGGTAGCCGGTGAGCACCGCGATCTGCATCCGGGGGAACTCCGCCCGCAGCCCCGCCAGCATGGTCAGGCCGTCCTCCCCGGGCATTTTGATGTCGGTGAACAGGATATCCGGGCGGTGCTGCCGGATGGCCTGGGCGCCGGAGGCGGCGTCGCAGGCCGTGGCCGCCACCTGGCAGTCGTGGCCCGCCCAGTCCACCACCTGGCGCAGGCCCTCCACAATCAGGGATTCGTCGTCAACCAAAACCACCTTGTACAGTTCCGTCACCTCCCGGTTTTCGGTCAAGCGTCCCCGTCCCCAAGCCGGGCGAAGGGGACCGCCTGAACTTATTATACCTGAACTGAGGGGAAGCGCGCAAGCCTTATCCCTTGATGGCGCCGGCGGTGAGCCCCTTGACGATGTGCTTTTGCAGCAGGATGTAGACAACCAGCACCGGCACCACGATCAACACCACGGAGGACGCCATCAGGCCGTAGTCCACCCCGGCCTGGGAGCTGATCTCGTTGAGCAGCAGGGTGATGGTTTTCTCCCTGGGCACCCGGAGGAAGAAGTTCTGGGTGAACAGGTCGTTGTAGCTCCACAGGAAGGAGAAGATGGCCACCGTGGCGAAGGAGGACTTGGCCGCCGGGATGATGATGTGGAAGTACACCTGGAACACGTTGCAGCCGTCCACATAGGCGCTCTCCTCCAGCTCGATGGGCACCGATTCGATGAAGCCCATCAGCACGATGATGGCAAAGCACAGGTTGCCCGCGATCTGGGGCAGGATGACGGCCAGCAGGGACAGCCAGCGGTTGCCGCTGCTGGCGATGCCCCAGGCGGCCTCCATGCGGAACACCGGGATGATGGTGGAGAACACCGGGAACATCATCCCCGCCATGATGAGGCTGTAGCACAGCCCCCGCAGTTTGAACTTGAAGCGCACCAGCCCGTAGGCCGCCAGCCCCGCGATGATCACCACCGCGATGGTGACGGCGACGGACACGATGAGGCTGTTCATGTAGGCGTTGCCGAAGTCGAAGCGGTCCATGGCCTTGGCGTAGTTGTCGCCGGTCAGACCGCTGCCCGGCAGGGGAATGGAGAAGGAGTCCTTGCGGATCAGCCCCTTGTCCCGGAAGGAGTTCAGGATGACCCACACGAAGGGGTACAGGGTGGTCAGGGCCCAAAAGATCAGCACGATGTAGGTGCATATCTTGGCGGGCGATACTTTTTTCCGCACGGTGCTCCCCCCTTAAATGTCGTTCCGGGGCTTGAACACCCGGTTGGCCACGTTGGACAGCACCACGCCCAGCACCACGATCATAATGGCGATGGTGGAGCCATAGTCCACGTTGCCGCGGTTGAAGGTCTGGTCGTACATATAGGTGCCGGTGAGCCAGCCCTGGTCCTGGGGCATCCCGGCGCCGAACATGACCCAGGGCAGGTCGAACACCTTCAGCGCGCCGGTGATGGCCAGCACCAGGCAGGTGCACAGCACGTTGCGCAGCATGGGCAGGGTGATGTGCCGCACCCGCTTCAGCCCCGTGCAGCCGTCCAGGGCGGCGGCCTCATAGAGATCCTGGGGGATGTTGTTCAGCCCCGTCACCAGGATGACAAAGTAGAACCCCACGTACTGCCACATCACCGGGGCCAGCATGGTAAAGCGGAAGTGGGAGGCGTCCTTCCAGTCCACGTTGTCCGCGATGAGCCCCAGGTTCGTCAGCAGCTGGTTCACCATGCCGCCGTTGTAGAGGAAGATGAGGTTGAACATCAGCCCCAGGGCGGTGGCGGAGATGACGATGGGGAAGAAGTACAGGGTGCGGAACAGCTGGGCCCCCACCTTGATGGAGTCCACCAGCAGGGCCAGCACCAGGGCGATGCCCACCTGGAACACCACGGTGCAGACGGTGAGGATCACGGTGTTCACCAGCGCGGTGCGCAGCTTGGGGTCGGTGAACAGCAGGGCATAGTTGGCGTACCAGGGATCGTTGAGCCCCTTGGCGGGGGAGCCCAGGCCGGTGATGTCGGAGAAGCTGTTGAGGATATTCTGAAGGAACGGGTAGTACAAGAACACGATCAAAAACACAAAGGCGGGCAGCAGGAACACCAGCAGCGGCCCCTTCTTGCGGTACAGCGACATAGACGCGCTCACTCCTCTCTGCGGTTTGGGAAAAGGCCCCGCCCACCGGGCAGGGCCTTTTGAGGCGCAAAATCAGTTGTTGGCGATGGCGGAGTTGACGGCTTCCTCGGCGGTCATGGAGCCGGTGACCACGTTCTGCACGTTGCCGAACAGGTCGGTCTTGGCCTCGCTGGTGATGGTGTCCTGCACGGCCCCCACCACGCCGGTGATGTTGGCGTTGGCGTCGGCGGCGGACTGCTGGAGGGCGTTGAGGTCGGCGGGGGAGGCGCCGTTCTTCAGGGCGGTGACCTCGGTGGTGACGAAGGTGGACATCACCTCATCGGAGGTCATGTGCTCCACGAACTTCACCGCGGCGTCCCGCTTGGCGGGGTCGTCCCAGGCCTTCTTGGTGATGAAGTAGCCCATGGAGATGCCGCCGATGGCCTCGCTGGCCTTGCGCTCGCCCTTGGCGGGGACGTAGGCGATGGCGAACTCATCCAGATGCTCGGGGTAGTTGTCCACGAAGTGGGTCACCTTCCAGGAGCCGTCAATGAGGAAGGCGGCCTCGCCGTCCCCAAAGAGCTGGACGGTCTCCGCGTCGGTGGCGGTGAGGGTGTTGGTGGGGAAGAAGCCCTTCTCGTACAGGTCCTTCATGTCGTTGAGGGCGGCGCACCACTTCTGGCCCGCGGCGTCGGAGGCGTCGGCGGGGATGTCCAGCTGGTTGGCCAGGGTGCCGTTGTTCATCACGCAGAACTCAAACCAGTAGTGGGGCACCTCGAACAGGGAGCAGGCGATGGGGGTGTAGCCCTTGTCCTTGATGGCCTGGCAGTCCTTGAGGAACTGATCCCAGGTGTAGTCCGGGCCGGGGACGGCCACGCCGCAGTCGGCCAGCACCTTGGTGTTGACGAACATATTCTCCCAGAAGCCGGAGGAGGGGACGGCGTAGGTCTTGCCGTCGGAGGCCACCGCCATCATGGAGTCGCGCATATTGTCCGCGTAGTCGGCGTACTCGGCGCGGATGGTGGCGATGTCCACCACCTTGCCCGCCTGGATAAAGGGCTCGGCGTCGGCGTTGGTGAAGAAGAACAGCACGTCGGGCTCGGTGCCGGTCTCGAAGTCGGTGAGCACCTTGGCCTTCCACTCCTCGTTGGAGGTGGCGGAGGCGTCCTGCACCTTGTTGCCGGTGGCCTCCTCATAGCCCTTGACCGCGTTCTCATAGTCCTTCCGATGGCCGTCGTCGCCGCCGTAGGACGTGACCACGTTCAGCTCCACGGGCGTGTTGGCGGGCTTGTCGGTGTTGTTTGCGCCGGGTTCCTTGGTGGGGTTGCCGCCGGTGGGCGTTCCGCCGCAGCCGGCCAGCAGGCCCAGAAGCAGCATTGCGGCCAGAAGCAGCGCCAGAAGCTTGTTCTTTTTCATCGTATAAACCTCCATATTTCATTGTGTGTCCCTTGCTGTTTTTGTGCAATATCATAATACACCCTTTCCCCGCCCAGGCGAATAGCCCAAATTGCCATTTATTGTACGTCCTTGGGAGGAAGCAAAAACGGACAGGCGGGCAGGGCAAGGAAGGGCAAAAAATGCCAAACTTAGCCATCCTCTTGGGGGAGGGCCACGGTGAGCCGGGCGGTGACCAGGGGGCCCTCCCCGGGGAAAATGCTGAGCCCGCATTGGGGCCCGTAGAGGATGCGCAGGCGCTGGTTCACGTTGGCGATGCCGATGTTGCCGGACGGCTCCCCGGCCATGTCGTAGTCGGGGGAGAGCAGGCGGGCGATATGCCGGGCGTCCTCGGGGGTGAGGCCACCGTCGTTTTCGATCTCCAGGATGAGGAACTCCCCCTGGCGGTATCCCCGCAGGACGATGTGCCCCTGTCCGCCGGCGCCCACGCCGTGCTCCACCGCGTTCTCAATGACGGGCTGGAGGATGAGCCGGGGCACCTTGCAGTCCATCAGGCCGTCCGGCAGGTCGATGTCCACCGTCAGGCGCTTGCCGAAGCGCTGCTTGACAATGTACAGGTAGGCGTTGACGTAGGTCATTTCTTCCGAGAGGCGCACCTCCGGCACCCCCTTGCGGTCCAGGGCGGCGTCCAACACCGTGGACAGGGCCTCGATCATTTTGGACGCCTTGGCGTCTCCGCTCATCCGGGCCTGCCAGTTGATGATCTCCAGGGTGTTGTTGAGGAAGTGGGGGTTGATGTGGGACTGCAGCGCCTTGATCTGGGCGTCCCGCCGGGCCAGCTCCTCCTGGTAGAGCCGGTTGAACTGGGTTTGCAGCTGGGCGGACATCTGGTTGAAGGAGTCGGTGAGGTATTCAAACTCCCGGCTGCCGGCGGCGCAGTCGATCTTCCGCCCCAGATCCCCCTCCCGGATATCCGCCGCACCCTCCATCAGCGCGTCGATGGGCCGGGAGATCCTCCGGCGGAAGAAACGGAAGGTGAAAACCAGCAGCAGCAGCAGGGACAGCCCCATGGCCGCCAGCACATAGCGGTAGGCCCCAAAGCCCGCCAGCAGCACCGAGTAGTCCACCTCCGCCCGGCCCCGGAGGGTAAAGTCCGGCCCGTTCACCGTCACATCCAGCGTATCCTCCCCGTCCCGGGGCAGGGCGTCCCCATGGATGGGGATCACGGTACCCCCGTCCAGCTCCACCGACACCGACGACGCCCAGTTCAGCAGGGACAAATCCTCGAAGTAGTAGGGCTGGTCCAGGGCCAGGGCCAGCACCCCCACGGGCCTGTAGTCGGAGCCCATCAGGTTGCGCACCAGGTAGAGCTGCCCGTCCCGCTCCAAAAAGCCCACGGCGGTGTCCAGCCCCGCCGCCAGCTCCAGCACGGCGGGCAGGTGGCTGCGCCACCGCTCCTGCACCTCCCGGGTGGACAGCAGGCCGGAACTGCCGCTGATTACGGTGATGAACCGCTCCTCCGGGTTGTCCGCCAGGCAGACGACCCCGTAGCGGAACCGGCTGTCCGACTGATACAGGCGGCTGAACAGGCCGTGGCAGCGGCGGTACAGCACGGCGTAGTTTCCGTCCCGGCGGTACTGGCCCAGGGCCTCCCGGAACTCCGGGTCATAGGAGGGCAGGCGGGACGCCTCCACGGCGCTGTTCACCCGGTCGGCCCCCATCTGGAGGTTGAGCTGGAACTGCTCGGTGATGGCCTGCCGGGTCTGGCGGCCCAGGCCGAAGGCCAGGTAGCTGCCCAGGGTGGCCGCCGCCAGCGCCATGGGCAGCAGCCAGCACAGCAGGATGATAAAGGTCATCTGCCCCCGCAGGGAGCGTTTGGCGCGTATGTGTTCCATGGCGGGGCCCTCCTTTCGCGGCTGACAACAGCATACCACACTTTGGAAGCGGTTTCCAGAACAGAAGCGGGGGGCCGGCAGGCGGCCCCCCGTTTGCACTACTCAATATTCCGGCCCTCCAGATCCAGGAAGCGCTCCATGCGCGCCGCCATCTGGGCGGCCCTGTCGGCGGCGTCCATCTCGCAGAATACCCGCAGCAGCGGCTCGGTGCCGGAAAAGCGGCAGATCATCCAGCCGCCGTTTTTGAAATACACCTTGCAGCCGTCGGCGTAGCTCACCTTCTCGATCTCCGCGCCGAAGTCGGGCAGCAGCTTGTCCTCCATCAGCAGCTGGTTAATGCGCGCCTTTTCCTCCAGGGAGAAGCGGTAGCCCCGTTCCACCATCTCGTAGGTGCCGTACCGATCCGTAATCTCCCCGTAGAGCTCGGACAGGCGGCGGCCGGTGGTGGCCAGCATCTCCACCAGCAGGGAGGCGGCGTAGATGCCGTCCTTACCCTGGATGTGCCCCCGGACGGTGAGGCCGCCGGAGCTCTCGCCGCCGATGACGGCCCCGGTCTCGATCATCTTGCCGGACACGTGCTTGAAGCCCACGGGCACCTCGTAGCAGGTCTCGCCGAACTCCCTGGCGATGGCGTCCAGCAGGTGGGTGGTGGCGATGTTGCGCACCGCCGCCCCGTGCCAGCCCTTGTAGCGCAGCAGGTAGTAGTACAGCAACACCAGAATCTTGTTGGGGTGGAGGAATTCCCCCTTGTCGTCGATGACGCCCAGGCGGTCGGCGTCGCCGTCGGTGGCGATGCCGATGTCGCAGCCGTTCTCCACCACGAAGGACTGCAGGCCGATGAGGGTCTTGCTGTTGGGGGCGGGAAGCCGCCCGCCGAACAGGGCGTCCCGCCGCTCGTGGATCACGTCCACGTCGCACCGGGCGGTGATGAGGATGGTGCTCAGGGCCGTTTTGGACACGCCGTACATGGGGTCCAGCACCACCTTCAGTCCCCGGGAGCGGATGGCGTCCATGTTCACCGACCGGATCACCGAGTCGATGTAGGCGTTCATGGGGTCGATGATCTGGATCTGCCCCGTGCGCACGCCCTCCTCATAGGGGACCGCCGGGATCTCCCCGTCAGGCAGGGCGGCGATATACTCCTCGATATTGCCGGTGACCACCTCGTCCGCGTCCCGGCCGCCCTTGGTGAACACCTTCACGCCGTTGTAGAGGGCCGGGTTGTGGCTGGCGGTGACCGCCATGCCGTAGGACAGGTCGTAATAGCGCACGGCGAACATGATCAGGGGGGTGGGGGCCTCCCGCTCCACCACCATGCCGGGCACGCCCGCCCCGGCCATCACCTCCGCCGCCCAGTGGGCGGCCTCTTTTGAGAGGAACCGCCTGTCGTAGCCCGCCAGGAATCCCCGGCCTGCCACGCCCTCGTCCTTCATCTTTTGGGCTAACGCGGCGGCCAGCCGCTGGACGTTGGCCTTGGTGAAGCCGTCCCCGATGATGGCCCGCCAGCCGCCGGTGCCGAATTTGATACTCATTCGCTCCCTCTCCTTCCCATAACGACCATGACCTCATTGACGCTCCCTTCGGGCTGGTCAGGGATCAGGCCGTCCACAGCCTGCCCGTTGCAGGTGACGGAGGCCACGCCCTTTTCCACCCCGTCCGGGTTGTTCACCGTGATCCGGTATTCCGCCCCCCGCCACACCCGGGTGATCTGGAACCCCTTCCAGTCCGCCGGCACGCAGGGGTCTACCAGCAGCCCGCCGAACTGGGGCCGCACACCTAAAATGTACCGGGTGGCGGCGAAGTAGCTCCAGCCGCCGGAGCCGGTCATGAAGGGGTGCCGCGCCCGGCCGAAGGCGGTGTGATCGGGGCCCATGACAAACTGGCAGTAGGAATAGGGCTCGCTCTGCCGCGCCTCTATTTTATCATTTTGGGCGGCGGGACACAAGGCTTTGTAGAATTTCATAGCCCGGCCCCCCCGGCCCAGCGCCGCCTCGGCACACCAGGCCCAGGGGTTGGAGTGGGAGAAGATGGAGCCGTTCTCCTTGACGCCGGGGTACACCCGGGTGATGAAGCCGATGGCGTCGTCCGGCTTGGTGTAGCAGGGGGCGTTGAGCTTCAGGCCGTACTCGGTGAACAGGTACTGATCCACCGCGTCCATGGCCTTGACGGCCCGCTCGCCCGTGGCCGCGCCGGACAGGACGGCCCAGACGTTGCTCTCCAGGTGCACCCGGCCCTCCGCGTCGGCGTGGGTGCCGATCTTCCGCCCGTCGGCGGTGATGCCCCGGAGGTACCAGTCCCCGTCCCACAGCTCCCGCTCACAGGTCTGGATGACAGCCTGCCGCATGGTTTCGTAGTGCTCGGCGTCCGCCTCCCGGCCCAGGGCCCGGGCGGCGTCCACAAAGTGGCCCAGTGCCCACACGTGGAGGAAGGACACCATGGCGCTCTCGCCGCCGCCCAAATTGAGGCAGTCGTTCCAGTCCGCCCGCAGGCCCTTGCAAATGCCGTGGGCGCCCACCTGGGCGGCGGAGAATTCCAGGATCTTCTTCAGGTGTTCGTAGACGGTGCCCTCCCCGCCGTCGGCGTAACCCACAACCTCGTCGAAAAAGGCCATATCCCCGGTCTCCCGCACATACTCCGCCACCGCCGCCACCAGCCACAGGGCATCGTCGGCGCAGGCGTCTGCCAGTCCGTGGACAATGCTGGCCTTGTCCGGGGTGGGGATGACGGTGGGGGACTTGTAGGCGGGTTTCTCGGGCTGAGGGCCGAACCAGGCCGGGTCAAAGAGGTGGAGCCCGTAGCCGGAGGAGGTCAGCCCCTGCATGAGCTGGAGGATGCGCTTCTTGCAGCCGTCCGGGTTGGAGTGGGGGATGGTCATGGCGTCCTGGGCGGTGTCCCGGTAGCCCAGGCCGGTGCGGCCCCCCACCTCGATGAAGGAGGCGAACCGGGAGAACATCACGTTGATCTCGCTCTGGTACAGCGTCCAGGTGTTGAGCATCACGTCCAGATCCGGGTCGGGGGTGGATACCTGGAGCCTGGACAGCTTCCTGTCCCAGAAGTCCGCCAGATCCGCCAGGGCGGCGTCCACCGCCGCGGGGTCGCGGTACTTCTCCCGGACGCGCCGCCCCTCCTCCATGCCGCCCTCCCCCAGCATCCAAGTGAGGCGGGCGGTTTCGCCGGGGGCAAGGGTGAGCTTTTTTTGCAGGACGGCGCAGTGGTTGCCCCCCTTCTCAAAGGAGGAAAAGCACTCCCCCCGCTCCACCGCCAGGGGGTTCGTCTCCGTGCGGTAGGGCCCCAGGAAGCTGTCCCGGAGGCAGTCGAAGCCGTCCGGCTCAAAGGAGGCCGCCATAAACTGGTGAGCGTGCTCGTAGAACAGCTCGTAGTCGATGATGCCGTCCTCATAGTCGCTCCCGGCGCAGTACAGGGACATCTGGAAGTTCTGGTTGTCGATGGGGATCTGGTGGTAGGAGAACTCGGCGTAGGAGTATACGCTCAGCGAGCGGGCCCGCCTTGACCTGTTCTCCAGCGACAGATCCCACAGCTCCACGTTCTCCCCACGGGGGATAAACAGGGTCTGGGCGGCGTTGATCCCGCCGCGGGTACACTCGTAGACGGAATAGCTCAGCCCGTGGCGGCAGCGGTAGTGGGCCAGATTCCCGCCGCAGGGCTGCCAGGACACGGACCAGTATTCCCCGGTGTCGTCGTCCCGGAGGTAGAGGTAGTGCCCCGGTCGATCCATGGGCACGCCGTTGGGGCGGAAGCGGGTGATCCGATGGTGCTCCGGGCTCTTGTAAAAGAGATAGCCCCCGGCGGTGTGGTTGACCACGGCGGCCATGTCCTCCACCCCCAGGTAGTTCGTCCAGGACACGGGCACATCCACCCGGTCGATGATATATTCCCGTCTCTTTTCGTCGAACTGTCCGTATCGCATGGCAGACTACCCCCGATGATTGGTTGATACTGCTATTATACTCCCTTCCAGGCGGCGGGCCATGGCAGGCAATGCGTTCTTTTGCCGCTGATTGTTGGATGTGGCGGACGCCCAAACTTTGACGCCGCCCCTCCGGCCGGAGGGGCGGCGCATCCTCGGCGTCTGGGTGGCCATGGGAATGGACTGGCTGGCCAGGCAATTTGGCAGGGATATTAACCCACCCGGGTATCTATTTTTACAAAGAAAGCAAAACATTTTTTATAAATTTCGTCGTTTCATCCAAAATCCTTCTTGGAAAATCGGCGGATTGCAAATTGCCAAAAAAATGTTTGTATGATATCCTCACAAGGCAGCTGGGAGATTTCTCCGTCCTCTCCCCTGTGTCGGCGGGTGCGAAAACCCGTCCGGCGGACTTGGACGGGGCAGACAGGAAAGGAAAAGGGATTTTATGAGAAAAACCGGGAAACGTTGGCTGGCAGCGTTTTTGTGCCTGATGATGGCACTGACGCTCCTGCCCCTCCAGGCTTTCGCGGCTGAAGCGGATACCGCTCCGGCCGGTATCCTGGCGGAGTTCAGTAAGGAGGGACTGGCGGAGTTGTCCACCGGCGCCATGAAGGTGTATGTGGACGAGGCGTTCCCTCGTGTCGTGCGGTACGTGCTGAACCCTGGCACGGACAAGGAGACAGCGGTGGACGGCCAGCCTGATCCGCTGGACGTTGTTATGCTCAACGGCGTGGCCGTGAAGCCTGTTGTCACCAGCTCCAAAAGCTCCGACGGCAAGACCATCACCTACACCATGACCGTGGACGAGAACGCCAAGAACACGGTGGGAACGGCCCTGGTGAACAAGCTGGACGGTGAAGGCAAGGCCGTGCGGGACGAAAACAATAAGATCGTCACGGAGGAAAAAACCGTGGACACCGGGCTGAACGTCAGGATTACCGCCCGGATCGCGGTGGGCGGCGACGGGGACAACACCCTGGCGTTCTACATCGACAAGGTGGACTACCTGAAGAACGACCGGATGGAGAACCCCCTGGAGACCATTGAGATCCCCAACCACAGCCTGGTTTCCATGGCCACCGACGGCAAGGACAAGTCCGTGGCCATCACCGGCGGCGTGGCCCGCAATACCTCCGTGGCCACCAACGACAAGACCATTTTCGCCCATGACAAGATGGGCCAGAGCGAGACGGTGGATTTCTTCGCCGGTTTCCTCTACAACAGCAAGGTCAGCGCCAGTCTGGCCAGCAACTCTGAGTATACCTCCAATCACCGGCTGGCCGGCTGCGACAACAACCCGGTTCGGGCCGTGTTCTCCCCCGGCGAGGACGGCAAGACCGAGTCCATCGGCCTGGGCAGCACCCTGTGGTACTACGACCGCAAGATCAGCAGCCTTACCATGTACGACCCCGACGTGTACAAAGCGACCGGCAGCTATCCCACCCTGGGCGAGTGGGAGCTTCACGCCATCCCCGCCGAAAAGCTGGTCCATGAGCCCACCGAGCTGCCCCTGTTCGCCAAGGTGGTGCTCACCGACAAGGACGAGAACGGCGACGGCACAATGGATTGGCAGGACGGCGCCATCGCCTACCGCGGCTCCATTATGCACATTCCCGTCCACAGCGAGCTGGTGCGGGACGCGGTGAACCTGCGCATCAGCATGAACTTCGGCGGACAGGCCCAGCACCCCTTCCTGATGGCGCTGGACAACGTCAAGCGGGTGGCCCTGAACACCGACGGGCTGGGCCAGCTGGTTCTGCTCAAGGGCTATGCCAGCGAGGGCCATGACTCCGGCCACCCCGACTACTGGAACGTGGGCCAGCGCATGGGCGGCGTGAAGGATATGATCACCATGATGGAGGAGGGCAACAAGCTGGGCGCCCAGTTCGGCATCCACGTGAACTGCTCCGAATTCTATCCCGAGGCGCAGGCCTTCGATGAGAACCGCGTGGGCCGGGACAGCGACGGCAACCTTCGCTACGGCTGGAACTGGATCGACCAGGGCGTGAACATGAACGTCGCCTACGACTTCGCCACCGGCGATCGGGCTGAGCGCTTCCAGAAGCTGTACGACCTCATCGGCGACCGGCTGAGCTTTGTGTACGTGGACGTGTGGGGCAACGGGCAGCACAAGATCAACGAGGACGCCTGGATGACCCGCCAGCTCACCAAGGAGATCACCGAAAACAAGGGCTGGCGCATTACCCAGGAGTGGTCCTTCGCCAACCCCTATGACTCCACCTTCCAGCACTGGACCTCCGACTACACCTACGGCGACTACAGCTACAAGGGCTGGCTGAACAGCGCCGTGCTGCGCTTCCTGCTCAACGGCTATAAGGATTCCTTCCCCGCGGACTTCCCCACCTACGGCGGCGCGTGCAACGCCCCGCTGCTGGGCGGCCCCGCCATGCAGGGCTTTGAGGGGTGGCAGAAGGACGATGAGTACAACCTGTCCATCTACAACACCTTCAACCAGATGGTGTACACCAAGTTCCTCCAGCACTATGACATCATGCAGTGGACCAACGCGGAAAACAGCGTGACCATGCCCTACAGCAAGGGCGCCAACGGCGAGCGCACCGAGACCGCCCAGTGGACCCCCGAGATGCAGATCGTCCTCCAAGACGGCGGCGACAAGGTGGTTGTCACCCGCGGCCTGGACGCCGAGCTGGACAAGCAGGCCGTCTACTCCGCCAGTGACGAGACCGCCTACCGCTCCCGCGTCATCACCCTGAACGGCAAGGTCATCCTCACCGGCGCCCCCGCCTCCGCGGGCGAGGACCCCGTGTTCCCGGCGGATCAGGCCACCCTGAAGTACCTGATCCCCTGGTACTGGGACGCCGCCACCGGCGAGCGGGTCAGCTCCGGCAGCGAGAAGCTCTACCACTGGAACGTCAAGGGCGGCGCGTCCACCTGGGAGCTGCCCAACGGCTGGGAGAACCTCAAGACCGTGGTGGCCTATGAGCTGTCCGACCAGGGCCGGGGCGAGGCCCAGACCCTCACCGTGACCGACGGCAAGATCTCCTTCCCCGCCGGCACCAAGGCCAACACCGCCTACGTGGTGGTGAAGGGCGAGTCCGCCAAGGGCCCCCAGATCACCTACAGCACCGGGATGCACGTGGAGGACGCCTACTTCAACACGGACATGGACAGCAGCCCCTGGACTTCCACCGGCGCCACCAGCCGCGAGACCAACCCCGGCGGCATCTCCGCCCTGAAGCTGGACGGCGCCGCCTCCGTGAGCCAGAAGATGACCGACCTGAAGGCCGGCCAGAAGTACGTGACCTATGTGGGCGTGGACAACATGAGCGACGGCAAGGCGTCCGTCACCATCACCGACCAGGACGGCAAGGTGCTGGCCAGCAACTACACCATGCGCTCCATCGCCCAGAACTATGTCAGCGCCTATCCCCTGCACACCCTCTACAACAGCACCACCGGAGGCTTCTACGAGAACCGTGAAAGCCGCTTCCAGAATATGTACATCTTCTTCACCCCCGAGGCGGGTAAGACCTACACCATCACCCTCAGCCACGAGGGCGAGGGCCAGGCCTATTTCGCCGGGGTGCGTACCCTGGAAACTGCCGCGGACAACTTCACCTATGACAAGGACGGCAATGTGACCGGCTTCTTCCAGGACTTCGAGAACGTGGCCCAGGGCCTGTATCCCTTCGTGGTCAGCGGCTTTGAGGGCGTGGAGGACAACCGGATCCACCTGTCCGAGCTGCACGCCCCCTACACCCAGGGCGGCTGGGACGTGAAGAAGCTGGACGACGTGATCGACGGCGAGTGGTCCGTCAAGATCAACGGCCTGGAGGGCGGCGTAGGCCAGATCCTCATGCAGACCGTTCCCCAGAACTTCCGCTTTGAGCCGGGCAAGACCTACACCGTAGAGTTCGACTACGAGCTGGGCACCACCGGCAGCTACTATGTGGCCATCGGCGAGGGCGAGTGCGGCTACGACCACTACGGCTATCCCACCAGCGTGGGCTGCCCGACGGTGGAGCTGACCCAGACCCTGGACAAGGACCACAACTTCGCCACCTCCAGCAAGACGGCCAAGGCCCCTGTGGGCCACGCCCGCTTCACCGTGGTGGGCGGCGAGTCCGGCCAGACCTGGATTGCCATCGTCTCCGACAAGCCCGCCGATACCCAGGGCACCAGCGGTAACGCGGCCAACTTCGGCGGTTACCAGGACTTCGTGCTGGACAATCTGAAGATCACCCTCAACGACACCGACAAGAGCGGGCTGTATAATCAGGTGTGCGTCGCCGGCCGCGTGGACGCGGACAGCTGCGCCAAGGCCGACGGCTATACGGGCACCTTTGGGGAGGCCATTGCCGCTTTTGACACCGCCCTGGACGAGGCCAAGACCCTGCTGAACGACCCCGAAGCCACCGATGCCGACGCCTTGAAGGCCGCCGCGGACAAACTGGCCGCCGCCCTGGCCAACCTCAAGCCCCTGCCTGTGGTGGACGTTACCGTCACCCGCGCCGAAAGCAAGGACGGCGTGGATATCAAGGTTGTGGACTCCAAGGACGAGACTTTGGTGGACGTGAGCATCCCCGCCGCCATTCCCGCCGGCAAGACCTTCACCGACGTACCCGCCAGCCACTGGGCCGCCCAGGCCATCAGCGAAGTCAATGGGCTTGGCATACTCAACGGCGTCAGCGCGGACGAGTTTGCGCCCAGCGGAACCCTGAACCGGGCCATGGTGGCCACCGCCCTGTTTAACCTGTCCCACGGCCAGAAGGGCTATTCCGCCAGCTTCACCGATGTACCCGCCGGAATCTGGTACACCGACAGCGTGGCCTGGGCCAGTCGTACCGGCGTGGTTCAAGGCTATGATGGGGACGTGTTCAAGCCCCTGGATAACATCACCCGGGAGCAGCTTGCCGTGATGCTGTTCCGCTATGCCAAGCTGACGAAGATTGGGACCGTGGGCTTTGGCAGCGAGCTGAATGACTTTGACGATGCCGGCGAGGTGCACAGCTGGGCCGAGGAGGCCATGCTCTGGTGCGTGGTCAATGGCATCATCACGGGCAAGACCGAGAAAACCCTGGCCCCCACCGCCACCGCCACCCGCGCCGAGGCCGCCATGATGCTCCAGCGGCTGGTAGGGCTGATGAAGTAAGCCTGCTTGTGTGGACCGCGGGATGATCCGCGCGGTGTTCCGGGTTCAAACAAAGTAACGGCAGGTAAATGGAACAACGTATGCACAGCGGCCCGCCTCCTTTGGGAAATGGAGGCGGGCCGCTGATATATCCAAGGAGACGCTGGGGCACTACGCCGAAGGATATGCCTGCCTTGGCGGACGCAGGATTGGTTAAGCCGGGCTGTGCACTGGCCAGACACCCCCTGATATGAGAGGACAGAGCGTCCGCCCGAGCCGCCAGCCTGTCGCATAGCCCCGCAGATGAACCGGTACTCCCCGCGTTCCCCATCAGGCATCGCGCTTCCCTTCCACATATTTTCTCAACCAGACGGGGTCGCGGTCCTCGTGATATTCCTCCAGCGGACAGCCGTAGCACAGGTCGTCCGCCATCTCCAAAATGACGTCCCGCAGCTCCAGACCCCGCTTCCATTGATCCTCGATGGCCCCATAGCCCAGCCATGCCCCCAGGATGTTCCCGGTCACCGCGCCGGTGGAGTCGCTGTCGCCTCCGTGGTTCACCGCGGCAATGACGCCTTTGGAGAAGTCGTCTGGATACCGCAAGGCGCAGTAGACGGCGATCGCCAGCGTCTCCTCCGCCACCCAGCCCTGGCCCAGGGCGCGGATGTTCTCCTCGTCGGGGGCGCCGTTTCCCGCCAGCGCCTCCGCGCGGCTGATGAGCGCCCGCAATCCCCCGCAGCTTCCCCCGGGTCTCCCCGAACAGGATGCCGTTGGCGGTGAACAGGGTCATCTGGGTGTCGTCGGAGACCAGCGCAAAGCCCGTCTCCATGTCCGGGTCGTAGCCCTGTATCCCCACCCCGCCGTACCGGGCCCGGATGCCGTCATAGGACAGAAACTCCACCGGATAGCCCAGGGCGTCCCCCGCAGCGCCCCCCAGCAGGCAGCCCCGGATCCTGTCCCGATAGGGCTCCCGCGCCCGCCGCCGCCGCTCCACAAACAGGCGGTCCTTCTCCGCCTCCTTGGCATCCTCCTCATCGTAGAAGTGCCGGAACACCTGGTCAAAGCAGTTGAAATTGTATTGGGAGGCGCTCTCCAGGGAGGCCAACAGGGTGCTTTTCCGGCACAGATCCTCCTCCTGGGCCCGGGCGCCATACCGTACGCCGCCGCCGGGCCGCACCGGGTTGGCGAAGTTCAGCACCAGCACCCGGCCCAGGGCGATCCGCTCATCGTCGCGCCCATAAAACATATCCTGTTTGTACCGTTCCCAAGCCATGATCCCCCGCGCGGCGGCAAAGCTGTCCTCGTTGTGTGTGAAATAGGCTCCCCGCCCGTCGAAATAGGTGATTTTCTCCGGCTCCTCCGCCTTCAGCTCCTCCACCCGCCGGGGGCTCAGGTAGACGGCTTCCCAGCGGTCCTCCGGCGGGAGTTCCAGGCAGAGACGGCGGTCGTTCCTTGGGTAGCACCCATCGCGGATGATGTCCAGCGTCTCGCTTAAGATCTCAATATGGTCCAATTTGTTCCGCCTGCCTTTCCATACGGTCGTAACTCACTTGTGCCCCTCATCCAGCGGCATCCTTTGGGGCGCTGTACCAGGTCAGGCCCTTCAGCAGCCGGCAGGACAGCTCCGTCATCTCCCGGCGTTCTTCCTTCTGTGAACCGCGTCTCTTTCCCACCCTGTCCCCTCTTATCAGCAATCAGACGCAGCGCCATTCCACCCGATGGGCCTCAAACCCCTCCGGGGGCGTCAGTTTGGACAGCATACGCAGGATGGCCTGCTCCGGCACCACGGCGGCGCGGCTTGCGTTGCGCCGCCGTTCTTCTCCCCACTCCGTTTCCAGGTAGACGATACGTACCGACGCGTGGTAGTCGGTGAACAGCTCCACCGCCTCCAGCAGCTCCGCCCGATCCCCACAGGCTCGGCCCAAAATATCGGCTTTTGCCAACAGGCACAACAGTTCTACGCTGAAATCAGGCAGAAGCTCCCCATCCGCCGCCGCTTTCAAAAGCCGTCTCGCGCCGTCCGCCTCATAAGCCGCGTGGAGGGGCAGGGTATGGTAGCGGATGAGGGTGCACACCGTCTCCCGCAGGGCCTGTCGGTCCGGGTCCAGGCTCAACAGCCGGGCGTCTTCACGGAGATGCTCGATATGCGCCCCCGTGATATAACGGGACGGTCCCAGCAGGGCAAGGAGGGCGCTTTTGTCTTGAAATTCCCCCTCGGCCAGCACCGGCACGGGCACGATAGTCGTGGTCGATGCGTTCCTTCCAGTCCGCGCCCAGCGGTGCGCCTGCCCGCACCGCACATACCGCATCGCTGAGCACCTCGTAGTTCAGCGCAGTGCCCTCACTGTCACTGTGGTAGTTGGCCGCCCGCTGGGGGGCGATGCCGAAATGGGCGGCGGTCTCCACCGCGTCGATGTTCGCGCCCAGGAACAGGAACTCCCAGCCGTATTTTTCCCGCTGCCGTTTTACCATCTCTTTTACCTGGGGCGCGTCATAACGGCGGCTGGCGTTTTCCATGCCGTCGGTGGTGATGACCACCAGCGTGTGCTCGGGCACGTCCTCTTTCCGGGCATATTTGTGGATGTTCCCGATGTGGTGGATGGCTCCGCCCACCGCGTCCAGCAGGGCGGTGCAGCCCCGGACATAGTATTGCTCCGCTGTCATCGGCGGCACCTCCGCCAGCGGCACCCGGTCATGGAGCACTTCGGTCTCGTTGTCAAACAGCACGGTTGACACCAGGGCTTCACCAGCCTCTTTTTTCTGCTTTTCCACCAGGGAATTGAATCCGCCGATGGTATCTGCCTCCAGGCCGCCCATGGAGCCGCTGCGGTCAAGGATGAAAACAATTTCCGTCAAACCTTTTTTCATTCGCACAGGCCTCCTCATAAATCTCCCAGCCTTTCGGAAAGCAAAGTAATATTATCACATTTTTTCCCTTTTCTGTCGAACTCATTTCTTCCGCCGAAAAGGGGCTGCCGCAAATGCTTCCATAAAAAAGCTGAGGCTGCCGGTTTTCTCCCGACAGCCTCAGTATAGAAGATATCCGCCTGGATTTGGTCGCCCGCGATGCGACAATTCATCCGCCCAGCAAAGGCTGGTCGAAAGCAAACAGCGCCTCATTGATCATGAGTATGTCGTAAATACCCTTGGAAATAAAAAACTCCACAATAATGTCGAACTTGTTGGAGTGGGACAGCGCAAACCCCGCCCGTTTCAGCAGTTCCGCCGTTTCCTCCAAGGATAGCTCCAGCGCCACGGAAAAGGCCAGAACAGTGGGCTTGCTGGGCCGGTAAGCGGGGTTGCTTCGGATCTTGGAAAACAGCTTCCGGTCTATGTTGGCCTTTTTGTAGCACTGGGCATCGGTCATACCTTTTTTGTCGATGAGCCGCAGCAGGGTTTGAGAAAATCCCTCGTCCAGCTGGGCCAGCACATCGTCCAGGCAGGGTGGGACAGCCCCCAAGGGCATGGCCGCCTGCGCGGCGAATTGGCCCATACTGTCGAGGAAACGATTTTCCTTTGGTTTGGATTCGGCCGAGGCTTCTATCTTGTCGGCCTCAGTAGGCTTGCCCTTCAGGGCGGCCCTGTACCGCCGAGCCTGTTCCACAGCGCTGTCCGAGTGCTCATCCACATAATGCTGGTCGATGTATACCGCGATATCAGCAAACAGCTTTTCCCCAATCCGATAGGTCTCCCGGTCAAAAATCACCAGGTACACTGTCATGTCGTGGCTTAACAAAAATCTGCCTATTGTCTCCATCGCTACCTGGAGAGCATCTGCCTTGGGGTAGCCATAGGCCCCAGATGAAATCAGCGGGAAAGCCACCGTCTCACACCCATTCTCCCATGCCAAACGAAGAGAAGCACTGTAGCACGACTCCAGCAGCGCCCGTTCTCCACAGCGGCCCCCCTTCCAAATCGGGCCCACAGTGTGGACGATGTATTTACATGGCAGCCGATAGGCCCCGGTCAGCTTGGCCTGCCCCGTCTCACACCCCCCTAACGCGCGGCATTCTTCCAACAGGCCGGGCCCCGCCGCCCGGTGAATCGCTCCGTCCACCCCGCCGCCTCCCAGCAGGGAGCGGCCGGCAGCATTGACGATGGCGTCCACCTTCATGTCTGTGATGTCGTTTCGTACGATTTGGATCGGCATACCAGAAACCTCCCCCTCCAATATCTGAGCGATATATACCATATCACATCACGCGCCCTGGCACAACAAAATTTCTCTGATGCGGTAATCCGTTTCGCAAACGGGGCGCAGTCTATCCCGCAAGCCGATTGCAATTATATCCGAGATAACATATAATAGGTATTATACAGGGGCAATTCCCTATTTTGAAGGGAGGCAGAATGATCATGGCGTTCAACACTTTATATACCGTGCTTGTTGCCGACGACGAGGACGAGCTCCGCGAGGCGGTGTGTACCATGATCCCCTGGCAGGAGCTGGGGTTCCGGCTGGTTGGGAGCGCAAGCAACGGGCTGGACGCGCTCCAGCTGGTGGAGAAACATGAGCCGGACCTTTTGCTGACCGACATCCGTATGCCCTTCATCTCCGGGATCGAGCTGGCCCGGCAGGTGCGCGAAATGCGCCCCACGACCAACATTGCCTTCCTCAGCGGTTATGACGACTTTGAGTACGCCCAGCGGGCCATTCAATATAACATCATCAGTTATATGCTCAAGCCGCTGACCGTGAAGGGCCTCGAAGACGAGCTGCGGATGATCCGCCAGAAAATTGACGTCCAGTTTTCCATGTTCCGTCAGGCCGTTCCCCGGAGCGATGAGCAGGGCCCTCGGACAAACGAGCTGATGGCCCTGGTGCTGGACGGCTACTCCGATCTGGACGGGAAGGCGGAGGCCTATGCCCTTCAGTGCGGCCTGCTGCAGAACAAAAACGACAGGCCCTTCTATACCGTGATGGTGTCCGTCCTGGTAAAGGGAGACGGGACCTTTGATACGCCCGCATCCTTCGCGGACTCGGTGGACCGGCTGGCCGCCAAATACCTGCGCGGCGCCAGCTTCTTTTCCCTGAACAAGGTGGTGTCGGTGCTGTTGGGCAGCCCCGCCGATTTTGGGGAATTCCTCTATATTTTAGCCGATGAAATCACCCAGATGTCCGGCCGGGTGCTGGACAGGCGCTGCCGTGTGGGCGTCAGCCGGATGGTCGGCGACCCCGGCGCGCTTTGTGACGCCTACCGTGAGGCCATGGAGGCCATTCTCCAGGGCGACAGGGCCGAGGCGGGCGCCCAGTTTATCAGCGACCTGGAACCGGCGGTAAAGGGGGGCGAGCTGTTATGCAAGCGGGCGCTGGAGGCTTTGGAGCAGCACTACATGGATCCGGGACTTTCTCTGGTGTCGTTGAGCGGGATGCTGGACGTCAGCCCCAACCACCTGAGCGCCTGCATCAAAAAATACGCCGGCGAGACCTTTATCAATACCCTGATCCAAAAACGGATGGAGGCCGCCCGGGAGCTGCTGTCCACCCCCGGTCTGAAGATCAGGGATGTGGCGGAGCGGTGCGGCTACACGGATCAGCACTACTTCAGCTATTGCTTCAAAAAATACTGCGGGGAATCCCCCAACTCCATGCGCCGCAGGCTGGAGGAAGAAAGGAGCGGTGAGGCGCTGTGAGACGCGGTGTTTCCGGTTCCGGGATGCGAACCACCACGCTTCTGGTCCTTATGGTGGTGGGGGTGGTTTCCATCATTTTGGGCTGCTGCATTACCCTGTTTCTGGACCGCTACCGCAGCGCCATGGTGCAAAATGCCCGCACCGCCAGCGCCCAGGCCATCTCCCAGGTGTCCAACACGGTGGGCAACTACCTCCTGGATATGGAGAAAGCGATGGACTTGGTAAAGCAGGCTATGCGGTCCAGCCCGGACAGCAGGGACGAGCAGCTGTCTACCTTTTTAAAATTCCGCCCTGATGTGGCCGCGGTCACCAGCTACTCGGCCGCAGGGGAGCTGCTGGACTGCTGGGCTCCTGGCAGGGAACCAAAGGAGAATATCCTCCTGAATCTCTCTTTCGACCTGGAGCGGGCCCGCTCCGGCTCTTCTCCCTACATGACCGCCCCCCATGTGGTGACCCTTTTCGAGAGCTGGTATCCCTGGGTGGTCACAATGACCGCACCGCTGGACCCGCCGCCCGGCGGGGACAATATGGCGGCCTGGGTGTCCCTGGACCTCAGTTTCTCCAACATCTCCGGCTATATCAACAACGTCAGCATCGGCCAGCGGGGCTACTGTTTCCTGATGGACCGGGCGGGAAACATCGTCTACCACCCCCAGCAGCAGCTGCTGTACTCCGGGCTGAAGGATGAGGACACCGCCGCCCTGTCCGCCCTGGCGGATGGCTCCTACGCCGATGACACGGTAATCTACAGCTTGACCGGCGTGGAAAGCAGCGACTGGCGGGTGGTGGGGGTCAGCTATGTGGACGAGCTGGTGAACCGCAATGTGCAGGAGATGATCCGGCTGTCCATTGTCCTGGCCGCCGTTGTCCTGGCCGCCGCCCTGCTGACCAGCTGGCTCCTCTCCCAGCTGCTGGGCCGCCCCCTGCGGGACCTGGCCTCCGCCATGGAAAAATTTGAGGCCGACGCCGACCACTTTACCTACCGCCCGGTGAAGGGAACCCGGGAGGTGTGGGAGCTCTCCGGCTCCTTTGGGCATATGGTGCTGCGCATCCAGCGGCTGATATCCACCGTACGCCAGGAGGAGGTCAACCTGCGCAAGACGGAACTGAAGGCCCTCCAGGCCCAGATCAACCCCCACTTCCTGTATAACACCCTGGACTCCATCGCCTGGATGTGCGAACAGGGTCGGAGCGGCGACGCGGTGAAAATGATCCACGCCCTGGCCAAGCTGTTCCGCATCAGCATCAGCAAGGGGCATGAGCTGATTCCCATTGCCCGGGAAATCGAGCACGCGGAAAATTATCTGGATATCCAGAGGTACCGCTATAAAAATCAGTTTACCTACAGCTTTGACGTGGACCCCGGCTGTCTGGACTACTACTGCAACAAAATCACCCTCCAGCCCATCATTGAGAACGCTATTATGCACGGCCTGGACCTGATGGTGGATGAGGGCCACATCCATGTTCAGGTGCGCCAGGAGGGGGAGGACGTGGTGTTCCTGGTCCGGGACAACGGCGTGGGCATGAGCCGGGAGCAGGTCCGCGCCATTCTGGAAGAGGATACCCAAAACCGCACCGGCATCGGGATTAAGAACGTGAACGACCGGCTTAGGATCTACTTCGGCAGTCAGTACGGGCTGCACATTGCCAGCGAGCCGGACGTGGGCACCACGGTGGAGCTGCGGATGCCCAAGGTGAGGGAGGCGGGGGACTATGAGACGAAGTAAATATCTCCTCCCGGTCCTGCTGCTCGCCTGCCTGTGCGGCTGCGGGCCGGACGCCGGCCTCCCGGTCCGGCACTCGGTGGCGCTGATCGTGAAATCCACCGACAGCGAGTTTTTCCTTTCTGTCTTCGCCGGGGCCAGGGCCGCCGCCACGGAGTACAATCTGGACCTGACCATCACCGGCCCCGAGACGGAGGAGGACTACGAGACCCAGAATTGGATGGTCTACCAGGCGGTGGAGGACGGAGCGGAGGCCATCGTCTTTTCCGCTATTGGCTACGAGGAGAACGCCCCCGCCATCGACGCCGCCGCGGCCGCCGGAGTACAGATCGTGTCCATCGACAGCGGCGTGGGCTCAGAGCGGGTGAGCACCTATATCGGAACAGACAATTACGCCGCCGGCCAAATGGCGGCCCGGGCGGCGCTGGAACGGATGGAGGGAACGCTGTGTGTGGGGATCGTCAACTACAATGAGGGCACCGCCAACGGCCAGGAACGGGTTCAGGGGGCGATGGACGCCCTGCGTGAGAGCGGCCGGGCCCGGATCGCAGCTGTGATCACCACTCTGGTGGACGCCCCCCGCGCCCAGACGGATACCATCGCCTTGCTGCTGGCCCACCCGGAGGTCAATGTGCTGATGGCCTTTAACGAGCCCACCAGCGTGGGCGCGGCCCGGGCGGTGCGGACCCTGGACCGCGGGGAGGATATTTTCCTGGTGGGATTTGATTCCAATGTGGTCACCATCGACGGCCTTCAGGACGGCTGTGTGGACGCCCTCATTGTGCAAAACCCCTACGCTATGGGATATCTGGGGGTGGAGAGCGCCTACCGGCTCCTGGCCCGGCAGGATGACGGACTGGAACCGGTGGTGGACACATCCACCCAGGTCATCGATCGAAACAACCTTTTTACGAT
This sequence comes from uncultured Oscillospiraceae bacterium, assembly GCA_949916125.1. Lineage (GTDB taxonomy): Bacteria > Bacillota > Clostridia > Oscillospirales > Oscillospiraceae > Enterenecus. Next base: position 35,626 of record CATLEJ010000007.1, read on the forward strand.
GGATGGCCAGAAAGCGCTCTTTGCCTTTGAACAGCCCGGAACTGGTCAAAATAACTAAATTCGACAT
>CATLEJ010000008.1 GCA_949916125.1 uncultured Oscillospiraceae bacterium
TCATCAGGGAGACGGGCACCATGGTGTGCCACAACCCAGAATCCAACATGGGCAATGCGGTGGGCTGCTCCCCGGTGCTAAAGCTGTATGAAAAGGGCATTTTGATCGGCCTGGGTACCGACGCCTACACCCACGATATGCTGGAGAGCCTGAAGGTTCTGCTGCCCATGCAGCGCCACAACGCCTGCGATCCCAATGTGGGCTGGGGCGAGGCCATGGGGATGCTGTTCCGCAACAACCCGGCTATCTGCGCCCGGTACTTCAAAAAGCCCTTGGGGGTGCTGGAGCCCGGAGCGGCGGCGGACGTGATCGTCATGGACTATAAGCCCTTCACCCCCTTCGGGGCGGACAACATCGACGGCCATATGCTGTTCGGCATGATGGGCAAGAACTGCCGCACCACCATTATCAACGGCAAGGTGCTGTATCAAGACCGGGAGTTCGTGGGCATCGATGAGGACAGGATCAACGCCTGGACGCTGGAGCAGGCAAAGAAATTGTGGGGCGAGCTGAACCACAGGGTATATTAAAGGAGGAACACCAAAATGAGCGATATCATGCGGCCCATGCCCTTCGCCCAACTGATGGACTGGGCGCTCACCGAGTACAAAACCCAGGGCAGCGTCTTCGGTGTGTCCAAGCTGGTACGCCGCGCCGGGGCCAAGGCCCTGCCCATTTTTGATGAGAAGATCGAAACCCCCTTCGGCCCCGCCGCCGGCCCCCACACCCAGCTGGCCCAGAACATCGTCGCCGCCTACGCCGCCGGGGCCCGGTTCTTCGAGCTGAAAACCGTCCAGATCATGGACGGCGAGGAGCTGTCCAAGTGCGTCAGCAAGCCCTGCATCACCGCATTGGACGAGTGCTACAACTGCGAGTGGTCCACCGAGCTCACCGTACCCCAGGCGTATGGGGAATATGTCAAAGCCTGGTGGGCCTGCAAGCTGCTGGCCAGGGAGCTGGGGCTGGGCGATCCCGACGGCTTTGTGTTCAATATGTCGGTGGGCTATGACCTGGCGGGCATTCAGTCTCCCAAGGTGGACGCCTATATCGAGGGTATGAAGGACGCCTCCAACAGCGAGGTGTGGAAGGAGTGCCTGGATTGGGCGCTGGCCAATCTGGGCCGGTTTGAGCAGGTAGACGAGGGCTATGTGAAGTCCGTCTCCCCCCGGGTGTCCGCCTCCATCACCGAGTCCACCCTCCACGGCTGCCCCCCGGACGAGATCGAGCGCATCGCCACCTACCTCATCACGGAGAAGGGCCTGAACACCTACGTCAAGTGCAACCCCACCCTGCTGGGCTACGACTTCGCCCGCAAGACCTTGGACGGCCTGGGCTACGACTACATCGTGTTCGACGACCACCACTTCCTGGAGGATCTGCAATGGGCGGACGCGGTGCCCATGTTCCGCCGCCTCCAGAAGCTGTGCCAAGAGCGGGGCCTGGAGTTCGGGGTGAAGCTCACCAACACCTTCCCGGTGGACGTGGCGGCGAACGAGCTGCCCAGCAATGAGATGTATATGTCCGGGCGCTCCCTGTACCCCCTGTCCCTGTCGCTGGCGGGGATGCTGGCCAAGGAGTTCGGCGGCAAGCTGCGCATCTCCTACTCCGGCGGGGCGGACGCCGCCTCCATCCGGGGCCTGTTCGACGCGGGCATCTGGCCCATCACCATGGCCACCACCGTGCTCAAGCCCGGCGGCTACCAGCGGTTCAGCCAGATCGCCGGCCTGCTCTCGGATATCCGCTATGAGGCGTGGCAGGGCGTGGACGGCGCGAAGGTGTCTGCCCTGGTGGACGCCATCCCGGCCGACCCCCACTGGCGCAAGAGCGTCAAGCCCATCCCCAGCCGCAAGACGGACAAACAGGTGCCGCTGCTGGACTGCTTCCAGGCACCCTGCCGGTCGGGCTGCCCCATCGGGCAGGATATCCCCGCCTACCTCATGGCGGTGAACGCCGGGAAGTACGAGCAGGCCCTGGAGATCATCACCCGGCGCAACCCCCTGCCCTTCATCACCGGCACCATCTGCTCCCACCGCTGCCAGGACAAGTGCATGAGGAACGCCTATGACGACAGCGTATACATCCGCGCCCAGAAGCTGAAGGCGGCCCAGGGGGGCTTTGCCTCCCTGCTGCCCCGGCTGAAGCCGGCTGACCCGGCGGGCAGGCGGGCGGCCATCGTGGGCGGCGGCCCGGCAGGCATGGCGGCGGCCTTCTTCCTGGGCCGGGCCGGGGTGGACGTGACCCTCTTTGAGGCCAAGGACGCCCTGGGCGGCATCGTCCGCCACGTGATCCCGGAGTTCCGCATCAACGGCGAGGCCATCGGCAACGACGTGAAGCTGATGGAGGCCATGGGGGTGAAGGTAAAGCTGAACACCCGGATCGGCGATCTCCGGGCCCTGCGGAACGAGTTCGGCCATGTGATTGTGGCGGCGGGCGCTTGGAACCACGGCTCCGCCGGGATGGAGTACGGCCAGGAATTCAACGTGCTGGCCTTCCTGGAGGCGGCCAAGAAGTCCCCCGAGACCTTAGAGTTGGGGGAAAACGTGGTGGTCATCGGCGGCGGCAACACCGCCATGGACGCCGCCCGGGCGGCAAAGCGCATCCCCGGCGTGAAGCGGGTGTCTCTGGTGTACCGCCGCACGAAGCGGTATATGCCCGCCGACCAGGAGGAGCTGGAGCTGGCCCTGGCCGACGGCGTGGAATTCCGGGAGCTGCTGGCTCCCGTGGGGGCAAAGGACGGCGTGCTCACCTGCCGGGTGATGGAGCTGGGCGCCCCCGACGCCAGCGGCCGCCGCTCCCCGGTGGACACCGGGAAAACGGCGGAGGTGCCCGCCGACACCGTCATCACCGCCGTGGGCGAGAAGGTGGATACCGCCCTGTATACCGCCAACGGTTTGGCAGTAGACAACCGGGGCAGGGCTGTGGTAAACTGGGAGACGATGGAGTCCAGCGTGGAGGGGATTTACGTGGTGGGCGACGGCCAAACCGGCCCCGCCACGGTGGTGGAGGCCATCGCCGGGGCCATCAAGGCGGCGAAGGCCATCCAGGACTTCGACACGGATACCTTTGTGGACAAGAACGTGAATCCCGACTACGCCGCCCCCCTGGCCAAGCGGGGGGACGTGTGTACCGACTGCGCCTCCTGCGGGGAGATCCGCTGCCTGGGCTGCGCCACCGTGTGCGAGACCTGCGCCGAGGTGTGCCCCAACCGGGCCAACGTGGCCGTCCGGGTGGAGGGGATGCGCCAGCGGCAGATTATCCACGTGGACGGTATGTGCAACGAGTGCGGCAACTGCGCCGTGTTCTGCCCCTACGACAGCGCCCCCTACCAGGACAAGTTCACCCTGTTCTGGAGCAGGGAGGACTTTGACCACTCCGAAAACGCTGGCTTCCTGCGCCTGGACGGGTACAGGACTCTGGTGCGCCTTGCCGGCGGGGTGAAGGAGCTCGATGTGTCCGACCCCGGCTGCGGGCTGGAGGACGGCCTGCGCCGCCTGATCTGCGCGGTGTATGAGAATTACAGCTATCTGTTGAGGTAAGCGGCCTGTAGGGGACGATGTCCCTATCGTCCCGCCATTCACCCGACCGGCCTTGTATGGCACGGGCCGGTGGGGACACCGGCCCCTACAATCACAAGGAAAACCAGAAGGGAGGAACACCCATGGGGGAGACCTATAGCTTTACCGTCAACGGCGTGATCCGGGAGACGGCGGAGGACAAACCCCTGCTGCGCTACCTCCGGGACGACCTGCGCCTGACCTCCTGCAAGGACGGGTGCAGCGAGGGGGCCTGCGGCACCTGCACCATCGTGGTGGACGGCCGGGCCATGCGGGCCTGCATCCTCACCACCAAGAAAGCCGTGGGCAAGCACATCCTCACCGTGGAGGGCCTGTCCGTAGCGGAGAAGGAGGCCTTTGTCTACGCCTTCGGCAAGGTGGGGGCGGTGCAGTGCGGCTTCTGCATCCCCGGCATGGTGATGGCGGGCAAGGCCCTGCTGGACGCCAACCCCAACCCCTCCGAGGCGGACATCAAGAAGGCCATCCGGGGCAACGTGTGCCGGTGCACCGGCTACAAGAAGATCATAGAGGGCATTTCCCTGGCCGGGGCCGTCCTCCGGGGGGAGGCCCAGATCGACCCGGAGCTGGAAAAGGGCGATACCTTCGGCGTGGGCGACCGGGCCTTCCGCACCGACGTGCGCCCCAAGGTGCTGGGCTATGGGGAGTACCCCGACGACGTATACATGGACGGCATGGTGTACGCCTCCGCCGTCCGCTCGGAGTACCCCCGGGCAAGAATTTTGGACATCGACGCCTCCCCCGCCCTGGCCCTGCCGGGGGTGCTGGCGGTGCTCACCGCGGAGGATGTGCCCCACAACAAGGTGGGCCACATCCAGCAGGACTGGGACGTGATGATCGCCAAGGGGGACGTGACCCGCTGCGTGGGGGACGCGATTTGCCTTGTGATCGCCGAGAGCGAGTACATCCTGAAGCAGGCCAAGGCGTCGGTGAAGGTCGAGTACGAGCCCCTGGAGCCCATCCGGGATATCCATGAGGCCATGGCCGACGGCGCGCCCCTGGTCCATTCCAAGGGAAATCTGTGCCAGTCCCGCCACGTCACCCGGGGGGACGCCAAGACGGCGCTGGCGGGCTCCAAATACGTGATCACCCAGAGCTACAAGACCCCCTTCACCGAGCACGCCTTCCTGGAGCCGGAGTGCGCCGTGGCCTTCCCCTACAAGGACGGGGTCAAGGTGTACTCCACCGACCAGGGCGTGTACGACACCCGCAAGGAGATCGCCATCATGCTGGGCTGGGAGCCGGAGCGCATCGTGGTGGAGAACAAGCTGGTGGGCGGCGGCTTCGGCGGCAAGGAGGACGTGTCGGTGCAGCATCTGGCGGCGCTGGCGGCGCTGAAGGTCAACCGCCCGGTCAAGGTACGCCTCACCCGGCAGGAGTCCATCCGCTTCCACCCCAAGCGCCACGCCATGGAGGGCACCTTCACCCTGGGCTGTGACGAGAACGGTGTCTTCACCGCCCTGGACTGCGACATCTACTTCGACACCGGGGCCTACGCCTCCCTGTGCGGGCCGGTGCTGGAGCGGGCCTGCACCCACTCCGTGGGGCCCTACTGCTACCAGAACACCGATATCCGGGGGTACGGCTATTACACCAACAATCCCCCCGCCGGGGCCTTCCGGGGCTTCGGCGTGTGCCAGAGCGAGTTCGCCCTGGAGTCCACCATCAACCTGCTGGCGGAGAAAGTCGGCATCTCCCCCTGGGAGATCCGCTGGCGCAACGCCATCGAGCCGGGGAAGGTTCTGCCCAACGGGCAGATCGCCGACTGCTCCACCGCCCTGAAGGAGACGCTGCTGGCGGTCAAGGACGCCTTTGAATCCAACCCCGGTCGGGCGGGCATCGCCTGCGCCATGAAGAACGCCGGGGTGGGGGTGGGCCTGCCCGACAAGGGCCGGTGCAAGCTGCTGGTGGAGGACGGCGTCATCAAGCTCTATTCCGCCGCGTCGGATATCGGCCAGGGCTGCACCACCGTGTTCCTCCAGATTCTGTCCCAGACCACGGGGCTGCCCCTGGAGAAGCTGCGCAACATGGGCTGCAATTCCGAGCTGGCCCCCGACTCGGGCACCACCTCCGGCTCCCGCCAGACCCTCATCACCGGCGAGGCGGTGCGCATGGCGGCCTCCGATTTGAAAGCGGCGCTGGATGAGGCGGGGGGCGGCCTGTCCACCCTGGAGGGCCGGGAATTCTTCGCCGAGTTCTTCGACCCCACCGACAAGCTGGGGGCCGACAAGCCCAACCCAAAGAGCCATGTGGCCTACGGCTTCGCCACCCATGTGGTGGTGCTGGACGACGACGGCAGGGTCAAGGAGGTCTGGGCCGCCCACGACTCGGGCAAGGTGGTGAACCCCACCTCCATCCAGGGCCAAATCGAGGGCGGGGTGCTCATGGGCCTGGGCTACGCCCTCACCGAGGACTTCCCGCTGAAGGACTGCGTGCCCACGGCCAAATTCGGCACCTTGGGCCTGATGCGGGCGGATCAGATCCCGGACATCCACGCCGTCTACGTGGAGAAGGAGGAGCTGCTCCCCTTCGCCTACGGCGCCAAGGGCATCGGCGAGATCGCCACCATCCCCACCGCCCCCGCCGCCCAGGGGGCCTACTACGCCATGGATCACGTGCTGCGCACCAGCCTGCCCATGGAAAACACCTATTACCGGAAACCAAAGAAGGGATGATACCCATGAAAAAGCGTCTGTTCAGCCTTGCCGTCCTGGCCGCCCTGCTGCTCCAGCTGCTGTCCGGCTGCGCCGCCGGGGCGCGGGAGAGCGCCCCGCCCTCCGTCGAACCCACCCAGCCCCCCGCCACCCAGCCGGTGGAAACGAAGCCCGCTGAAACCGAACCGGCCCAAGGGCCCGTCACCGTCACCGACCAGGCGGGCCGGGAGGTCACTCTGGAAAAACCCGCTGACAAGATCGTGTCCTGCTACTATCTGGTGACCGCCTCCCTGCTCACCCTGGGCCAGAAGGACAAGATCGTGGGTATCGAGATGAAGGCCAACAGCCGGGAGCTGTACAAGCTGGCCGCCCCGGAGTTCCTGGAGCTGCCGGGGGTGGGCTCCGGCAAGGAGACCAACATCGAGGCCATCGCCGCCCTGGAGCCCGATCTGGTGCTGCTGCCCAAGAAGCAGCTGGAGGCCGCCGAGACCCTGGCGGGGCTGGGCATCCCCACGGCGGTGGTGGAGCCGGAGACCTATGAGGCGTTCAACGGCCTCATTGAGATGCTGGGCGAGCTGTGCGGCTGCGGGGACAAGGCGGCGGAGCTCACCGCCTACTATGACGGCGTGGTGGACCGGGTGACCAGTCTCACCAAGGACGGGTCAAAGCCCTCCGTCTACCTGTGCGGCGAGGCGTCCTGGCTGCGCGCCTGCGCGGGCGGGATGTACCAGCGGGAGATGATCGAGATGGCCGGGGGCAGCTGCGTGTCCGCGGAGCTGGAGGGGGCCAAGTGGGCGGATATCTCCGCCGAGCAGCTGGCCGCCTGGAACCCGGAGGTGATCTTCTCCGTGTCCTACGCGGAGTACACCCTGGACGATATCCGGAACGACGCCGCCCTGTCGGGCCTGGAGGCGGTGAAGGAGGATAAGCTGTACACCGTCCCGTCGGAGATCGAGGCCTGGGACTATCCCCAGCCCTCCTCCATCCTGGGCCTGCTGTGGATGGCCCACATCCTCCACCCGGAGCTGGTGACGGAGGACGACTACGTGAAGGAGGCCCAGCAATTCTACCAGACCTATTTCGGCCTGGAGGTCACAAAAGAACAGTTGGGCATTTGACCTTTTTGTGGTATCATCATAATTGAAGAAAGGAGGCCGTTGGCATGAAAAAACGATCCTTTGTGGGATTGTGGCTGCTGCTGGCGGCCTCCTTCCTGCTGTCCTGCCTGTGGGGGCGGTATCCCCTGAGCCCTGCCGACCTGGGGGAGATCCTGTCCGGGCGGGCGGCGGGAACCATGAAGGCCAATGTGTTCTGGAATATCCGCCTGTCCCGCACCTGCCTGACGGCGCTGTGCGGGGCGGCGCTGTCCCTGGCGGGGTTTGTGTACCAGGGCCTGTTCCGCAACCCCCTGGTGTCCCCGGACGTGCTGGGGGTGAGCGGCGGGGCCTCCGTGGGGGCCATCTGCGCCATCCTGTTCTGGGGCGGGTCCCTGGGGGCGCTCCAGCTCTTTTCCTTCGCGGGCGGGCTGCTGACCGTGGCCCTGTCCCTGCTGCTGGCCCGGGCCATCGGCGGGAACCGCTATTTCAACCTGATCATCTCGGGCATCATTTTGGGGGCGCTGGCCAACGCGGCCATCATGGCGCTGAAATACATGGCGGATCCCACCCAGGAGCTGGCGGTCATCGACTACTGGCTCATGGGCAGCTTCCACCTGGCCAGCTGGGAAAAGCTCCGGAGCGCCGCACCGCTGATCCTCCTGGCCGGGGCGGTGCTGGTTGTCCTGCGTTACCGGCTGAAGGTGCTCACCCTGGGGGACGAGGAGGCGGCGTCCCTGGGGGTGGCGGTGGGGCCGGCGCGGCTGGCCTGCGTGGCCTGCGCCACGGTGCTGACGGCGGCCAGCGTGTCGGTGAGCGGCATCGTGTCCTGGGTGGGGCTCATCGTGCCCCATCTGGTGCGGACGGTGCTGGGGGATGACTTTGAGGCCAACTTCTTCCAGTCCATCCTGTGCGGGGCGGCGCTGCTGCTCATCGCCGATACCCTGGCCCGGAGCCTGCTGCCCTCCGAGATCCCCATCAGCATCCTCACCTCCCTCATCGGGGCGGCGTTCCTGGCGGCGTTCCTGATCCACCGGAAAGGGGGGGAGCGCCCGTGCTGAGCGTGGAAAACCTGACGGTGTACCGGGGCGGGCGGCTGGTGCTGGACGGGGTGTCCTTCACCCTGAACCCTGGGGAAGTGACGGCGGTGCTGGGCCTCAACGGTGCGGGCAAGACCACCCTGCTGAAGGCCATCCTGGGCTTCCTCCCCCGGCAGGGCGGGACGCTGGCGGCGGGGGGCCGGCCCCTGGATCGGCTTTCCCCGGCGGAACGGGCCAAAAAGCTGGCCTACGTCCCCCAGCGGTACGACGGGGGGTTCCGCTATACGGTGGAGGACTTTGTGTCCATGGGGGCCACCGCCTATCTGGGCGCCTTCTCCCAGCCCGGTCGTAAGGAGCTGGCCCGGGCGGAGGAGCTGCTGCGCGATCTGGACTGCGGCCACCTGGTCGGGCGGCCCATGGACAAGCTCAGCGGCGGGGAGCAGCGGATGGCCTACCTGGCCCGGGCCATGCTGCAAAACGCCGGCTGCCTGCTGCTGGACGAGCCGGTGTCCTCCCTGGATCTGTCCCGGCAGCACGGCTTCCTGGGCCGCCTGCGGGACTATGTCCACCGGCAGCGGGCGGGCTGCCTGCTCACCATCCACGCCCCCGAGCTGGCCTATGCCTACGCCGACCGTATCCTGATCCTCCACGACCACCGGATCCTGATGGACGGGGCCCGGGACGGGGCGGGCTTTGGGGAGGCGCTGGGCCAGGCCCTGGGCGCCCTCTACGGCCCCGCCCTCCGGGTGGACACCCTGGACGGCGCGCTGGTGCTGGGCTGGAGCCCCGCGGATCATGGAACCGGGTAAAGACCGCCCCACGGCAGAAGCTCCGTGGGGCGGCTTTGTGCTGTTTAGCAAAAATCGGGGGCCTGTTTTGGAGGATATGACGTTTTTTTAGATGGGCTAAAAATTTTTTAGATTTCCCTTGACAATTGGGCGGAGCGTGGTATGATTAAAGTGCAAATTAAAAGTTAGCCGCACTAAATATCATTTAGGAGGTTATGCCGTTATGAACCAGCCCATCCAATGGGTGCTGAACCAGATGCCCAAGAGCGGCGACCGCCATCTGGCGGTGATGTCCACGGACAACGTGGCCAAGGCCCAAGCGTTCCACCGCTCCTTCCCCCAGTACGCCGTCACCCCCCTGGCCCGGCTGGACGGTATGGCAGGCCGTCTGGGGCTGGGCGGGCTGTATGTGAAGGACGAGAGCTACCGCTTCGGCCTCAACGCCTTCAAGGTGCTGGGCGGCTCCTTCGCCATGGGGCGGTACATCGCCCGGGAGCTGGGCCGGGACGTGTCCCAGGTGGATTACCAGTATCTCACCGGCGACAAGCTGAAGGAGGAGTTCGGCCAGGCCACCTTCTTCACCGCCACCGACGGCAACCACGGCCGGGGGGTGGCCTGGGCGGCCAACAAGCTGGGCCAGAAGGCCGTCGTCCATATGCCCAAGGGCAGCGCCAAATCCCGCTTTGACAATATCGCCAAGGAGGGCGCCCAGGTCACCATCGAGGAGGTCAACTACGACGACTGCGTCCGCATGGCCGCCGCCGAGGCCGCCCGGACCGAGCACGGCGTCGTCGTCCAGGATACCGCCTGGGAGGGGTACGAGGAGATCCCCGCCTGGATCATGCAGGGCTATGGCACCATGGCCGGGGAGGCGGCGGAGCAGCTGGGCCAGCGGCCCACCCACGTGTTCGTCCAGGCGGGGGTGGGTAGTCTTGCCGGGGCGGTGGTGGGCTACTTCACCAACCGCTATCCCGACAACCCGCCCAAGTTCGTCGTCATGGAGGCCCAGATCGCCGACTGCCTCTACCAGGGGGCCAAGGCCGGGGACGGCAAGCCCAGGATTGTGGGCGGCGACCTCCAGACCATCATGGCGGGGCTGGCCTGCGGCGAGCCCAACACCATCTCCTGGGACATCCTGCGCAACCATGTCACCGCCTTCCTGTCCTGCCCCGACTGGGTGAGCGCCAAGGGGATGCGGATGCTGGCCGCCCCCGTCAAGGGCGACCCGGCGGTGTGCTCCGGCGAGTCCGGGGCGGTGGGCATGGGGGTCATCTCCACCCTGATGGAGGACGACGCCTACAAGGAGCTGCGGGAGGCCCTGGAGCTGGGCCGGGACAGCCGGGTGCTGATGTTCTCCACCGAGGGGGACACCGACCCGGAGAAATACCGGGAGATCGTCTGGGGCGGGGCCTATCCCACTGTATAAACGATGAAACGGCGCGCCGGGGGCGATGCGTGCCGGTGGCACGCGTCCATCGCTGACCGAGCCGGCAGGCGAGACCGTCGCGCCCTACGCACCCATATGTAGGGGCCGACGACCCGGCGGCCCGCAAATACATCAATGAACAATATGGAGGTTTTTATCATGGACAAGGAAAAAATCTTAGCCGCCGCCGAGGGTTACCGCAAGGACTTGAGCGCCTTTCTGCGCGCCATGATCTCCCACCCCAGCGAGAGCTGCGAGGAGAAGGAGGTCGTGGCCTGCATTAAGGCCGAGATGGAGAAGCTGAACTTCGATGAGGTGGAAGTGGACGGCCTGGGCAACGTCATCGGCTGGATGGGCCAGGGCGACAAGATCATCGCCATCGACTCCCACATCGACACCGTGGGCATCGGCAACCGGGACAACTGGACCGCCGACCCCTATGAGGGCTGGGAGGACGACGCCATCATCTACGGCCGGGGCGGCTCCGACCAGGAGGGCGGCATGGCCTCCGCCGTGTACGGCGCCAAGATCATGAAGGATCTGGGCCTCATCCCCGCCGGATACAAGATCATGGTGGTGGGCTCCGTCCAGGAAGAGGACTGCGACGGGATGTGCTGGCAGTACATCGTCAACAAGTTCTTCCCCGCCAAGGGCATCCAGAAGGAGCAGGTGGAGTTCGTCATCTCCACCGAGCCCACCGACGGCGGCATCTACCGGGGCCACCGGGGCCGCATGGAGATCCGGGTGGACGTGAAGGGCGTCAGCTGCCACGGCTCCGCCCCCGAGCGGGGCGACAACGCCATCTACAAGATGGCCGACATCCTCCAGGACGTGCGCTCGCTGAACGAGAACCCCGCCGACGATACTGTGGCCGTCAAGGGCCTGGTGAAGATGCTGGATCCCAAGTTCAACCCCGAGCACTACGAGGACGCCCGCTTCCTGGGCCGGGGCACCTGCACCACCTCCCAGATCTTTTACACCTCCCCCAGCCGCTGCGCCGTGGCCGACTCCTGCTCCATCTCCATCGACCGGCGCATGACCGCCGGGGAGACCTGGGACTCCTGCCTCCAGGAGATCCGGGACCTGCCCGCTGTGAAAAAGTACGGGGACGACGTGAAGGTGTCCATGTATATGTACGACCGGCCCGCCTGGACGGGCACCGTCTACGAGACCGAGGCCTATTTCCCCACCTGGATCAATAAGGAGAGCGCCGCCCACGTCCAGGCCCTGGTGGACGCCCACCACGCCCTGTTCGGCGCTGAGCGCCTGGGCCACAGCGACGCCGACCCCGCCCGGGACGCCATGCACCTGCGCCAGCGCCCGCTCACCGACAAGTGGACGTTCTCCACCAACGGCGTGGCCATTCAGGGTCGGTACGGCATCCCCTGCGTGGGCTTCGGCCCCGGCGCGGAGAGCCAGGCCCACGCCCCCAACGAGATCACCTGGAAGGACGACCTGGTGCGCTGCGCCGCTCTGTACGCCGCCGTGCCGGGGCTGTACAAGGAGGAGAACAAGACCGCCGACGTGTCCCAGTTCCGGGCGGGTAAGACGGATAATAACATCCAATAATTCCCCCTATAAAAAACGAAAAGGAGAATACGATCATGGACGCTACCCTTCAGAAGTATATCGACAAGCTGAACTCCCTCAATTTCAAGGAGATGTACGAGGGCGACTTCTTCCTCACCTGGGACAAGACCGACGACGAGATCGAGGCCGTGTTCACCGTGGCCGACGCCCTGCGCTATATGCGGGAGAACAACATCTCTACTAAGATCTTTGAAAGCGGCCTGGGCATCTCCCTGTTCCGGGACAATTCCACCCGCACCCGGTTCTCCTTCGCCTCCGCCTGCAACCTGCTGGGGCTGGAGGTGCAGGATCTGGACGAGGGCAAGAGCCAGATCGCCCATGGCGAGACCGTCCGGGAGACCGCCAACATGATCTCCTTCATGGCGGACGTCATCGGCATCCGGGACGATATGTACATCGGCAAGGGCCACACCTACCAGAAGGAGGTCGTCGAGGCCGTCACCCAGGGCCATAAGGACGGCGTGCTGGAGCAGAAGCCCACCCTGGTGAACCTCCAGTGCGACATTGACCACCCCACCCAGTGCATGGCCGACATGCTCCACATCATCCATGAGTTCGGCGGCGTGGAGAACCTGAAGGGTAAGAAGGTGGCCATGACCTGGGCCTACTCCCCCAGCTACGGCAAGCCCCTGTCCGTCCCCCAGGGCGTCATCGGCCTGATGACCCGGTTCGGCATGGATGTGGTGCTGGCTCACCCCGAGGGCTACGAGGTCATGCCCGAGGTGGAGGAGGTGGCCCGCAAGAACGCCGCGGCCACCGGCGGCACCTTCACCAAGACCCACTCCATGGCCGAGGCCTTCCAGGACGCCGACATCGTCTACCCCAAGAGCTGGGCCCCCTTCGCCGCCATGGAGAAGCGCACCGACCTGTACGCCAAGGGCGACAGCGACGGCATCAAGGCCCTGGAGAAGGAGCTGCTGGCCCAGAACGCCCAGCACAAGGACTGGTGCTGCACCGAGGAGCTGATGAAGACCACCAAAGACGGCAAGGCCCTGTACCTGCACTGCCTGCCCGCCGACATCAACGACGTGTCCTGCGTGGACGGCGAGGTGGAGGCCAGCGTGTTCGACCGCTACCGCACCCCCCTGTACAAGGAGGCCAGCTTCAAGCCCTACATCATCGCCGCCATGATCTTCCTGGCCAAGGTGAAGGATCCCCAGGCCACCCTGAAGGCCCTGGAGGAGCGGGGCATGGCCCGCTGGTTCCAGCGATAAGACAGCACACCCTGCGGGGCCAAGCGCCCCGCAGGGTCATTGCGGTTTTTATAACAGTGCTTTGGAGGTGTTTTCATGTCCATTTTGATTCAAAACGGCACCCTCATCTGCCCCGAGGGCCCCGTCAAGGCCGACCTCCGGGTGGAGGGGGATAAAATCGCCCAGATCGGCCCCAGCCTCCCCACCGGGGGCTGTCGGGTGATCGACGCCTCCGGCAAGCTGATATTCCCCGGCTTCATCGACACCCACACCCACTTGGAGATGAACAAGGGAAAGCCCAACGAGACGGCGGACGGCTGGGCCTCCGGCACCTTGGCGGCGTTGGCGGGGGGCACCACCACCGTGCTGGATTTCGCCGAGCCGGAGCGGGGGGCCTCCCTGGCCTCCGCCCTGGAGACGTGGCACGGCAGGGCGGACGGCGTCGCCTCCTGTCATTACGGCTTCCACATGACCGTCAAGGACTGGAGCCCGGATATCCGGGCGGAGCTGGCGGACATGGAGCGGGCGGGGATCACCTCCTACAAGATCTATTTCGCCTATGACAACCTGCGGGTGTCCGACGGCACGGCGCTGGAGGTGGTCCGGGCCGTGGGGGAGCGGGGCGGCATTGTGGGCTGCCACTGTGAGAACGGCGATCTGGTAACCGCCGGGATTGAAGCCCAAAAAGCGGCGGGGAACCTGGGGCCCTCCGCCCACCCCCTGTCCCGCCCTGCGGTGGTGGAGGCGGAGGCGGTGGGCCGCTGGCTGGCCATCGGGGAGCTGGCGGGGTATCCGGTGAACATCGTCCACCTGTCCACCGGGAGGGGGCTGGATGCCGTCCGGGCCGCACGGGCACGGGGGCAGAAGCTCTATGTGGAGACTTGCCCCCAGTACCTGCTGCTGGACGACGGCAAATATCAGCTTCCCGGCTTTGAGGGGGCGAAGTTCGTCCTCTCCCCGCCCCTGCGCGGCCGGGAGGATGTGGAAGCCCTGTGGGCAGGGCTGGAGGCCGGGGAGATCGACACCATCGGCACCGACCACTGCTCCTTCCACTTCAAGGGGGTCAAGGAGCTGGGCCGGGAGGACTTCTCCAAGATCCCCAACGGCATCCCGGGGGTGGAGCACCGGCCCATCCTCCTGTACACCGCCGGAGTGGCGGCGGGGCGGATATCCGCTCACAGGATGATGAAGCTGCTGTCCGAACAGCCCGCCAGACTGTTCGGGATGTACCCCCGGAAGGGGGCGCTGGCCGTGGGCAGCGACGCCGACATTGTAATTTTTGACCCGGATGATACGGGCTGTATTACCGCCGCCGCGCAATATCAGGCGGTGGACTACACCCCCTACGAGGGCTTTGAGACCAGGGGCCGGGTGGAGACCGTCCTGCTGTCCGGGGAGGCGGCGGTGGAGGACGGCCGGGTTGTCAAGACCGGGCGGGGCCGGTTTGTCCGCCGAGGCCCGTCCCAATTCTGGCGATGAGGCTGGGCGCGGTGCTGATGGCCTCCGGGGCGGGGCGGCGGTTTGGGGGGAACAAGCTGCTCCATCCGGTGGACGGCGCACCCATGATCGAGCGGGCCATGGCCGCTGTCCCGGCGGAGCTGTTCCACCGGGCCTGCGTGGTGAGCTGCTACCCGGAGATCCTGGCCCTGGCGGAGGGGCGGGGGTACGTCCCCGTCCCCAACCCGGAGGCCGCCCAGGGGCAGTCCGCCTCGGTGCGGCTGGGGCTGGCGGCGTTGGCCGATATGGACGGCGTGCTGTTCTGCGTGTGCGACCAGCCCTGGCTGCGCAGAGAGAGCGTGGAGCGGCTGCTGGCGGACTTCGCCGCCCATCCCCGCTGTATCTGCGCCCTGGGCTGGCAGGGCGTCCGCGGTTCACCGGCGGTGTTTCCACGGGAGCTGTTCCCAGAGCTGCTGGCCCTCACCGGAGACCGGGGGGGCGGCGGGGTGATCCGGGCCAATCAGAACCGGCTGCGGCTGGTGGAGGCGTCCGCGTCCATGGAGCTTCAAGATGTGGACACCGAGCCGGGCGGCCCCACGGCCGCCTCCTGAAGTCGTCTTGAGCGCGGTCCGCCTTTTGAACCGCGCTCAAGTAAAATGATTTATGGACACACCGTGACGCTATTGCCAACCATACGCCGTCGCCGGCTTTTTCCGCAGCTCCTGCCGCGGCACAACGAACGTATATAGCCAGGGTCCTTCCTTTTCACAGTGAAATTGCCTTGTTTTGCCTCGCTGTGATTAAGATACCAGCCGTATCTGAACTTACGCTGAAAAATTTAGAAAATATTTGTGAAGGAACCGTAAATAAATTTTATTTTCAGCTTCAATTCAGAATTTTGGTGTAGAATTGTCGGTAGAAGCCCAATTTCATGGTTTGGGGAGGCCGCGATGAAAATCCTGATGATAGAAGATGAAAAGCTGCTGGCGGACTCAGTCAAGGCGCTGCTGGAAAAGCGGGGGTTTGACGTGGAGTGTGTCTACGACGGGCTCAGCGGCGTGGAATACGCCGAGCTGGGCATCTATGACCTGCTGATTTTAGACGTGATGATGCCGGGGATGGACGGATACCAGGTGGCGAAAAGCGTGCGCGCCAAGCGGTGCGCCACCCCGATCCTGATGCTCACCGCCCGCTCCGGCCTGGAAGACCGCATCGAGGGGCTGAACGCCGGGGCGGACTACTACCTCACAAAGCCCTTCGACGCCCGGGAGCTGCTGGTCTGCGTCAACGCCCTGCTCCGCCGCCAGGGCGGCCAGGTGGACGAGATGGCCCTGGGCAACACCGCGCTGGATCTCAACTCCTGCACATTGATCTGCGGGGAAAACAGTGTGCGGCTGTCCGCCAAGGAGTTCGACGTCATGCGCTTCCTGCTCCAGGCCCGGGACAGCATTTCCTCAAAAGAGACCATTTTGGCCAAGGTGTGGGGGTATGACTCCAACGCCGTGGAAAACCATGTGGAGGTCTACGTGGGCTTCCTGCGCAAAAAACTGGCCAGCATCGGCTCCAACGTCCGCATTGAGACCGTGCGGCGGCTGGGCTACCGCATGGAGGTGGACGGGGCTTGCTGAAACAACTGCGCCGCAAATTTGTGGTGGTCATCATGGCCATTATCACCATCACGCTGTGCCTGGTGTTCGGCCTGATCTACCACTTTACCCAGGAGGGCCTGGAGCGGGACAGCGTGGCCATGATGCGCTCCATTGCCGCCACCCCCTTCCATCTGGGGCGGCCGGACGCCCCCTCCGAGGGGGTGCGCCTGCCCTATTTCATGCTCCAGCTCGGGGCGCGGGGCGAGATCATTGCCGCCGGGGGCGGGTATTACGACCTGTCGGACCAGGAGTTCCTGCTGGACCTGATTGAAGCCTGCACCCAAAGCGGGAAGGAGGTCGGGCTCATTGAGGAATACGGTCTGCGCTTCTGCCGTGCGGATACGCCCAGCGGCTGGCGGCTGGTATTCGCCGACGTCACCAGCGAGCGCGCCACCCTGCAAAACCTGCTTGAGACCTGCGCCGTCGTCGGGATGCTGTGCTTCGCGGCGTTTTTGGGCGTCAGCATCCTGCTGGCCGCCTGGATGGTCAGGCCGGTGGACAAAGCCTGGGAGCAGCAGAGGCAATTTGTGGCGGACGCCTCCCACGAGCTGAAAACCCCGCTGGCGGTCATTATGACCAACGCCGAACTGCTCCAAAGCCCGGATTGGAGTGGGGAGGACCAGGCAAAATTTTCCGGCAGCATCCTCACCATGTCCCGGCAGATGCGCGTCCTGGTGGAGCGGCTGCTGGAACTGGCCCGGGCGGACAGCGGGCAAATAGGGGCGGCATTCGAGACTGTAAACCTCAGTGCCCTGGCAGAAACCGCCCTGCTGCCTTTTGAACCGCTTTTCTTTGAGCAGGGGCTGGCGCTGGAGAGCGAACTTGAGCCGGGCGCTGCGGTTCTTGGCAACGCAGAACAGCTCCGGCAGGTGGCGGACATCCTGCTGGATAACGCCCGAAAATATTCCGGCGCGGAGGGCCCCGTCATGGTGGCGCTGAAGCGCGTGGGAAAGCGCCATTGCCGCCTGTCAGTCTCAAGCCCCGGGGAAGCCCTGTCCAAAAGTGAACGGAAAGACATTTTCAAGCGCTTCTACCGGGTGGACAAAGCCCGGAGCCGGGACGGCGGCTTTGGGCTGGGCCTGTCCATCGCCCAGAGCATCGTGGAACAGCACCATGGCCGCATTTGGGTGGAGAGTGGGGACGGCCGCAACACCTTTTATGTGGAGCTGCCCCTGGCAGCGCAATGATAATGGGAGGGACGGCGGACGCCGTTCCTCCCATTGTTCATAGATTAGCCCCATTATTTTCAGAGTGGTTTCAGACACAGGCTGTATCATGGACCCCGTAGGCGGCAGTGTGCCGCCGCAAAGGAGGACAGCTATGATATCAGTGGAACATCTCACCAAATGCTATGACACGTTTCCGGCGGTGGACGACCTCTCCTTCGAGATCGGCGAAGGCCATGTCTACGGCTTCCTGGGCCCCAACGGGGCGGGGAAATCCACCACCATGAACATCATGACCGGGTGTCTGTCCGCCACGTCGGGGCGGGTGCTCATCGACGGCCTGGACATTTTTGAGCGGCCGAAGGAGGCCAAAAGGCGCATCGGCTACCTGCCGGAGCAGCCGCCGCTGTATATGAGCGAAACCCCGGCGGAATACCTGCGCTTTGTGGGCGAAGCCAAAGGCCTGCGGGGCGCGGCGCTGGAGCATCAGATCGATTCCGTCATAGAACAGGCAAAAATTTGGGATGTGCGGAACCGCCGCATTTCCTCCCTCTCCAAAGGCTACCGGCAGCGGGTGGGCATCGCCCAGGCCCTGCTGGGCAACCCCAGGGCCATCATCCTGGACGAGCCCACCGTGGGGCTGGACCCCATCCAGATCATCGAGATCCGGGACCTGATCCGGGAGCTGGGGCGAACCCATACGGTCATTTTCAGCTCCCATATCCTGTCCGAGGTGCAGACCATCTGCGACCAGATCCTGATGATCAGCAGGGGAAAGCTGGTGGCCTTCGACGAGCCGGGGAACCTGGAAAAGCAGTTGTTGACGTCCAGCGAGCTGATCCTCACCACGGAAATGGACGGGGACGAGCTTAGCGGGCTGCTGGCCGGCATCGAGTTCATCTCCGCCGCGGAGACGGAAAAAAGCGGCGGGGGCCGGATCACGGCCCGGGTCCGAACGGATCACAGCGATATTTACGAGGTGTCCCGGGCGGTCTTTTGCGCCTTTGCCGCCAAAGGCGTCCCGCTGTTGGAGCTGACGCTGAAAAAGGCCAGCCTGGAGGATGTGTTCCTGGAGCTGGCGGACGACAGCGCCGAGGCGGGCGCAGGAGTCCCCCCGGACGGGCCAACGGAATCAGAAAGCGAGGTGGACGAACATGACCGCGATCTGGAAGCATGAACTGAGGACCTATTTCCACTCGTTGACGGCATACGTATTTGGCGCGTTCCTGCTGCTGGCCGTGGGGCTTGGCGCCTTGCGCTACAACCTCCGGGCGGCGGTGAGCAATTTTGAGTTTGCCCTCAGCTATTTCAGCGTCATCCTGGCGGTGATCGTCCCTATCCTGACCATGCGGGTGATCGCCGAGGAGCGCAGGCAGAAAACCGACCAGCTCCTGTACTCCCTGCCCGTCACCACCGCCCAGGTAGTTGCGGGCAAATACCTGGCCCTGCTGACGGTCTATCTGGTCCCCCTGGCGCTGGTGTGCCTGTACCCGCTGATCTTCTCCCGGTACGGAGAGGTGTATCTGCCCACCTCCTACGGCTCCATCCTGGCGTTTTTCATCATGGGCGCGGCGCTCATCGCCCTGGGTGTGTTCATCTCGTCCCTGACGGACAGCCAGGGCTTCGCCGCGGGCATCGGCGTGGCGGTTATCCTGTTCAACTACTACAGCGTCAGCCTGTCGGAGTACGTCTCCTCCACCGCCTTTGGGTCGCTGGCGGCCATCTGCGTACTGATCCTGGCCCTGGGGGCGCTGATCCGCCACCTGACCAAAAACGAGAACCTGTCCCTGGGCGCCTGTGCGGCCCTTTTGGCGCTGACCGGGGCGGCGTATTATTTTGAACCCACAAAATTCGAGGGCCTGCTGCCCAGGATCATGTCGGAGCTGTCCTTGTTTGAGCGGTTTTACGTCTTTGTCAACGGCGTATTCGATTTGACGGGCATCGTCTACTACCTCACAGTCATCGTGTTCTTCCTGTTCCTTTCGGTGCAGTCCCTGGAAAAGCGGAGGTATAACTGATGAAAAAAACAGAGTTTTCCCAGCTCGCCTTTCGCGGCGGGGCCTACTCCCTCGTCATCTCCGCCGTGGTGCTGGCAATCCTGATTGTGGTGAACATCCTCGCCTCCGCCCTGCCCGCGTCGTGGACCAAGCAGGACATCAGCGCCTCCCAGCTCTACTCCGTCACCAGCAACACCAAGGTGGTGGTCAACGCGCTGGACCAGGATGTGACCATCTACTGGATCGTGCAGTCCGGCCAGGAGGACCAGGTGATTGAAAACCTGCTGGGCAAGTACGAGAGCCTGTCCGGCCACATCCAAGTGGTAAAGAAAAATCCGGATGTGTTCCCCACCTTCGCCGAGCAGTACACCAGCGGGACGGTGCAGAACAACAGTCTCATCGTGGAGTGCGGAGACCGGAACCGCTTCATCTCTTACAGCGACATTTATGTCCAGGAGGCCGACCTGTACTCCTACACCTATAACACCTCCTTCGACGGCGAGGGGGCCGTCACCTCCGCCATCGACTATGTGGTCAGCGAGGATCTGCCCCAGGTGTACCTGCTGGAGGGCCACGGCGAGCAGGAGCTCCCCGCCTCCTTTCAGGAGCAGCTGGAGAAGGAGAACATCCAGCTCACCGGCCTGTCCCTGCTGACGGTGGACGCGGTCCCCGAGGCTGCGGACTGTGTGTTCATCTATGCCCCGGCCAGCGATATTTCGACGGCGGAGAAGGAAATGCTGGCGGACTACGTCGCCCAGGGCGGCAGGCTGCTGGTCATGGCGGGCCCCGCGGAGGACGATGCGCTGGAGAACCTGCACAGCCTGCTGGCCCAATACGGCGTGGAGGCCCGGGACGGCGTCGTGGTAGAGGGGGACCGGGAGCACTATGCCTTCCAGACCCCCTACGACCTGCTGCCCGAGCTGAACAGCCACGCCGTCACCGATTCCCTGATCGACGAGGGCTACAGGCCCATCCTGCCCGTCGCCCGGGGGCTGGTTGTGGCGGAAACCATCGGGGGCGCCACCGTGACGCCGCTGCTCACAACCTCGGACACGGCGTTCAGCAAGCTGGACGGCTATGGGCTGACCACCTATGAAAAAGAGGACGGCGACCTTGACGGCCCCTTTGCCCTGGCGGTGTCCGTGGAGCTGGACAGCGGCGGCGGGATGGTGTGGTTCGCCTCATCCCACTTCGTGGAGGATATGTACAACGCCTATTCCTCCGGGGCCAATACGGATTTGGCCATGAACGCCCTCTCCTCCCTCATCGGGGAAAGCGAGGCTATGGCCATCCGCAGTAAGTCGCTGAACTACAACTACCTGACCATCAGCGATTCCGCCGCGTCGGTGCTCAAGGCGCTGATGATCGGCATATTCCCGCTGGCCTATCTGGGCTGCGGCGTCTGCGTGACGCTCAAGAGAAGGAGGCTGCAACATGAACCGGTCTAAAAAGCTGGCCGTCCTGCTGGGCGTCCTGCTGGTGGTTTCCGCCGCCGCCTTTGGCGCAACCCGTTGGGAGGCGCGCAAGGAGCAGATCCTGAATTCCGATGCGGTCATTCTGGAGGTGCCCGTCGAATCGGTGCAGGGCCTGTCCTGGGAATACCAGTCCAATTCCCTGTCCTTCCACCGGGACGGGACATGGCTCTATGACGGGGACGAGGCGTTCCCGGTGGATGATAAAAAGGTGGACGCGCTCCTGGAACGGTTCCAGTCCTTCGGGGCGGCGTTCATCATTGAAAACGTGGAGGATTACGGCCAGTACGGCCTGGACGACCCCGTCTGCACCGTCAAACTGGAGACGGAGGACCAGACGTATGAGATCAAGCTGGGGGACTACAGCAAGATGGACTCCCAGCGGTACGTGGACGTCGGGGACGGGAACGCCTACCTGGTGAAGGACGACCCGCTGGACGCCTTTGACGCCGGGCTCAGCGACATGATCCGGCATGACGAGACCCCTGCTTTGGAGCAGGCGGATAAAATCCAGTTTTCCGGCGCGGCAGATTACAGCGTCAGCTATGAGGAAACCAGCGGAAACTCCTACCGGGACCGCGATGTGTACTACACCTCGCACAGCGGGGGCCAGGTTCCGCTGGATACCGCAAAAGTAACCGGCTATTTGAGCGAAATCAGCTCCCTGAGCCTGACCAATTATGTCACTTATCACGCAACGGAGGAGGAACTTCAACGCTATGGCCTGGACCGGCCGGAGCTGACGGTATCCGTTGAATACCACGACGCGGACGAAGCCGCCCAGACCTTTGTGCTGAATCTCAGCCGCGGCCCGGCGGAACAGGATGGGGGCGAAGACGACGCCATCACGGCCTATGCCCGGGTGGGGGATTCCCCCATCGTCTACCAGATGTCGTCCTCCAGCTATGCCTTCCTGACGGCTGCCTCCTATGACGATCTCCGCCATCGGGAAGTGCTCCCCGCCGAGTTCGCGGACATCTCCCGGCTGGATATCTCCCTGGAGGGCCAGAGCTACACCTTGGCCTCGGAGGAAAGCGACGGCAGGCGCACATTCTCCTATGCGGGCAATGAGCTGGACATGGCCCAGCTCCAGAGCGCCTTGGAGGCCCTCAGCGCAGACAGCTTTACCGATGAGACGCCCAGCCAGAAACTGGAGATCGGCCTGACGGCCCACCTGGACCGGGACGGTGACCCGGCGGTACAAATCGAGCTGTACCGTTATGACGGCGCCCACTGTCTGGCCGTTGTGGACGGCGAGCCGGTGTCCCTGGTGGACCGGGCCGATGTGGTGGAGCTGATTGAGGCGGTCCACGCCATCGTATTGAATTAGGGAGGAACATATGGACGACACCGCAAAATCGATTTCCGAATTCCTGCTGGACCGTCTGAAGCAGAGCGCAGCCCTGGAACAGGCGGCGGACAAACCCATGGATGAACCCAAGGCGCCTCCTGATTTTCCCTCGGAGCTGTTGGGGGCAGAGGTTCCGCCAGACATCCGGCCAAGGACAAAAAATCCGTCTGATCCATGAGGAATCCCGCAAAACTGGAACCGCGCTGCCAACTGACAGCGCGGTTCCAGTTTCAGCGCGGTTCCTTCCCGGTTATTTGCGGCCACCTGTCCTACCGGCCGGGCCTTATCCGCACATCCTCCGATAGCGGATGGCGTTTTGATGGGTTTGCTCCAACCGGACCGCCTCGTCAAAGGCCTCCGCCGCCTCGTCAGGCCGGCCCAGCCCCAGCCGGGCCAGCCCGATGAGATAGTGGCAATGGGCCCGGTTCTTTTTGTCCAGGTCGTCGTCAAAAATCAGGAAGTCCGGCAGGGACACCGCGAAATAGCTCACCCGCATATGGTCGAACATATGCCGCTCGCCATAGGCCAGCAGCTTGTTAAACCGGGCCTTGGCCTCCACCGGCCTGTCCAGCTTTTCCAGCGCCAGGCCCTGGTAATAGATCATGTCGGCGGGCTGGTCGTTGTAGTACATCATGCCCGCGGGCTCGTCGGTGCCCACCGCCGCCCGCTGGAAGCACACCTTTGCCCCCTCTGGGTCGCCCAGCCGCTCCCTCACCAGCCCCAGGTAGTAATTGACGTGGTTGTCCTTGGTGCCCTCCAGCTTGCCCTCGCCCAGGTTCTCCGGGTAGGAAACCGTGCGCAGCAGATAGTCCTCCGCCTGCTTCCAATCGCCCGCCGCCATGGCCGCCCGGGCCAGCTCCACCAGGGCGGTGGTGTACTGGCCGGTCACCTTGCCCTCGCCGCCCTCCCAGGGGTGGAAGCGGTGGGCCATGATGAACTCATACGCCTCCCCATAGCGGCCCAGCAGGTTGAGCAGGGTGGCGTACTCGATCTTCAGATCGTCCCGCTTCAGGAACACCGCCCGGTTTGCCTCGTACCGGGCCAGCCGCTCCTCCACGGGCAGCTCCAGCTTTTTGTACAGCTGATCCAGCTCCAGGAACACCCGGGCGTCCTGCGGGGCCAGGGCCCAGGCCCGCTCCATGGCCCCCTTCGCCGCGGCGCAGTCGTGCCGCTTGTTGTAGTAGGCCAGGGACAGGTTCCGCCAGACGGTGGGAAACTGCGGATCCAGTTGGGCGGAGCGCTCCCAATTCTCCACGGCGGCGTCGTATTGCAGCTTGTCGTACAGCAGGCAGCCCAGGTAGTAGCAGGCCTTCGCCGGCTTCTTGGCGTGCTCCTTGGCGTACTCCAGCACAACCAGATCCTCCAGCTTGTTGGGGAAGCAGTAGTCGGCGGGGCAGTTCTCCGCCCGGGCCAGCGCCGGCCCGTTCTCCGCCCCCAGCTTTCCCTGGTAGTACGCCTTGTAGTAGTACAGCATGGGCCAGGGCTTTTCGCACAGCTCCAGGGTGTCGATCGCTTCGGCGTATGCGCCGAACTGGGCGTAATCCCGGGCGATGCGCAGCCAGGTCTCGTGGAAGTCCCGGGCCAGCGCCTTGACCGCCTCCCGCCCTTCGTCCCCCAGCCGGGCCAGCTCCAGCCGGGACAGGTAGTCGAAGGGGTCGATGGCAAGACTCTCTGCGATCCATGTCCGGGCCTGTTCCTCCCGGCCCAGCTTCCGCAGGAGATAGGCCTTCAGTCCCCGGGCCTTGACGTTGTGCCAGTTTTTCACCAGGCCCTGTTCCGTCAGCGCCAGCGCCTCGGCCCAGTTCCCCCGGCCCGCCTCAATACAGGCCAGAAAGTAGAATCCCATCTCCTGCTGCTCGGCGGACCAGGTGGCCTTGTAGAAGGCGCCGAAGGCCCCGTCCAGCCTGCCCTGATAGAACAGCGCCAGCCCCAGGTTATAATAGGGCTCGGAATCGTAGGGATTGGGGTTCTTCCAGGTACACCGCTCCAGAGCCTTGCGGAAATACCCCTCCGCCCGGGCGAACTGCCCCCGGCGCAGCAGCAGCGCGCCGTATGCGTTGTTGAGCCGGATGTCGCCCGGGTCCCGCTTCAGCCCCTCCAGGTAGTAGGGATCCGGGCGGTAGGTGGCGTGGCGGTACTGCTCGATGTGCAGCCCGGTGAGGTACAGCTCCTCGCAGGTCATGAGCTCCTCCGGATCCCTGGCCGCCTGGGCCGGCTGGGGGAGCTTGGGGATCCCCCGCTTCAGCGGGGTGTAGGCCACCAGCTCCCGCGCCCCGTCCAGCACCTTCAGGGTCAGCTTCGTCTCGTCCTCCGCCGCCCAGGGCACCGCTTTTTGGTAGGTTTGCACCGGGGACAGCTCTGCCTCCTCGTCCAGCAGCACCGTATCGCCGTACGTGAGCCGGATCCGGGCGTGGGGATGCTCCCCGCTGGCGTAGGCCGTCACGGTGACGCCCTCCGGGCCGGTCTCCAGGTTCACCGCCCCGTGGATGGTGGCGTTCTTCACCGCCCCCACCGCCTTGTAGGGCATAAAGTACTGGGTGAAGGTCTTTTCCTCAAAGGGCTTGAGCCAGGTGAAGTCGGGCTGGTTGTCGGTGTATACCCCGGTCATCAGCTCCACATAGGGGCCGTCCTCGTCGGTGAGGTTGCGGTCCCAGGCCCGCCCGAAGTCGCCGCAGCCCCAGGTCCACTGCTTTTTGCCGGGGGAGATGTGGTGATCCGCTACGTGGAGGATGCCCGCCTGCCTGCCGTAATCGTAGCCGCCCACAAAGTCGAACTGACTTTTCTCCGCCATGTAGGAGGTGGGCACGGGGATATTCTTGTACCGGGAGATGTCCACTCCGGCGCTGTAGTCGTGCTTATAGTACACCCCCGTGGCGATGGGGAACCGGGACACGTCCCGCTTGCCGTGGTCCATCACCGCGTGGACGTCGGGGGGGAAGATGGACTGGGTGTTCTCGTTCACCGGGACGGCGGGGTTGGCCCACCACAGGAAGGTCTGGGGCAGGGGCGTGGGGTTGTAGAGCTGGCCCCTGATCTCGATGTACGCCCTGCCGGGGTACAGGGTGAAGCTGGCCTCCCCCCGGGTGCCGTACATCTGGTCCACGTCGGACACCCGGCAGGTCCTGGAGCCATCCGGGTTTTCGATGAGCAGATAGTCCACCGGGGAGTAGGTGGTGGGCCGGTGGTGCTGGGGCCAGTTGAACTCGATGCCGCCGCTGATCCAGGGGCCGCACAGCCCCACCAGCGCGGGCTTGATCACGTGGTTGTAGTACACGAAGTCGTAGCCGTTGGTCTTGTCATAGGCCCGCTGGATGCGCCCGCCCAGCTCGGGCAGGATCATCACCTTCAAATACTCGTTCTCCAGCCACACCGCCTGGTATTCCCTGTCCGTCTTCACGTCGGACACCGACTCGATGGTGGGGTAGGGGTACACCTTTCCGGAGCTGCCCTGGTATACCCTCCCCTCCAGGAACATGGGGTTTTTGTCCGCCTGGCCGATTTCATAGGTTGGGAGCACGATCCGCTCCGCCCAGATCTTTACGCTATCCATCCCTGACGCCTCCTTCATGTTATGGTTCCCGCCTGAAGAAAGCATAGGCCCTTTTCGCTGAATGTTCAATCCCCACGGTTGCCCTGTCGTTTTGAAAAATTGCTCTCCCTTTCTTGACGGGAGGCGGCCCTCCCTGTATAATAACATCAACCAGAAACAAACGGAGGGTATCCATATGCTGTCCACAGAAGCCCTTGTTTCCCCCGGTTCCGATTACTACATCTATACGCCCAGCGCCCAGGCCCAGGGCCTGTTCCTCTACCCGCTCATTGTGGGCCGTTTTCAATATTTGCCCGGCTATTGCCTGCGCAGGGCCTCCCTGGACAGCTTCCTCATGATGCACGTCACCCGGGGCTGCTGCCAGGTGGAATGGGGCGGGCGGCAATTCCGCGCCCAGGAGGGGCAGATCGTGGTGCTGGACTGCTACGCCCCCCACGCCTACCACACCGCCGACGGCTGGGAGGCGGAATGGCTTCACTTCGACGGGCCCTGCGCCCGGGGCTATTTCGACGCCGTCACAGGCGGGGACAGCCCGGTGGTCACGCTGAAAAACAGCTACCGCTTTGAAAAAAACCTGCGCCAAATCTACACCCAGTTCCGGGACGCCGCCCCCGTCCGGGAGGCTGTCCTGAACAACTGCATCGTGAACCTCCTCACCGAGCTGCTGGTGGGCCGGGAGACCGACAGCCCCGGCGCTCAGTCTGCCGGCATCATAGAGGACAGCATCGCCTACATCAACGACCACCTGACCCGGGAGCTCTCACTGGAGGATCTGGCGGCCCAGGCGGCGCTGAGCCCCTTTTACTTCAGCCGGCTCTTTAAAAGGGAGACGGGCTTCTCTCCCCACCAGTATATCCTGGCCACCCGGATCAGCAGCGCAAAATTCCTGCTCCGGAGCACCGGCGATTCCGTGAAAACGATTTGCTTCACCGTGGGCTTTACCAGCGAGAGCAGCTTCTGTACCGCATTCAAAAAGGAGACGGGCCTGACGCCATCGGAATACCGGGCGCGGGCTTTGGATGAGTGAGCCTGAGCAAGAAGCGGAAAGGATTGGGCAAGCCTGGGAAATGACATCCCATCCAGAGCGCGGTATTATACCAATGGATTCCCCCCACCCAGATATCAGCGGCAGAAAGGCGGCCATTATGATGAGCGGCAATCTCTTTTTCGACCTGTCCGGCCCGTGGCAGTTTTTTATGGGCGCGGCGGAGGACGCGGTCTTTGACCGCGAAACGGTTTTCCTCCCCGGCACCATGGACGAAAACCGCAAGGGCCTGAACAACACGGGCGAATTCACCCCCCGGCACCTGAACCGGGACTATGTCTACACCGGCCCCGCCGTCTATCGGCGGGAGATCGCCGTCCCAGCTGAGTGGGCGGGCCGGCCGGTGCTGCTCTATCTGGAGCGGACCAAGAAGACCCGGGTCTGGGTGGACGGGCAGGCGGCGGGCCCCCGGCAGAACAGCTACACCACCCCCCACCGCTATGACCTGACGGCCCTGTGCCGCCCGGGGCGCACCCACACCCTCACGGTGGAGGTGGACAACACCTCCGATGGGATGCCCCACGCCATGTACTCCACCCTGTGGGAGGGGGAGGCCTGGTCCCACCAGCTCACCGAGCACGGACAGACCAACTGGAACGGCATCGTGGGGGCGCTGCGGCTGGAATCTCCCCCGGCGCTGTCCGTCTCCGCCCTGCGGCTGCGGCCCGATTTGAGCTGCAATGCCGTCCGGGCGGAGGCGACGCTCACCCGGCTGGACGGGGCGGAGGAGCTGCGGGGGGAGGTCGTCCTCCAGGCGGAGAGCTGGAACGCAGACCCGCCAATCCACAGAACAATCCCCCAGCGCGTCGGCTTCCACTTCGCACCGGGGGAGCATACCATTGTCCTTTCCGTGACTCATGACATGGGGGAGCACCCCCTCCTGTGGGACGAGTTTCACCCCAGCCTGTACCGCATGACGGCGGGGGTCTTTGCGGACGGGGTTTTCTGCGCCCGGCATCAGGAGGACTTCGGGATGCGCTCCTTCACCGCCGGGGAGAACCAGGGCGGGCGGCAGTTTTTCATCAACGGCCGGCCCACCCAGCTCCGGGGGGAGATCAACTGCGCCATCTTCCCCAAGACCGGGTACGCCCCTATGGGGCTGGCGGACTGGCTGCGGGTGTTCCGGATCTACAAGGACTACGGCCTGAACCACGTCCGCTTCCACACCTGGGTGCCGCCCAGGGCCGCCTTCCAGGCCGCCGACCGGCTGGGGCTGTACCTCTACGTGGAGCTGCCCCAGTGGGGCCGGCGGATGTTCGGCGACATCGCCCAGGGGGACGATACCGACGTGCGCTATTATGAGGGGGACACCCGGCGCATCTTCGCGGAATACGGCAACTCCCCCTCCTTCGTCATGTTCGCCCTGGGCAACGAGGAGCGAATCGGCTTTTACTACTACGAAGAGTTTTTGAAGTTCTGCAAGGGGCTGGAGCCCGACCTGCTGTGCTCCGACATCGCGGGCCACAGCACCTATCCCCCTTCCGCCGATTTCGCCTCCAAGTGGCTGGAGCCGGGCTATCTCCCCCTGGCGGAGCCCCGCACCGACTGGGACTATTCCCAGGCCGTCCAGGCCGCCCCCGTCCCCATCACCGGCCACGAGGTGGGCCAGCTCCAGGTGTACCCCGACTATGACCGGGAGCTGCCCCGCTACGGGGGCTGCGTCCTGCGCCCCCGGAACCTGGAGCATTTCCAGGGCGTCCTGGCCCAGGCGGGACTGGCGGACCGGGCGGCCGACTTCCACCGGGCCACGGGAAAGCTGGCGGCCATGCTGTACCGCAGCTTTACGGAGTCCTACCTGCGCACACCGGGAAGCGGGGGCTTTTTGCTGCTGGGCCTCCAGGATTTTTCCGGACAGGGCACCGCCCTGGTGGGTCTGTTGGACAGCTTCTTGGAGAGCAAGGGGGCCATCACCCCCGTGCAGTTCCGCCGCTCCTGCTGTGAGCTGGCGGCGCTGGCCAGGATGCCCCGCTTCGTGTGGGAGGCCGGCGAGACCTTTGAGGCGCAGGTCCTTGTCTCCAATTACTCCCCTGGCCCGGCGGAGCTGGCCCTGTCCTGGACGTTGGAGGACGACCGGGGCACGGTGCTGGCCCGGGGCGGCCTCCCGGCCCGTACTGTGCCCCAGGGCGCGGTGACGGACTTAGGCCCCATCCGGGCGGAGCTGCCCCCGCTGGCGGCGGCCTGCCGCGCCTCGCTGAAGCTGGCCCTGTCGGGAGAGTACGACGCGCCCGCCGCCCCCGGCGTCAACGACTACTCCCTGTGGCTGTACCCGGCGCAGCCCGCCCCGGCTGTGCCGGAAGGCGTGGTGCTGTGCCGCGCCTATGATGGGCAGGCGGAGCGGGCCCTGGCCCAGGGCAAAACGGTGCTGGTCCTCTCCGAGGGCACCCCCGCCGCCCTGCCCCGCAGCCGCGCGGTATCCTTCCGGCCCGACTTCTGGAGCCCCATGTTCCACACCAACCATTCAGACGGATATTCCCTGGGTATTTTTATGGAGGAAAATCACCCGTTGTTTACTCGCTTCCCCACGGACTGCTTCGGCGGCTGGCAGTGGTTTGAGCTGCTGCAAAACGCCCGGGGACTGCTCATCAACGAGCTGCCCGCCGACCTGCGGCCCATTGTCCAGCCCATTGCCGCCATCGACCTGCCGGAGCGGCTGGCCATGCTGTTCGAGGCCAGGGTGGGGCCGGGACGTCTGCTGGTGTCCACAGTGGATCTGCTGGAAAAGAAGGATCCCGCCTCCCGGCAGCTGCTGGCCGCCGTCTACGCCTATGTGTCCGGCGGCGAGTTCCGCCCCCGGGCGGAGCTGGAACCGGAGGCGCTGCGCCCCTATCTGCCTCCGTTAGAGCTCACCGCCATCTGTCTGCGGGGCGTCCCCAGGCTGGACGTGAGGGAAAACGCCGTCTTTTCCGTGGACTGCTTTGACAGCCATGGGCCCTGCGGCCTGCCGGAGGGCTGGCGGCTGGCCTTCCGGAGCTCCGATCCCTCGGTGGCGCGGGTAGACGAAACCGGTCGTGTGCTGGGCCTGAAGCCGGGGATCGTCAAGCTGTCCGCCGTCTGCAAAAAGGACGCCGCCCAATTTACGGACAGCCTCGCCCTCCGGGTGGGGGAGGCTGCCGCCCAGCCCGTTTCGCTGGAGGGTGCGGTCATAACTGCCTCCAGCATCCATCCCCAGCACCCTGTTTCGGATATGCTGAGCAGCGCCCCTGGCACCTTCTGGCAGACCAACTACCTGGACCGCGCCCAGCGCCTGCCCCAATGGGTGGAGATCGAGCTGCCCCGGGAGACGGCCGCCAGCGCCCTGCTGTGTAGTGCGTGGACAGGAAGCACCCGCGGAGCCATTCTGCGGGCCTCCCTGTCTGTGGGCGCCGGCGGCGGGGCTTTTGAGACGGTATGCCGGGGCGAATGGGACGAGGACGCCGCCGGGGAGGACAAGCTGTTTGCCTTCCCACCCCGGCCGGTGCGCCGCCTCCGGCTGGATGTGGAATGGGCGGTGATGCACACCGGCGACTCCAACGCCGTGAGCATTTCCCGGCTGGCGCTATACGACTGCCCCCTCATCTCCGCTGTAGAGCCCCTGCCTGTCTGCTCGGTGCGCTTTGGCACGCCGCTGGAAGCGGCGTTGGCTGCCGCCGACCTGCCGGAGCGCCTCCCTGTCGCCCTGGCGGACGGCAGCCGCCAGGAGGCGGACGTGGTGTGGCTGTGCGGCCCCTACCGTCCGGACCTTCCCGGGGATTACCGGGTGGAGGGCGCCCTGTTCTGCCCCGGCGCGGCCAATCCGGCAGGCATCCACGCCCTGCAAATCCTCCGGGTGCGGCCCAAGGACATGACCACCCCGCCGGACAAAACCGCCCTGGACCGGGCCTACCGGGAGCTCCAGGCCCTGGCGCGCCAAAGCCCGGATTCCGCCGTCCAGGGGGCCTTAAACGAATTGCTCACCCAGGCGGAGAGCTTCTACGCCCTCACCGGGGCGGTGCAGCATGATGTGGACGTATGGACGGAGCGGCTCGTCAGCGCCGTGGCGGAATATACCCGGCACATTTAGAAGCTGCGCCGGCGGGAGAGGACGTATTTTCGACGGCCTTTCCCCCTGCCCTGCCAGGGCGATACAGGGGCCGCCCCTCCCTTCAAGGGGAAGGCTGCCGATCGCCTTGCGGCAAAAGGATCTCTGTGGTAAACGCCCCGTCCTCGCTGTTCCGGCTGAGGTAACCACCCAGCCGCTCCACAATGGCGTCGATGCGTACCAGCCCAAAGCCGTGGCCCGCCCCCTTGGTGGTGCGGAACCGGCCGCCCTCCTTGGCCCGCTTTCCCGCGGCGGTGAAGTTGGTGAAGGAGATGTAGAGCTGGCTCCCCTTCATGTCCAGGTATACCCGGATCAGCCGCTTTTCTTCCGGCAGGGCCAGGCTGGCCTCGATGGCGTTGTCGAACAGGTTACCCAGGATGATGCACAGATCCAGCTCGGACAGCGACAGCGCCACCGGGATATGGGCGTCGGCCCGCACCGGGATATGCTTGGCGCGGGCCAGGGAGATCTTGCTGTTCAGGATGGCGTCCGCCATGGGGTTGCCCGTCTTTACCACCGTGTCCACGGTGGCCAGATCCGTCTCCAGCTCGTCCAGATAGGCCCCCACCGCCTCCCAGTCCCCCTGGGCCGCGTGGGCCTTCATGGCCTGGATGTGGCTGCGGTAGTCGTGCCGCCAGCCCCGGATCTGTCGGTACATATTCTCCACCTCGGCATAGTGGATCTCAATGAGCTCCCGCTGATAGGCGGCCAGCCGCCGGTCGATCAGCTTTGAAATCAGCGACATGGCAGTCTCCCCCTACATCCGCTGGATGATGGCCCGGTTCAGCCCCTCATACTGCCCCCTCGGCAGGGGGAGGGACTCGCCGCCGGACAGCTCCACCGCCGCCCGGGTCACCCGGCTGACAAAGGCCAGGTTGACGATGCAGGAGCGGCCGATGCGGTAAAACCGCTCGTCCAGCGCCTGCTCCAGCTCCGCCAGGGGCCGCTTTACGGTGTAGTCCCGCCCGGCGTGGACGGTGACATAGTTGTGGAGCACGTCCACATAGCGGATTTTGCCCAGCGGCACCCGCACCGTCTCCCCAGGCAGCTCCAGGGTGAGCGTGGGCTCGTTCCGGGCCAGCCGCCCCACCGCCCGGGTGAGCACCTGGAACAGCTTGTCCGGATTCACCGGCTTGGTGAGGTAGTGGAGGGCGGCCACCTCGTAGCCCTCGGCGATGTAGTCGGTGTAGCCGGTGATGAACACGATCTGCACCGCGTCGTCTTCCCTTCGCACCCGCCTGGCCAGCTCCACGCCGTCCATGCCGCCCATCTCCACGTCCAGCAGGAGGATATCGAAGTCCCGCTCTTCCTCATACCGGAACAGGAAGGCCTCCGCCGATGGGAACAGAGCGGTGTAGGCCTGGATGCCGGACCGCTCCGCCCACCGGGCCACCAGCCCGTCGATAAACCGTGCGTATTCCTCGTTGTCGTCGCAGATTGCCAGCTTGCAGGTCATACCGGGGACCTCCTTTTCTATACCGCTGTACTTTTTGCCCCGGATGTGCTATACTCTCCCCAGCGGAGATAAAAACACAGTCCCCGTCGGGTAGTCGGGGCGCGGGAGCCCTCCCTCCCGCCAGTAACCTGCCTCCTTGGTTGTCCCTTCTCCGTGGAGAATTCATAAGGAGGACAACTGAATATGTGCGTTTCCAAGGCAAGCCTCACGGTGTATTTTGAACCGCCCTTCTGGGTGGGGCTGTATCAGCGGGAGGATGAGGACGGCTGCCGGGTCTGTAAAGTCACCTTTGGCCGGGAACCCCGTGACCAGGAGGTTTTCGAGTGGCTGAACCGCAGCCATCGGAGGCTGCGGTTCAGCCCGCCGGTCACAGGGGCACAAAAGGCCGCCCCTGTCCCCAATCCCAAGCGCCTGCTGCGGGAGGCCCGGAAGGCCGTCCGGCCCGTCGGCAAGGGCACCAAAGCACAACAGGCCCTCCAACTCCAGCGGGAGCAGCACAAAGCGCAGCGTCAGGCCGATTCCAAAGAGCGCCGGGAAGCAGAGCGGGAGCGGAAGCTCGCACTCCGGCAGGAGAAACGCAGGCAGAAGCACCGGGGACACTGACCCCGGCAATCAAAGAAAGCGGACAGTGACAGGCTGTCCGCTTCTTTGAGTTTGCGCTGCCTGTCGTTCGGGACGCCGATGAATTGGGCACGTCCTTCATTAGCGCCGCAGACCGCTGTTTGCGGGTCACGCCCCTGTCCTATCCTTTCCCTTTCTTCCTGATCGTATAGGATTGCATTCCCTTTTGGCACCCGTTTCTCTCGTAAAACCGCTCCAGCCCCGGCTGTGCGCCAAAATACAGCATAGTGGGCGTATTCTCCGCCGCCAGTTGGAGCAGCCTGCTGCCGATGCCCTTTCTTTGATATTCCGGCAAAACCAGCAGCTCGGTAATGGTGCCGAAAAAGCAGCCGTCCGAAAGGATGCGCAGGCATCCCACAAGTGTTTTGCAATCATGCGCGGTGATATTCAAGGTCTTTGACAGCGCCTCCCGCGTCTTATCAAGGTCATAATCCCCAGGCCAAACACGGTTTGCAAAGGAGATAAAGGTTGACGCATCCAAGCCTTGATTGTCTACAATATAGTCCATTGTCCGGCCTCTTTCATGACTGACTGCACGGTGTACTCATAACAATGCCGTCAGTGCTCCATCGCAAACCCTTTTATGCAAAAGAAAACGGGCAGTCAACAGACTGCCCGCCTCTTTGTGTTGGCACTACCTATTTTTCCGGGCCGTCACCAGCCAAGTATTTTCGGCGCGAGTGAGCTTAACTGCCGTGTTCGGGATGGGAACGGGTGGACCCTCACCGCAATCAGCACCAACTTTATTTCAACCGCTTCCACGGTTAAAACCTTATTCAATTCAGAAAATGGTGACCCGTGGGAGAGTCGAACTCCCGTTTGCGGCGTGAGAGGCCGCCGTCTTGACCACTTGACCAACGGGCCGTTTTGCGTCGCTTCTTCTCGGGGTCTCCCTCTTGGGTGCCTCACACCCAAGAGGGAGTGGTACACCTTCAGGGACTCGAACCCTGGACACCCTGATTAAGAGTCAGGTGCTCTACCAACTGAGCTAAAGGTGCGTTTCAGGGTTTGGCGCACCCTCAAAACTGAACAACGTGAATTCCACAAGCAGCCTGCACTTCTTATTGTTGTCATGCTGCGCCTGTTCGCGACGCTCGCTTTCCCTTCGTCTCGCTTCACAAGTCGAAATGCTTTGCATTTCTCCCTTGTAAAGCTCGCTCCGGTCCAAGCTCGCTGCTCACGACGGCTCCGCACTTCTTTTAAGGTCAAGCCCTCGGCTTATTAGTATCGGTCAGCTCAACGCCTCACAGCGCTTACACCTCCGACCTATCAACGACATAGTCTACGTCGAGCCTTACTCCATAAAGGATGAGAGATCTTATCTTAGGGGGGGCTTCACGCTTAGATGCCTTCAGCGTTTATCCCGTCCGAACGTAGCTACCCAGCTGTGCCCTTGGCAGGACAACTGGTGCACCAGAGGTTCGTCCATCCCGGTCCTCTCGTACTAAGGACAGCTCCCTTCAAATCTCTTACGCCCGCAACAGATAGGGACCGAACTGTCTCACGACGTTCTGAACCCAGCTCGCGTGCCACTTTAATCGGCGAACAGCCGAACCCTTGGGACCGAATTCAGCCCCAGGATGTGACGAGCCGACATCGAGGTGCCAAACCTCCCCGTCGCTGTGGACGCTTGGGGGAGATCAGCCTGTTATCCCCAGGGTAGCTTTTATCCGTTGAGCGACGGCACTTCCACTTGCATACCGCCGGATCACTAACTCCAACTTTCGTTACT
This sequence comes from uncultured Oscillospiraceae bacterium, assembly GCA_949916125.1. Taxonomy (GTDB): domain Bacteria; phylum Bacillota; class Clostridia; order Oscillospirales; family Oscillospiraceae; genus Enterenecus. Next base: position 34,891 of record CATLEJ010000008.1, read on the forward strand.
GCTCCACCCGTCGGTGTCGCAGTTAGGCTCGTTTCTGCGTTTACACTCACTGCACGATTTCCGTCCGTGCTGAACGAACCTTTGAGCGCCTCCGTTACCTTTTAGGAGGCGACCGCCCCAGTCAAACTGCCCACCTAACAGTGTCCCCCGACCTGATTCAAGGCCGCAGGTTAGAAGCCCAGCAATCCAAGGGTGGTATCCCAAGGGTGACTCCGCCAAAGCTGACGCCCTGGTTTCCAAGTCTCCCACCTATCCTGTACATGAATTACCGAACTCCAGTATTAAGCTACAGTAAAGCTCCATGGGGTCTTTCCGTCTAGTTGCGGGTAACTGGCTTCTTCACCAGTACAACAATTTCGCCGGGTGGGCTGTTGAGACAGCGCCCAAATCGTTACGCCATTCGTGCGGGTCAGAACTTACCTGACAAGGAATTTCGCTACCTTAGGACCGTTATAGTTACGGCCGCCGTTTACTGGGGCTTCAATTCAGACCTTCG
>CATLEJ010000009.1 GCA_949916125.1 uncultured Oscillospiraceae bacterium
GATATGCCCACCAAGCAGGCCGCCGCCGCGGTGGGACAGTGCGAGCTGATGTATACCTACGACAAGCTGTTCGGCGAGTACAACCACACCGTGGCCCAGCTGCTGCTCACCGGGGAGGACGTGCGCTTCCCCCACCGGCGGCAGAACTTCGTCAACGCCATGGAGCGCCTGCTGGCGCTGGGCGTGCTGCCCATCGTCAACGAGAACGACGCGGTGGCCACCGACGAGGTGGGGGAGGCCACCACCATCGGGGAGAACGATACCCTGGCCGCCATTGTGGCGGAGTGCGTGGGGGCGGATCTGCTCATACTCCTCAGCGACATCGACGGGCTGTACACCGCCGACCCCCACCGGGACGCGGGGGCGGCCCTCATCCCCGAGGTGCGGGAGATCACGGCGGAGCTGCGGGCGCTGGCGGGGGATCCCGGCTCCGCCCTGGGCACCGGGGGGATGGCCACCAAGCTGAAGGCGGCGGACATCGCCATGGCCTGCGGCTGCGACATGGTGATCGCCAACGGCCAGCGGCCGGAGCTGCTGTACGACATCGCGGCGGGCCAGCCCGTGGGCACCCGCTTCGTGGGAAGGAGGGGACAGGCATGACCACCCGGGAGCTGCTGGAGCGGGCCAAGGGAGCAAAACTCGCCATGGCCCTGGCGGACAGGTCAACCAAAAACCGGGCATTGCTGGCCATGGCCGACGCGCTGGTGGACAACACCCAGGCCGTCCTCACCGCCAACGGCCTGGATCTCATTGAGGCCAAGGGCACGGTGTCCAATGTGATGCTGGATCGGCTGGCGCTGAACGAGGAACGCATACTCGCCATGGCCCAGGGGATGCGGGAGGTGGCCGCCCTTCCCGACCCGGTGGGGGCGGTGCTGCGCCGGGAGGAGCGGCCCAACGGCCTGGTGATTGAGAAAACCGCCGTCCCCATGGGCGTGATCGCCATCATCTATGAGAGCCGTCCCAACGTCACGTCGGACGCGGCGGCCTTAGCCCTGAAGGCGGGCTCCGCCTGCGTGCTGCGCTGCGGGAAGGAGGCCCACCGCTCCGCCGCCGCCATCGTGTCCGCCCTGCGGGAGGGCCTGGCTGCCGCCGGGCTGCCCCAGGACGCCCTGGGGCTGGTGGAGGACATCTCCCGCCAGTCCGCCGTGGAGCTGATGCAGGCGTCCGGGCTGGTGGATCTGCTCATCCCCCGGGGAGGCGCGGGGCTCATCCGGGCCTGCGTGGAGCAGGCCACCGTCCCCGTCATCGAGACGGGCACCGGCATCTGCCACATCTACGTGGACCGGGACGCGGACCTGGATATGGCGCTGGACATCGTGGAAAACGCCAAGTGCTCCCGGCCCAGCGTGTGCAACGCCGCCGAGGTGTGCCTGGTCCATCGGGATATCGCCAACCCCTTCCTGCCCCGCCTGCGGGAACGGCTGGTGGCCCGGCGGGGAAAGGGCGGCCTGCCCCCGGTGGAGCTGCGGCTGGACGAACAGGCCGCCGCTCTCATCCCCGGCAGGCCCGCCGGGGCGGAGGACTTCGACACGGAGTTTTTGGACTACATCCTGGCGGTGAAGGTGGTGGACGGGGTGGACGGGGCCTGCGCCCACATCGCCGCCCACTCCACCGGCCACTCGGAGGCCATTGTCACGGAAAACGCGGAAACGGCCAAGCGCTTCACCGCCCTGGTGGACTCGGCGGCGGTGTACTGGAACGCCTCCACCCGGTTTACCGACGGCGGGGAGTTCGGCCTGGGGTGCGAGATGGGCATCTCCACCCAGCGGCTCCACGCCCGGGGGCCCATGGGGCTGGCGGAGCTGTGCAGCTACAAATACGTGATCCGGGGGACAGGACAGACCCGATGACAAATTTTGGGGCCCCTGGCAAAGCCGGGGGCCCCTTCGTCATACGGGAATGGTCAGGAAGGTGCGGATGGCGTCGCTCAAATCGGCGAACAGCGCCGCGTCCGGCGGGAAGAAGGTGAACCAGACGATGAGCGCCCCCAGCGCCGCCGTCAGGCCCCAGGCCGCTTTTTCCGTCCCCGGCCACTCGGTGAGGGGCCACAGCGCCCGAGGCAGCAAAAACCCCAGGGCCAGGGGGAAGAAAAACAGGATCAGATCCACGATCATGGACTCCCCCCGGAACACCACGTGGTACAGGTAGCCCGTCCCCAGCATCACCGCGCAGGCGGCGGCCATGCCCAGCAGCCAGGGGGCCCGGCCCAGCCCCTTTCCCCGGCCCAGCACCAGGGAGACGGCCAGCAGGGGGAAATAGAGCAGCTTCACGTGCTCCCACACGCTCTCCCGCACCGGGGAAATGAGGGCGAATACCGGGTTGGGCAGCCACTGGTACAGGAAGTGGAACAGCACCCCGGCCACGGCGGCCAGGGCATAGGCCAGCAGCAGTTTTTTGGTCGTTTTTTCCATAAATACACCTCACTTTGGTATTAAGGATATGCCCGGAATAGGGCAAACTATGTTTGTCCCATTGAAAAAATGCGGGAAATCGCCGCATTTCAAATTTGGAACGAACAGGGACCCTGTCCAAATCCGGGGCAAATTCCCAGCTCCCCCCAGCGCGGGCCCCAAAAATCCGCCCGGGCGGAGAACTGGTTCCGCCGCCCTTGTCAAACCCGCCTGACTTTGCCACGGTGAAAATCCTGTGCCGCCGCCATATTAAAAAGGCGGACGTTAGGGCGCTGACGGAGATTTTTCCGCCAACGCCCGGCCGCCCGTAGTTTCAAAAAGGCGGTGAATGGATTTGAATGAAGAAGCAAGACCATTTGTGGGGGCGGCGGCGCTGCGGGGCGCGGCGCTGCTGCTGGGGTTGGTGCTGACCATGTGGCCCGCCGTGGCCACGGCTTGGGCCAGCCCGGTTTCCGTGGTGCCCGTGGGCCGGGCGGTGGGCATCAAGCTTTTTTCCGACGGCGTGGTGGTGGTGGGCACCTCCGACGTGGCCGGGGAGGGGGGCAGCGTGAACCCGGCCAAGGCCTGCGGCCTGAAGGAGGGGGACATCATCACCCACATCAACTCCACCGAGGTGGACACCATTGAGGAGGTGTCCGCCCTGCTCCAGGAGCTGGAGGGGGAGACCATGAGCATCCGGGCCATCCGGGACGACAAGCAGGTGCAGCTCACCGCCCAGGCGGTGCTGTGCCCGGCCGACGGGGCCTACAAGCTGGGGGCCTGGATCCGGGACTCCATGGCGGGCATCGGCACGGTGACCTTCTACGACCCGGCCACCGGGGCCTTCGGGGCGCTGGGCCACGGCATCAACGACGTGGATACCGCCCTGCTCATGCCCCTGGAGAGCGGCTCCATCCTGCCCGCCACCGTGGCGGGGGTGGAGAAGGGCAAAAGCGGCGCGCCGGGGCAGCTCAAGGGGATTTTTGACACCTCGTCCACCCTGGGGCTGCTCAGCGCCAACACCGACGGCGGCGTGTTCGGCACCATGACGGACGGCCGCTGGGCCCAGGGCGACCCGGTGGAGGTGGCGGCCAGGGACGAGGTGCGGCCCGGCCCCGCCCAGATCCTGTGCAATATCTCGGGCGACCGGGTGGACCGGTTTGAGGTGGAAATCGCCAAGGTGTTCGCCCAGCGGGAGGGCGACTGCCGGGACTACCTGCTCAAGGTGACCGACCGGCGGCTGCTGGACGCCACCGGCGGCATCGTCCAGGGCATGAGCGGCAGCCCCATCCTCCAGGGCGGCAAGATCGTGGGGGCGGTCACCCACGTCATGGTGGACGACCCCACCAGCGGCTACGGCATCTATGTGGGCCGAATGCTCCAGCACAGCGGCGCGGCATAAGGCTTGACAGGGGCGGGGGCGGAGTAGTATGATCCTTTCATCACAGAAAAAAGGAGATGTCCGCCATGATACCCACCCCGGACCAGGCATGGGAGCTGTTATGCGAATACAACGAGGGGGAGTTCCACCGCAAACACGCCCGCACCGTGGGCGACGTGCTGCGCTGGTTCGCCCAGGAGCTGGGCCACGGCCAGGAGGCCGACTACTGGGAGGCCGTGGGCATCCTCCACGACCTGGATTTTGAGCGGTGGCCCGACAAGCACTGCGTCAAGTGCCAGGAGCTCATGCGGGAGAAGGGCATCGACGAGTCCCTGATCCGGGCGGTGGCCTGCCATGGCTGGCCCGACTGCGTGGACATCGAGCCCCAGCTGGAGATGGAAAAGGTGCTCTTCGCCGTGGACGAGCTGACGGGCCTCATCGGCGCGGCGGCCATGATGCGCCCCTCCAAGAGCGTGAGCGACATGGAGGTCAAGTCGCTGAAAAAGAAGTTCAAGGACAAAAAATTCGCGGCGGGCTGCTCCCGGGACGTGATCCAGAAGGGCGCGGAGCTGCTGGGCTGGGAGCTGGACGACCTGATGGCCCGCACCATCGAGGCCATGCGGGCCAGCCCCAACGTGGACTGACGTGGAGCCTGTCGCCCGTATCCGCACCGATTTCCCCACCAAATTCGGCGTGCCCCGGCAGGCGGGGCTGGTGGAGGGGCTGTCCGCCGCGGTGGTGTTTGAGCCGGAATACCGCGTCCCCGACGCCCTGCGGGGGCTGGACGGCTTCTCCCACCTGTGGCTGATCTGGGAGTTTTCCGAAAACAGGGGGGCGGGGTGGTCGCCCACCGTGCGCCCGCCCCGGCTGGGCGGGAACGCGCGCCTGGGGGTGTTCGCCACCCGCTCCCCCTTCCGGCCCAACCCCATCGGCCTGTCCTGCGTACGCCTGGAGCGGGTGGAGCTGTCCACTCCGGACGGCCCGGTGCTCTTTGTCTCCGGGGCGGACCTGGTGGACGGCACCCCCATCCTGGACATCAAGCCCTATGTGCCCTATGCCGACTGCCATCCCGAGGCGTCCGGGGGGTTCGCGGGGGAGGCCCCGGAGCCCCGGCTGGCGGTGGAGTTTCCGCGGTCGCTGCTGGCGCTGGTGCCGGGGGACCGCCGGGCGGCGCTGATCGGCGTGCTGGCCCAGGATCCCCGGCCGCCCTACCAGCACGACCCGTCGCGGGTGTACGGCTTCGGGTTTGCGGGGCTGGAGGTGCGCTTCACCGCGGGGGACGGGGTGCTCACCGTGACCGATGTTTTCAAAAAATAAAACAGTCCCGCACATAACCGCGTTCGGTATGTGCGGGACTGTTTTGTTTTTAAGTGCAGCTTGACAAATTTTCAAGCGGCGGCTATAATAAAAAGTGTGGAACCCAGACGGTTGCCACAATTTGATACGTTACTCTGAACTGGGGCTATGCCCCAACCTCAGTGAGCCGATCTGTTGCAGCAGACGGCTCACTTCTTCTTTCTATCGTACAGGTACAGTACGAAGGAAGCAATGCTGGCCAGGGCGCCAACGGCGCCGAAAATGCCAAGCAGACCTTCAGAAGTTATATGTATCACCTCCCCCGGGAGAAATTCCCGCGAGGGCTTTACACACGCCTCCATTCCGCTCTCGCGGGACAGCAGGCAACCGTCTTTATCCTCTGCCGCGCCGGGACGGCCCGGCAGCTGGGTTCCACAGGTTTATTATAACAAAATCCGCGGCGTTGTCAATTCCCGCCGCGGCACAATAGAGGGGAGCGGGCTGTACCCGCTCCCCCCTTCTGCTGTAATGATTTACTTGAAATATCTTTCAAGTAAGCCCTTCAGGGCCTTGCCGTGGCGGGCCTCGGCATTAGACTGTTTCCAAAAGTCGTTGGAAATACAGGCTTTTTCAATGGTTGCAATCTGATTACACACCATATTACACAACTGTTTAATGTGGGATCAGGGCACCAGCCTTTGCTATCGCCTTGGCTCGGCTCTCAAGCACAAGTTGGGTCCCGCCGTACCCGTCCGGGGCCTCCACATATCTTTCCTCTGTGGTGATACCATTAAGGGCACTCAATAACTGCCGTCTGCTTTCCTCGGACTGGTTCACGTAGTATTTCATAGTAGTCTCGAATTTTTTGTGGCCCGCCCTATTCATTACCTCAATGGCTGGGATATTCAAGTTTGCCAGATAGGTCAAATGGGTTTTTCTTAGAGCGTGGAAATTGAAGTCGATCCCTGTGTCTGCCTTTATTTTCTTACTATAATACTTGATGGAGTTGATTGTCAAGAGTTCACCATTTTCTTTTCTGTTGATGAAGTCCCCGCCTTGAATCTCGGTAACAACTCGGCTCTTGGTCTTGTCCAAAACAATCTCGCTTGCCCTGCTCCTGTATGCCTGGGTAGGGTGCTTTTTTTGCTCTCTGAACTTCTCTTTCAAATGCTCATGCAACAGGTCAGGCACATCAATCACCCGCACACTCTTTAAGGTTTTCACGGGGCGCAAGCAGAAACAACCATCCTCATAGGTCATCTGTCTGCACACTGTTAATTGGTGGGTGTCCCAGTTGTAGTCACTCCACAACAACCCAAACACCTCGGCAATCCTTAACCCACACGTATACCCAAGCAAAAAAGCTGTGTAGCAATTACCAGTTTCAAAAATCTTGCTTATCTGGCTGATCTCATAAGAATCGAAAGTCCTTATTTTTTCGTATTCCTCAAAATCTTCCTGCGTCATTTTTGGCATTTGTAACTTGGTGCCCTTGTCCAAAAACATCCTTGTGTATCTCTCTGGGTCTATTTTTTCCTCTGCATATGCAATCCCGAACAACTGATAGAACAGTTTCAGAAATCCCTCCACATACTTGTAAGACAAACCAGAGTTATACAGTTCTTGGAGATACGAGTTCATGTCTGCCACTGTTATTTCACTTATGAGCCTATCCCCAAACTCGCCTTTGATATGCTGATTCCAAAGAGACGAATATTTCCGAACTGTGGCAGGTGCTTTCCCTGGAGCAACTTTGTCAAGGTACTTATCCCACATTTCTGACAACTTGCAGTCTGTGAATGTTTCGGTTACAGGCTGGGCAGTTCGCATTTCAAGGATTTTCTGCTCCCGCGCTCTTTTGGCATCAATCTTCCTGGTAAATGGGTTGCCGTTCTCGTCCCGTCTGAAAGTGGTATCTTTCTTCTTTCCACCTTGGGTAACAGTCACCCGGAAACCCCAATTTCCATTTGCCAGTTGAAACAATCCCACGTCGTTATTCTTTGCCATAGTGGTATATCCTCCAATCCCTTTTTATTTAAGTACATTATACCACTACACACTAAAAAACACAATACCATACACGAAACTTTTTGAAATAAAAATAGGCACCAGCTACTTGGCAAAGGCTGGTGTCTACTTTTTGGGGTATTCTCTTTTTATATTGCTTGCTCCGGTAATATAGTCCAGTGATACATTGTAGAACCTGGCAAGGATCAAAATGCTGTCCACTGGGATTCTGGTCTTTCCACTCTCATAATCGGCGTATGTTCGTTGTCCAACATGGAGCAGGGCGCCAACATACTTTTGTGTTAAAGAGCTATCTTCTCTTAACTCCCTTATTCGCTCGTTCCACTGCATAGGCTACACCTCAACACCAGTATAAGGGAAAAGAAGTGCAACCCCTAAAATTAGAGTTATAAACTCTATTGACGTTTAAAGCCATGAGCGCTATAATTAGATAAATACCAAATAAAGGAGTAACAACCCATGAAGAAAAGAATAATGTCACTATTAGCCCTGGTTTTGATTCTGTCTCTTGTTTCTGTTCCCGCCTATGCTGCAAGTGATGAAGCAACCACCAGTGCCCAAGCACTTTACCAACTGGGCCTATTCAATGGCACCGGCAAAGACGCCCAAGGAAATCCAGTCTTTGACTTGGACAGGACACCGACACGATACGAAGCAGTCACGCTCCTGGTCAGACTGTTGGGACGAACCAATGAAGCAGAATCAAAAGAGTGGAACACTCCCTTTACCGATCTAAATGCTGGCTGGGCAAAACCCTATGTGGGGTATGCCTATGCGAATAAGTTGACAAGTGGCACATCAGGTACAACCTATGGTGGGGCCGGAAATGCCACTGTATCGCAATACATCACTTTCGTTTTGAGGGCATTAGGCTATGAGAGTGGTATTGACTTCCAGTGGGATAAAGCATGGGAATTGTCTGATAAACTCGGTATCACCAATGGACAGTACAACAGCACAACACACTTTACTCGTGGCGATGTTGTGATTATTTCCTTCAATGCTCTTTCTGCAAAGATTAAGAACAAAGATACCACCTTGTTTGAGGATTTGACAGCGAGGGGAGTTGTCAAAGAGCATACCCATAATTATATTGAACAGGCCATTCCTGGTTCTGGACATTATGAGCAAGTTCAAGTTGGAACTGAAACAGTTGTAGTTGGAACAGAAAAATATTGGATTATTGAATGTAAATGCTGTAGGCAAACATTTGATAATTCAGATGATTTTAATTGGCATACAGAACCAAATAACCCTAATACTGATGTAAAATGTTGGTTTGCCGCGTCTAATATGTACCAGCGAAAACGAGAAATAACACAAACACAACCTGTGTATGAGAACAGATGGGTAGAAGATACAATCCGGGTCTGTTCCATCTGTGGACAGCAAGAGCCATAATCCCTATTAGGGCACAACAAAACCCAACTCCATCATGGGGTTGGGTTTTCTATTTTTAGGATTGAATTCTCTATTAACCTAATCGCTCTGGTCTTCCCCCGCGGGGAAGCGCGCCAGCGAGGTGTAAACACCTCGCTGTTGTAATTTTTAGGTTGATTTTATATAGTCCAGTGTTTGCATATTCCCAAAATTGACCAATTAAAGTATGCTGTAACTGCAACATATCAATCCGGTATAATCAATCTGTTTCTTTGTTTGTTAGTCCTCCCCCCGCTTGCGGGGGGCTGGGGGGGTGGTAGTTATCCCGATATACTCTAAAAAACGATGTATTTTCAATCCATTTTCTAATTTGGGAAACTTCAAACCCTCGTTTGGGCAGACTTGTCCTGCGAAAACGCAGACAAGTCAACCCTAAACGTTAAAATCATCAAAAAAATTAAAACATTTTAATCCACGACTACTTCCAATCAGTATAAAAAACTGATTTTCCATCACGTTTTCTACAAGCACTCCACGCCAGTCCACTTGATCGGGATTTCTCCCTAAATACGTGTGTCCTCTCCCCGATTACCATAAGGGAGAACGATTGACCATTGCCACCCGAGGGATAGTTTTAACCATGCCCCAGATTTTGGTATCTGGGGTGTAGGCGGTGGGCTTTCTTCCTCTTTCACCCACTGACGGGCCTATTACAGGTGGATTTTGGTTGCAGTAATAAGGTCCGGGGCGATTTTATAGCGTCGGCTCGTCCACACCTATTTGTTGAAGCAGGTTTGCTCTCTGCTGTCTGCGGGGCATGGGTAATATGGAAATTCGTCTAGATCCCCGTCAGATTTCTTATTTTGATGTTAGCATTAAAACAAGCAAAAATGCGCTCTCAAAAAGAGCTGTGATATTCAGTTTTTAAGTTCTACGTTTATAATATGGTAGAAAAAATATTTTCAAGAAAAAGAAATTTGTAAACAATTTATGAACAAATAGAAGCAGAAATTTTAGGTCTAATTTTCTGACTTTCGATTTTGTGATAAGACGCAACGCGGATTGTCACAAAATCGAAAGTGTCGCCAGGAGCGTCACGAAGTGACGCGGGACGCGTAGGCCCAAAATGCACATGGAAAAAATATAAAAAATTTTCAAAAACCTATTGACACTATATGGGAATATGTTATTATGTTAATAGAACGAAAGTTCTACTGCGATAGAAAGGAGGTTATGAAGTATATGGAATACTGGAGTAACGACGCTTGCGAAGGGTATGCTATTATGGCTATGGAAGATGCAGGCTTGGACAATGAAACAATACGCAAAGTATTAAGGATAATGAGTTGCGATTTATTTGATTCTGTGTCCGTTGACGAAGCAAAAGAGTATTACCTCAAGAAACGTTTTTAGAAACTAAAAATATATCATATTTAGTATACCAGGAGGGCACAAGAGTGCTTTTATAGCAAGGAGGGATAACAAATGAGCAACAAAAAATCAATAGAAGAATTAGAACAGTCTGCACGAAAAGCAGAAGCACGAGCAAAGGCGTTAAGAGAAAAGGCAAGGAAACAAACCCAAGCAGAAGAAGCCAAACAAAACGCCGAAATCATAAAGGCAATAGAATACTGGAACGATACAAGGCAAGTTCCGATTGCTAAAAATGATATTGCCGGAAAGTTCTATGAATGGGCAGAAAAGAACAAAGTGAAATATGCACATGAATAAAAAAGCAGGAGCGAAAGAAATTTCGTTCCTGCTTTTGTTTCATATTGTAGATATGAAACATGGGGGTCAAGGGGGCTGTGCCCCTTTGCTCACACTTTGCTTGCAAAGTATAGTGAGTTAGACTTGCCCATTAAAAATTTACCGGGAGGTAAATTCTTAATGTGGCAAAGTCTGACGAGCGCGCAATTCTAAAGGAGGTTTTTTATATGGCAAGTTATGGAATAATGAGAATTGAGAAGCGAGGACGTTCAGCAATCTATGGATTGCAAATCGAAGCAAACAGGACAGCACAAGACCACGAATCCGGGCGAGATTTTGACAGCTCAGACATTGACTGGTCAAAGACAAAGGACAACATACATATAATTCATACTGTAAACTGGAATAGAGAAATCACAAGGCAAATCAAGCAATATGGATTGAAAGAGCGAAAGGACAGCATTGTGCTCTTGGACGCCCTTTATACTGCAAGCCCTGAATGGTTTGCAACACACACACAACGAGAAATGTTGGAGTATTTCCGAGACTGTTTGCGTTTTCACGTGAGGGAATATTGCGGAGGGGATAAGAGCCTACTTGTAAACGCTGTGATTCACTTAGATGAAGCAACCCCGCACATGGCCGTGGCCTCCCTCCCAGTCATTACAGACGAAAAGGGCGCACATCTATCGGCTAAAATCATTATGGGAAATAAAGACGATTATAGGCTAAGACAAGATAGATTTTATAGCGAGGTATCTTCCCGCTATGGCATGGAACGAGGTGAACCAAAGCGCCCGGAGGAAATTAAAAAGCACACTACCAAGAGAGAATGGCAAACAGCACAACAAGAAAGCAAAATCAGTAATTTACAACTTCAAAAAGAAATGTTGGAATTTGATGTGAGCTCAATCACTGCAACACGTCGATATGAGGACAGGAAAGCAGAGCAAGCCAAGCAGAAAAGGAAAGAAATTGAAAACGAGATCAATGCATTACTCGAAAAGCAGAATAGCTTGCAAGAGTGCCACAATAAAAATGTGGAGTACGTCAATAACTGGGCGAATCAGGCTGTTGATAGAATCAAGAAAGCCAACGCCAAACTAACCGAGTACGAAGAATGCACAAGCACCTTGGAGCGTCAATTTATGGCCGAACTCGAAGAAGCCGTATTGCAGACGCTCGGTGATATTCCAGAACCCCCAGAAATCGACTTTGAAGCCCCTGTGGCGCAATTTACTAACTACGATGAAGAAGAATATGAACTATAACCAGGTGCCCTCAAATGCCCTTAAAATGGCTTTGGGGGCATTGGTGTGTACCCACTGTGTACACACTCAAAGGACTATTTGCTTGCTGGCATTGCGCCCAAAAACTTACACACTTCCGACACGGTGTGTAACCACTTAAAGGACGATTTAACACACAAATATACCCACCATATTACACAACCACATGGGCAAAAAATCAGGGGTGTGTGAGTTTCCCCACACACCCCAAAAATGCCGGAAATCGTTGAAATTACAAGGTTTTTCGCTTACTTGAAGTAACGCTCCAAAAGCCCCTTCAAGGCTTTTCCATGCCGGGCCTCGTCCCGGGCCATCTCATGCACGGTGTCGTGGATGGCGTCCAGGCCGTTCTTCTTGGCGCAGGCGGCCAGGTCGAACTTGCCCTGGGTGGCGCCGAACTCGCAGTCCACCCGCCAGGCCAGGTTCTTCTTGGTGCTGGCGGTCATGTTGGGCTCCAGCTCGGTGCCCAGCAGCTCGGCGAACTTGGCGGCGTGCTCGGCCTCCTCGTAGGCGGCCTTCTCCCAGTACAGGCCGATCTCGGGGTAGCCCTCGCGGTGGGCGATGCGGGCCATGCACAGGTACATCCCCACCTCGGAGCACTCGCCGGTGAAGTTGGCCATGAGCTGCTCCAGGATGTACTTCTTGTCCTCGTCGCTGATGTCGGGGTTGTCCTTCACGGTCTTGGCGTAGATGCCGTACTCATGCTCGGCGGCCAGCTTCATCTCGCCCTCCTGAAGGGTGAACTTGGCGCCGGTGACGTGGCACACGGGGCACTCGGCAGGGGGGTTCTCACCTTCGTGGACATAACCGCACACCGGGCAGATCCATTTTTTCATGATAGTTTTCCTCCAAATGTTAAAATTCTTTGCAGTCCTCGCACAGACCGCGGACAATGAATTCCCAGCTCTCCGCCGTGAACCCATATTGCACGCCCAGCCGCTCAACGCAGCCCTCCCCCGGCGAGAGCCGGGGCAGGTCGGCGACGCGACCGCAGCGGTTGCAAATAAAGTGGGAATGGGGGGCCGTCTGGCCGTCGTACCGCTCCTGACCGTTCACCGTGCCCACCCGGCGCACCAGGCCCTGCTCGCACAGCTGGCCCAGGTTGCGGTAGACGGTGGCCAGGCTCAGGTCTGGGTAATCCGGCTTGAGCCCCTGGTACACCTGCTCCGCCGAGGGGTGCCGGCCGGTGGCCCGGAGCAGGGCCAGCATGGCGTCCCGTTTTTTGCTCTGTCGTACAATCGGCATAGCAACAAATCCTTGCTTGTGATTAATAGGAATAATTCCTGTTAAGGATACTACCACACTTGTCCCGGTTTGTAAAGGGCTTTTTTGAAAAAACCGAAAAAAATTTTTCCACCGGGAAAAAGGCGCGAAACGGGGAGGGGCCCAGCCCCTCCCCGTTTCCTGTTACCGTTTGGTGTTCAGCATCCGGGTGGCGTTGAGGATGGCGATCACCGCCACCCCCACGTCGGCGAACACCGCCTCCCACATGGAGGCCATGCCGAAGGCCCCTAAAATCAGGCACGCCCCCTTCACCCCCAGGGCGAACACAATATTCTGCTTTACGATCCGCAGGCACTTCCAGGCGATGTCCATGGCGCAGGCCAGCTTGGCCGGGTCGTCGTCCATGAGCACCACGTCGGCGGCCTCGATGGCGGCGTCCGAGCCCATGGCCCCCATGGCGATGCCCACGTCCGCCCGGGACAGCACCGGCGCGTCGTTCACGCCGTCCCCCACGTAGGCCAGCGCGCCCTTTTCTCCTTTCCGGGCGAGCAGGGCCTCCAGCCGCTCCACCTTGTCCCCGGGCAGGAGCTGGGCGTGGACCTCGTCCAGCCCCAGCTGGGCGGCCACGGCCTCCCCCACCGCCTGGCTGTCCCCGGTGAGCATCACGGTGCGGATGCCCCGGCCATTCAGGGCCCGGATGGCGGCGGGGGCGGTGGGCTTGACCTGGTCGGCGATGACGGCGCAGCCCAGGTATTTGCCCTCCCGGGCCACATGGACCACGGTGCCCACGTCCCCGCAGGGCCGGAACGCCACGCCCTCCCGGCGCATCAGCTTTTCATTGCCCGCCAGCACGCGCTTCCCGTCCACCAGGGCGGACACGCCGTGGCCGGGGATCTCCTCCACGCCGGTTACCCGGCTGGGGTCGATCTCTCCGCCCAGGGATTTTCGCAGGGATTGGGCGATGGGGTGGCCCGAGTGGGCCTCCGCCAGGGCGGCGCACTCCAGCAGCTCCCCCTCCGCCGTGCCGGGGGCGGGGTGGAGGGCGGACACCTCAAACACCCCCTGGGTGAGGGTGCCGGTCTTGTCGAACACCACGGTCTCGGTCTTGGCCAGCAGCTCCAGGTAATTGCCGCCCTTCACCAGGATGCCCTGGGCGGAGGCCCCGCCGATGCCCCCGAAGAAGGACAGGGGGATGGAGATCACCAGCGCGCAGGGGCAGGAAATCACCAGGAAGGTCAGCGCCCGGTGGACCCATACGCTCCAGTCCCCGGTGACGAGAGATGGGATTACCGCCAGGGCCAGGGCGGCGAACACCACGGCGGGGGTGTAGTATTTGGCGAAGCGGGTGATGAAGTTCTCCGCCTTTGCCTTTTTGGAGGCGGCGTTTTCCACCAGATCCAGGATTTTCGCCACGGTGGACTGGCCGAACTCCTTGGTGACCCGGGCCTTTAAAAGCCCGGTGAGGTTGACGCAGCCGCTGAGCAGCTCCCCGCCCACGGCCACGTCCCGGGGGGCGGACTCGCCGGTGAGGGCGGCGGTGTTCAGGGAGGACGCCCCCTCGGTGACCACGCCGTCCAGGGGGATCTTCTCGCCGGGGCGGACGACCATGATCTCGCCCACCGCCACCTCGTCGGGGTCGACCTCCACGATCTGCCCGTCCCGCTCCACGTTGGCCACGTCGGGCCGGATGTCCATGAGCTGGGCGATGGACTTCCGGGACTTGCCCACGGCCACGCTTTGGAACAGCTCGCCCACCTGGTAGAACAGCATCACGCCCACGGCCTCGGAGTACTCCCCCAGCACCAGTGCGCCGATGGTGGCCACGCACATGAGGAAGTTCTCGTCAAAGACCTGCCCGTGGCCGATGTTGCGGACGGCCTTCCACAAAATGTCCCAGCCGATGACGAGGTAGGCCAGGAGATAGAGGTAAAGGCGGTTGATGAAATAGAAGGTCATCTCCTGCCCGATGCCGCTCAGCTCAGCCGACACGACGCCCACGCCGAAAAACCGCGGCGACGGCGGCCAGGATGTGACCACCGCCAGATCCAGTACCGTGGTCTCGGACAGATAGATGGGCGTGGGGCACAGCGCGCAGAACAGCAGCAGCGCCGCCGCCGCAATGATGCGCACCAGCGTCTTTTTTTGCTTCCTTGTCATAACCAATCAACTCCTTCGCGGCACAAACTCCACTCCCCACAAAGCCAAAGGGCGGCTTTGCGGGGCCCATAAAAGGCCGCATTCACGTCAGCTCAACACTTCTCCAGCACCCCGATGCCCTCCGGCACCCTGCCGGGGATCACCTCCACCGCCGCCGGGGCCAGGCCCAGGCCCTCTAAAAACCCCCGGTAGCTCTCCGCCGTAAAGGCGTGTTCGTAGTGGAAGCCCACGCCTTGGTAAATTTTGATCATCGTCCCGTAGGCGGCCCCCACCGTCCCCTGGAGGTAGGTGGGCAGGATGAGCCGCCCAACCGGGGCGGTCACACGCCACAGCTCCCGGACGGCGGGCCCCGGATCCGGCAGCAGGTGGAGGACGTTGGCGGCGATCACCGCGTCAAAGCTGCCATCCGGATCGGGCAGGGCGGTCACGTCCCGGACGGCAAAGCCTACGTTGGCCAGCTTACGCTTCCGCGCCTTTTTCCGCGCCTGCCTCAGCATGGCCTCCGACCGGTCGGTGCACAGCACCGAGCCCGCCCGCTCCGCCGCCGCCAGGGTGAACAGCCCCGTCCCGGCGGCGCAGTCCAGCACCCGCGCCCCCGCGGGGATCAGCCCGGCCACCCGGGCGGCCGCCGCCGCGTTCACCCCGCGGTTGCTCCGCTCCGCCAGGTCGTAAAACCGGGCCCAGCGGTCCCAGAAGGTACGGCTCACAGCACGATCTCGCAGTCGGGCTCCACCTTGCGGCAGGCCTTCACCACGTCCTTCATCACGGCGTCCACATCGTCTGCCTCGATGGTCATCTTCTGGGTGAGGAAGCTGACGGTGGCGCCGGTGACGCCGGGGAGCTTTTTGATGGCGTCCTCCATTTTGGCGGCGCAGTTGGCGCAGTCCAGGTCGATGAGCTTAAAGGTCTTTTTCATAACAGTCTCCCCTTATCATTCATTAATATGTTCCATGCCCTGGGCGATGATCTTGCGCACGTGGTCGTCAGCCAGGGAGTAGAAAACGGTTTTCCCGTCCCGGCGGAACTTCACCAGGCGGCTGTTTTTCAGCACCCGCAGCTGGTGGGACACCGCCGACTGGGTGAGCCCCAGCAGCTTGGAGATGTCGCACACACACAGCTCCGCCTCGAACAGGGCGTAGAGGATTTTGATCCGGGTGGAGTCGCCGAACACCTTGAACAGCTCCGCCAGGTCGTACAGCGTCTCGTCGTCCGGCAGGTGGCCCAGCACCTCCCGCACCGCGTCCTCGTGGACCTGTACGCAGCCGCACCGCTCGATCCCGCTGCTGTCCGTCATGGGGATGCCCCCTTTCATTTTACAAACATATGAACATCTGCTCATATATTAGCGCGTTGTCCCCTGTTTGTCAATAGGGCGGGCAAAAAAATTTTGGGCCGCATGGCGCGGCCCAAAACGTGGCGGAATTTAACAGGCGTAATTGGTCTCAAAGGCGGTAATCAGCTGATCCCCGTCCAGGGAAGAATGATCGCCGTTGTAGACGAAGCGGAACATATAGCCATACTCCGGGTTGACGGGGAAACCGGCCAGCTGTTCCTCGGTAAAGGCGCCCACCACTATGGTGTAATACTCCTTTTCCCCCTCGCCCCGGTAGGTCCACGCCTCCGCCTCGCAGAGGGTGAAGCCCAGCTCCGTCAGGCGCCGGTATTCGGCCCGCCGCTCATCCTCCGTCACCCCGGGCTGGACGGAGCCATTCTTGAACAGATCAAAGGCAAGCACAAACGCCACGTCCTCGCCCGCGTAATGCCTGCGGGCCTCCCTTACGTCCATCGTGCAGAAATACTCGCCGGGCTGGGGTACGGGATACTGGCCTCCCGTATTGCCGGGATATCCGCTGACGATTGCGGTTGTGTACGTGTCCACCAGATTTCCAATAGGCCGCAGCTCCCAAGCCGCCAGCGCGGCGGCAGCGCACAGGCAGGCCGCGGCCGCCGCCCATCCGCGCCACGGAGGCCGTTTGACCTTGACTCCTTCCCGGGCCTGCCGCACGTACTCCCCGTTGACCTCCCCCAGCGCCTCATAAAGCTGTATCCCTGTCATAACTCAAAACCCCTTTCCAAAAGATAGCGCCGCAGCCTCGCCCGCAGGCGGTTGAGCGCCATGGAGACGGTCCCCTCCCTCATGCCATACCGGGCGGCGATCTCCGAGATGCTGTCGGAATACCAGTACCGGCACAGGAAGATCCCCCGCTTCTCCGGGGAAAGCGCGGCCAGAAACGCGTTGATGGCCTCGATCAGCTCCTTTTGATCCAGCGCCCGCTCCACATCGTCCGCGCCGGACACGCACTGGCCCAGCTCATCCAGCACCGCGGCGATCCCGCCGCCCCGCTTGTCCGCCCGGCTCCGCTTCCAGCGGTTGATGGACAAATTGCGGGTGATTTTGCCCAGAAAGGTGGAGAGCGCCTCCGGCCTGTGGGGCGGGATGGCGTTCCAGGCCCCCAGCCAGGTGTCATTGACGCATTCCTCCGCGTCCTCCGGGCTGTCCAGGATATTCCGGGCGATGGCGGAGCAGTAGCCGCCGTATTTCGCCGCCGTCTCCGGGACGGCCTGCTCGCTGCGCTCCCAGTACAGGCGGACGATCTCGCTGTCCTCCAAGGCGATCGCCTCCTTTCACCTATATACACAGCGTCCGCGGCGGAATCTCACACTTTTTTTAAAATTTTATGCCAGCGGCAGGGTAACGGTGAAGGCCGTCCCCTCCCCCGCCTCGCTGCGCACGGCGATCTTCCCCCGGTGCCGCTCCACGATGGCCGCCGCGATGGACAGCCCCAGGCCGCTGCCCCCCTGCTCCCGGCTGCGGGC
Source organism: uncultured Oscillospiraceae bacterium (assembly GCA_949916125.1). Taxonomy (GTDB): domain Bacteria; phylum Bacillota; class Clostridia; order Oscillospirales; family Oscillospiraceae; genus Enterenecus. The sequence goes on from CATLEJ010000009.1 coordinate 17,676, forward strand.
GGCGTCCGCCCGGTAGAACCGCTCGAACAGGTGGGGCTGGGCCTCCGCCGGGATGGGCTCGCCGGTGTTGTGGACGGTGAGCGCCGCCCGCTCGCCCCCGGACAGGGTGACGGTCACCGTCCCGCCGGGCTCGCAGTATTTGCAGGCGTTGTCCAGCAGGATGACCGCCAGCCGGCGCAGCTCATCCCCGTCCCCGGTGACGGACACGCCGGGGGCCAGGCTGCTGTTCAGGGTCAGGCCCGCCTCAAAGGCCACGGGCTCAAAGGACAGCAGGCAGCTCTCGCACAGGGCGGACAGGTCGGCCCTCCCCCTGGGGCGCTCCCGCCCGCCGGCGTCCCCCCGGGCCAGGAACAGCAGGTCCTGCACCAGCGCCTTCATCCGCAGGCCCTCGGCCTGGATGTGCTCCACCCATTTGCGCTGGCTGCCCACCGTCTCCTCCTGGCGGGCCAGCAGGATGTCCGCGTCGGCCAGCAGCACGGTGAGGGGGGTTTTCAGCTCGTGGGAGGCGTCGGCCACAAACTGCTGCTGCTGCTTCCAGCTGCGCTCCACCGGGCGCACCAGCCACCGGGACAAAAACCAGCTCACCGCGAAGAACCCCGCCGCCGCCGCGGCAAAGAGCAGCAGGGCGGTGAGGATCTGCCGCCCCGCCCCCGTCCGCTCCCAGGACAGGTCGGCAAAGGCAATGTGCAGATACCGCCCCGACCGCTGGATCTGATAGCGCAGCCCCTGGCCGCTCAGCCTCCCCGCCGGTCCTCCGGCGGCCAGCGCCTCATCCACCGCCCGCACCACGGTATTTTTGTCCACCACCGCGTTGTAGGCCAGGGCCAGCACGATCTGCCCGTCCCCGTCCACCACGGCGCAGAAGGCGGGTATGGCGGTGTACAGCTCGTCGTCCCGGTCCAGGGAGCCGTTCCCGGCGGAGCCCCAGGGGTCCAGCGCCGCTTGGGTGCGCTGGAGGATGGTGCGCAGGGCCTGGTCCGTCCCGGCCCGGTACTGGCGGACCGTGGACACGGTCTGCACCGCCAGCACCGCCGCCAGCACCCCGCACAGCAGCAGCATGAGGATCAGCGTAAATTTCCAGCGCAGGCGTCTGAGCATGGGCCCGCCCCCTTTTCCTTGTCTGGCTATAGTTTATCTGGATTTCCGCCCCCCGTCAAGCGGCGATGGAATCCACGACAAAATACAAGGGGAAATTCCCCCAAAGTGATTGACAAACGGGAGACAAACGACTATAGTGTATCTCGCTATCCGTGAAACCCCGGGCCGGAGCCTCTCCGGCTGCTCGCCGCGGCGGGCACATGGCCGGGACCTATAACAAGGGAGCTGACAAAACACTCATTATTTGAAATGGGGGAGGATCAATGTCCAAGGAGCTGATCCGCCTGCGGGACTGCGTCATGTCCTACGGCGACGAGGTCGTGCTCGACCACATCAACCTGTATATCAATGATAAGGAATTCCTCACGCTGCTGGGCCCCAGCGGGTGCGGCAAGACAACCACGCTTCGGATCATCGGCGGGTTTCTGTCGCCTACCTCTGGGGACGTTTTGTTTGACGGCGTGAGGATTAATGATGTCCCGCCCCACCGGAGGGCCGTCAACACCGTGTTCCAGCGGTACGCCCTGTTCCCCCATCTGAACGTGTTTGAAAACGTGGCCTTCGGCCTGCGCATCCCGAAAACGGAGCGGGACGGCCGGAAGGTAAAGCTCCCCGAGCGGGAGATCCACGAGCGGGTGATGGAGATGCTGTCCATCGTCAACCTGAAGGGCTTCGAGCGCCGCCCGGTGTCCGCCCTGTCCGGCGGGCAGCAGCAGCGGGTGGCCATCGCCCGGGCGCTGGTGAACCGGCCCCGGGTGCTGCTGCTGGACGAGCCCCTGGGGGCGCTGGATATGCGCCTGCGCAAGGATATGCAGAACGAGCTGAAGCGGATCCAGCAGGAGATGGAGATCACCTTCATCTACGTGACCCACGACCAGGAGGAGGCCCTGGCCATGTCCGACACCGTGGTGGTGATGGACGGCGGCCGCATCCAGCAGATCGGCACCCCCGAGGACATCTACAACGAGCCCAAAAACGCCTTTGTGGCCGACTTCATCGGCGAGTCCAACATCATCGACGGCGTCATGCGCGCCGACGGGGTGGTGGAGATCTTCAACCGGAAGTTCCAGTGCCTGGACAAGGGCTTCGCCAAGGACGAGCCGGTGGACGTGGTCATCCGCCCGGAGGACGTGGACATTGTGGACGAGGCGGCGGGCCAGCTCCGGGGCACCGTCACCTCCGTGACGTTCAAGGGCGTCCACTACGACACCATTGTGGACTTTTACGGCTTCAAGTGGCTGATCCAGACCACCGACTTCTGCCCGGTGGACAGCCGCATCGGCATCAAGATCGACCCGGACGGCATCCACGTGATGAAAAAGAGCCAGTACTCCGGGATGTTCGGCGACTATTCCTCCTACTCCGAAGAGTACGAGGAGCTGGACGTGGTGGAGGACGAGGACGAAGACGGGGAGGGGCGCGACGCCCGGGAGGGCGGCTATGAGGAATAAGCGGGGCTGGTTTGCCGTCCCCTACGTGATCTGGATGGCGCTGTTTGTGGTGGTCCCCATTGTGATTATGGCGGTATACGCCGTCACCACCGCCGACCCCGCCACCGGGGAGCTCCAGCTCACCGGAAGCAACTTCACCGGCATGGGGGCGTACCTGTCCGTATTCCTGCGCTCCTTCTGGCTGGCGGTGGTGGCCACCCTGGTGTGCCTGCTCATCGGCTACCCGGTGTCCTACTGGATGGCCAAGGAGGGCCCCCGGTTCCAGCGGGTGGCCATGGCTCTGATTATGCTGCCCATGTGGATGAACTTTTTGCTGCGCACCTACTCTTGGATGTCCATCCTGGAGAACAACGGCCTTTTGAACCAGCTGTTCCGGGCCATCGGCCTGCTGGACCTCTTAGGGGTGGATCACATCCAGATGATCGGCACCCCCGGCGCGGTGGTGCTGGGCATGGTGTATAACTACCTGCCCTTCATGATCCTGCCCATCTACTCCGTCATTGTCAAGCTGGACAACTCCCTCATCGAGGCCGCCCGGGACCTGGGGGCGGACGGCGCGCGGGTGTTCACCAAGGTGATCTTCCCCCTGTCCCTGCCGGGGATTTTGTCCGGGGTGACCATGGTGTTTGTGCCGTCGGTGTCCACCTTCGCCATCTCCCGGCTGCTGGGGGGCGGCACCCAGATGATGCTGGGCGACCTCATCGAGCAGCAGTTCCTGGGCGGGGCCTACAACCCCCACCTGGGCGCGGCCATCTCCATGGTGATGATGGTGATCGTCGTCCTGTGCATGGTGGTGATGAACCACTTCGGCGAGGGCGAGGAACAGGCGGTGATGCTATGACTTACTTTTTCTCGAGAGAAAAAGTAAGCAAAAAGAGCTTGAAGCCGCTTCGGTTTGCTTACGTCATCCACCGTTGTGCGACGGCCACGAAAAGGGGGCTGTGACATGAAACAGAGTAACCGTATCGGGGGCCGGATCTTTATCGGCCTGACCTTCCTGTTCCTGTACCTGCCCATCTTTCTGCTGATCATCTTCTCCTTCAACGCCGGGGACTCCAGCGCCGTGTGGAAGGGCTTTTCCCTGGAGTGGTACAGGGCCCTGTTCCAGAACCGGCTGATTATGGAGAGCCTGTACACCACCCTGCTGGTGTCCCTGCTGGCCACGGCCATCGCCACCGCCGCGGGCACCTTTGCCGCCATCGGCCTGTACTCCCTGGGCAGGCGCAAGCGGGATGCCCTGCTGGTGGTGAACGACATCCCCATGATGAACGCCGACATCGTTACCGGCGTGTCCCTGTGCCTGTTCTTTGTGGCCTTCTTCCAGGGCTGGGGGGCTTTCGCCCGGTGGTTCAACGGCGTACAGGGCGTGGTGGAGCTGCCCGAGCGGCTGGTGCTGGGCTTCGGCACCATGCTGCTGGCCCACATCGCGTTCAACATCCCCTATGTGATCCTCAACGTGGCCCCCAGGCTGCGGCAGATGGACAAAAACCTGGTGGACGCCGCCCAGGACCTGGGCTGCACCTGGATGCAGGCGTTCTGGAAAGTGATCCTGCCTGAGATCAAGCCAGGCATCGTGTCCGGGGCGCTCATCGCCTTCACCATGTCCATCGACGACTTTGTGATCTCCTATTTCACCGCCGGCTCGTCCACCTCCACCCTGGCCATGCGGATCTACTCCATGACCAAAAAGCGCATCACCCCGGAGGTGAACGCGGTGTCCACCCTGCTGTTTTTGTCGGTGCTGGTGCTTCTGGTGCTCAACAACGTCCGGGAGGTGCGGCAGGAGCGCCGGGCCCAGCGGCAGGACGTCCGGCCCCCCTCCTTCTTCGAGAAGCTGTCCATGCGCCTGTCCTCCCCCGCCTGGAAGTGGGCGCGCCGGGGGCTGGCGGGGGCCATGGCCTGCGCTTTTGTGGTACTGACCGTCCTGCTCACCGGGGCCACCAGCTCCCAGCCGGTGGTGAACGTGTGCTCCTGGGGGGAGAATATCGACGAGGAGCTGATCACCCGGTTTGAGGACGAGACCGGCATCCGGGTGAACTACCAGACCGCCGAGAGCAACGAGACGCTGTACTCCCTGCTGAAAAGCGGCGGGGCGGACTACGACGTCATCGTCCCCTCCGACTATATGATCTCCCAGCTCATGGAGGAGGGGATGCTGGAGGAGCTGGACTACAGCCGGATCCCCAACTTCGCGCTCATCGACCAGCGCTTCCGCAACCTGCCCTACGACCCTGAGAATAAATACACCGTCCCCTACGCCTGGGGCACCCTGGGCCTGATCTACAACACGTCCATGGTGGACGGGGAGATCGACAGCTGGGGGGCGCTGTACGACGACCAATACGCCGGGGACGTGCTGCTCATCGGCAACTCCCGGGACGCCCTGGGGGTGGCCCTGCTGTACCTGGGCTACTCGGTGAACACCACCGACGAGGGGGAGATCCGGGAGGCCTTCGACCTGGTGGCCGACGCTGGCCGCCGGGGGGTGTTCCAGGGTAAGGTGATGGACGAGGTGTTCCAGAAGATGGAGGGCGGCAACGCCGCCATCGCCACCTACTACGCCGGGGACTACCTGTCCATGCTGGACAACAACGAGGACCTGGCCTATGTCATCCCCAAGGAGGGGGCCAACTGGTTTGTGGACGCCATGTGCGTGCTGAAGGACGCCCCCCACTACGATGAGGCCATGGAGTGGATCAATTTCATCGCCTCCACCGACGCCAACCTGGCCAATATGGACTATATCTGGTACGCATCCCCCAACACCGAGGCCCTGGAGCGGTACCCCGCCTACTACCAGGAGAACAGCGAGGACGGCGAGCCGCTGGATCTGGAGCTGTACGAGATCATGGCCCCCCCGGCGGAGGTGCTGGAGCGGTGCGAGATGTACACCGTGCTGCCGCCGGAGACCCGGACGCTGTATAACGACCTGTGGATCCGGCTGGGCACATGACGGGGAAACGCCCCCTGCCGCGAAAGCGGCAGGGGGCGCTGTGATGTGCGCGGGCAGGGGGCGGTCAGTCCAGCTTCAGGTCGCCCTCGCGGATCCAGCCGATCTTCCGGAACCACAGCCCGAAGGCCCAGCACAGCAGGGCGGGCAGCACAAAGGAGATCAAAATCAGCCCCGTCCACTCAAAAACCCCCGGGGTGATGGCGGACGCGCCGTTGGCCACAGCCTGTTCGCTGGGGGCGATCCAGCCCGTCCACACGCCGATCTGCCCCACCAGCCCGCAGGTGCCCATGCCCGCCGACACCGGGGGGCCGTTCATCTCCAGCTTGAACACACAGGTGGCCAGCGGCCCGGTGATGGCCGACGTGAGGATGGCGGGCAGCCAGATCCGGGGATTCTTCACGATATTGCCCATCTGGAGCATGGAGGTGCCGATGCCCTGGCTCACCAGCCCGCCCCAGCGGTTCTCCTTAAAGGACAGCACCGCGAAGCCCACCATGTTGGCGCAGCAGCCCGCCACCGCCGCGCCCCCCGCCAGCCCGGTGAGGGAGAAGGCGGCGCAGATGGCGGCGGAGGAGATGGGCAGGGTCAGCGCCACGCCGATGACCACGCTGACGATGATACCCATGAGTAGGGGCTGCTCGTCGGTGGCCAGCCGGGTGACGGCCCCGATGGCGGTGGCGGCGGTGCCGATGGCCGGGGCCAGCAGGGCGGACAGGCCCACCCCCGCCAAAATCGTCACCAGCGGGGTGACAAGGATATCCACTTTCGTCTCTTTAGACACGGCCTTGCCGCACTCGGCGGCGAGTATGGCGATGAACAGCACCGCCAGCGGGCCCCCGGCCCCCTTGCCGCCGTCCAGGGTGGTGCTGCCCAGGGCGTTGGCGGCGTAGCCCACCGTGGCCAGGGAGAACAGCACCATAGGGGGCGCTTTCAGCGCCCAGCCGATGGCGACCGCCATGGCCGCGCCGCTCATGGCGGAGGCGTAGCCCCCCACGTCGATCAGGAACTGCACCCCGATCTGCTCGCCCAGGGTTTTCACGATGGTGCCGATGAGCAGGGAGCAGAACAGGCCCTGGGCCATGGCCCCCAGGGCGTCGATGCCGTACCGCCGGGCGGATATGACGATATCCTTGCGCTTCAGGAACGCTTTGAGCTTTTCCATAAGTATCCCTCGACTCTCAAAAAGTAGTCCGCACAGGTGTCAAGACACCTGTGCGGACTATTATACCGGGTTGCGGGGAAATGTCAACCGGCGTTTTGCCCAAAACCGGCGGCCTTCCGCATTTTGCGGCGGAACACCGCCAGCACCGCCGTCAGCACCCCGCTCATCAGCAGGTCGAAGGACAGGTACACCGTCCAGGTCAGCACCGAGGGGTAGGGCCTGACGGCATAGTCGAAGATCCACCAGCACAGCCCCGCCGCCGGAATGGGCAGCACCAGCCAGTTGGCGATCATGTAGAAGCCCAGCCGGGCGGCCCGGCCCCCCTCCCCCATGCGGGGGGCGGCCAGCTCGAACAGCAGCAGGCCCCCCACCTGGACGATGAGCCCGATCACCAGCGGCCCGGCAGCCTGCTGGCTGTGCCAGCCCCCCAGCGCCAGCAGCAGCCCCACGGCGCACACCGCCAGCGACAGGGCGAAGGCGTTGTGCACCCACCCCCGCTGGTTCAAGTGGGTTTCGCCGGGGGTGGGGGCGGGGATGGGCGCGCCCCGCTCGTCCACCTCGTCCAGCAGCAGGTAGTCGCAGCTCACGCCGAACAGGCGGCTGAGCTGCACCACGTTGTCTGTGTCGGGCATGGTCTCGTCCAGCTCCCACTTGGACACCGCCTGGCGGGAGACGGAGAGCCGTTCCGCCAGCTGCTCCTGGGACAGGCCGCCCTGCCTGCGCAGGCGCTGTAGTTTTTCTCCTAATGTCATGGTATTTCCCTCCTGATCCGGCCGCCCCTCCGGGGGGCGGTCTATATTCAGGATAGCTGATTTTTTGCGCGCAATCCACCAAATCGGGCTGGAAATCCCGCAACCTCAGGTTGCGAAGGGGAAAACCCGCCCGATTTACCCGCCCAGCAGCTCGTCCACCGTCACCTGGTACATCCGGGCCAGCGCCATCAGGTTGGCGGTGCTGGGCTCCGACGTGCCGTTCTCCCATTTGGACACCGCCTGACGGCTCACCCCCAACGTCTCCGCCACGTACTCCTGGGTGTAGCTGGCGGCGGTTCGGCGGGCCTTAAGGGCCTCGCCCAGACTCCGGCTCTGCTCCGGCGGGCTTCGCCGGTCATCGGAGCGCAGGTACTTCAGCAGGGCGCGGATCAGCAGGACGATCAGCGTTACCGACAGTGCCGCGCCGATGATGCCGATCACCAGCGCAATCCCAAACATACTCACCGCCCGGGCACCCGGCGCGTAGGCTGGCCCTGAACCACTCATCATAATCATTACCTCCTTCTTATGATGGGCCAATTCTACCGGAAAAACCCGGTTGCGTCCACCAAATATCGGGCAACTATAGGTTGCGGAGAAGCCGGGAGAAAGCTACGGCTTTTTGTTCCCCTTTTGGTAGAGGTAGACCGCCAGCACCGCCCCGGCGACCATGGTGAGGACGCCGACGACAAGGATGACCGTGGCGAAGCCCAGGAAAAAGTTCGCAATTCTGCTGAAATCCGAGAGATTCCGTGTGCTCCATTCCATGGTCTCCTCCAGCACCGGGGAGATCTCCATCCCCCCTATGTCTCCGAACCCGCCTATCGGGCCTATGGATGCGGCGAACATGGCGCCGAAGCCCCACCGGGCCAGCGCGCCGGCGGCGGCGATCCCCAGCCCGCTCAGGGCCACCCGCACCCCAAAGAGCCAGCCGTACCGCTGGATCAGCCTGCCGATCAACCCCGTGGCTTTGTCAAAGTTATTCCCCGCCGGGGCATTGGGGACGGGATCGACGGGTTCCTCCCGGGGCGGCGGGGCCTGCTCCCCCGCCCCGGCGGGCTCATCCCCGCTGAGCAGCTCGTCGGTGGTCACGCCGAAGGCCTTTGCCAGCGCCAACAGCTTGTCCACCTCCGGCGTAGCGTCGCCCAGCTCCCATTTGCTCACCGCCTGGCGGGACACCCCCACCCGGGCGGCCAGCTCCTCCTGGGACAGCTTGGCCGCCTTGCGGTAGTACAGGATCTTTTCGTTCAGCTTCATCAGAAAGCCACCTCCTTCATGGCTTTATGGTAGCAGAAAACCCGGTTGCGCTCCACCAGCGGGGGCTGGAAGTTTGCGCAACCATTGGTTGCGCTCGGCGTGAAAGCGTCCTATTTTACCAAAAACCCAGCCTGATCCAGGGCCTTCCGCACCCGTTCCAGCGCCCCCTCGTCCGGGCAGCGCAGCCGGTGCAGGTGCACCCCGTCCGTCAGGGCGGACAGGGGCTGGGCCTCGCACTCCTGCACCCTGCGGATGAATGACCACACGTCGTACCGGGAGGACAGCTCCAGCGGCCCAGTGAGCTGGCCGTACACGGGGTGCTCCACAATGACGTTCTCCACCGTGCAGCCCTGATCCACCATCAGGGTCAGCTCCCGCTCCATGTCCGCCCCGCTGTGGGCGCAGGCCACGGTGGCCACAATTCCCGGCCGGGGGGCGTCCAGCACATAGCCCCGGGGGGTGGCGGTAATCCCCTCCCCCGCCGCCCGGAGCAGGGCCACGTCCCCCACGATGATCTGCCGGCTCACCGACAGCCTCTGGGCCAGGGCGGCGGCGGGCAGCGGCCCCTCCGCGACCTTCAGCTCCTCCAAAATGCGCCCCCGGCGCTGCGCTGCGTTCATGGCGGGCCCTCCTTTGTCTGTTTGGGCCCATTGTACCATAGGCGGTCGGCCTTGACAAGACACCCGGCCCCGCTGACGCGGGGCCGGGATTTTTCACGCGCCGGGTCCGAAGATCTCCTCCAGGTGCTCCTCGATCTCCGGCTGGGGCAGCAGGGCCGTCCCCACCCCCAGCCGATCCGCCAGGGACAGCTTCTCCCGGATGGAGCGGGGGGTGTCGAACAGCACAAAGTGGGCCTTCGCCCCCGCCATATAGGTGAAGTAGTGGGCGCACAGCCCCCGGTCGAAAAACACCGCCGGCTCCAGCCGGTGGAGCATCCCCTCCAGGGCGTCGGGGGCCAGGGGCGCCCCCCGGCCGGCGGCGGGCAGGGGGAAGTCCTCCCGCACCCACTCCACCGCCAGGGCGGTACGCTGGGGGCCGTACCGCCCCAGGGCCTCCCGGAGCCGCCGCTCCAGGGTGCCGTGGGTGAGGGCGGAGGGCACCAGCGCCCGGGCGTGGGGGACGGACATATAGCCCTCCGGCACATAGAGCGCCCAGCCCTGGGCGGCGCAGTTGCGGTCTAAAATCTCCACCAGCTTCCCCAGGCAGCCGCAGGGCGGCCCCTCGAAGTCGCACACGATCCCCCGGCAGCCCCGGCGGCGGCACTCGCCCAGGATCTGGCGGCAGCAGGGCACCGGATCCCCCGCCCCGTCGAACCCGGCGCAGTCGATCTGCATCAGCCCGCCCCGCACGGACGGCGGCAGGCGGGCCCCCAGCAGCCGGGGCCCCGGCCCGATCCGGTAGGCCATGTGGGCGGGGGTGAGGCCGAAGTCCCGGCCCCGGCTCTCCCGTCCGGCGGGCAGGGCCAATAACAGTTCTTTCATGGTGGCACCCCCTTGTAGACGGCACAATTTTGTGATATAGTCAAGGCGTTCTCTCTGAAGCATATGCCCGTCCCGGGCGGAATAGAAGGTGAGGCATGACATTGTTCCGGGCCAAATATATCTATCATGACATTTACGAGATTACCGGCGCGGCGCTGGAACGCCGGGGCATCCTCCTGTTGCTGGCGGATCTGGACAATACGCTGGTGCCCTACGGCGTGCCCCTGCCGGATGAGAAGCTGAAGGCGTGGCGGGACGACCTGACCGCCCACGGGGTGACGCTGTTCATCCTGTCCAACAACCGCCACGAGAGCCGCCCCCGCCTATTCGCCCAGGGGCTGGACGTGCCCTACATCGGCCACGCCGGCAAGCCCAAGTCCCCCTCCTTCCACAAGGCCATGGAGCGCCTGGGCGTGACCCGTGAGCAGACCGCCATTGTGGGGGATCAGATCTTCACCGACGTGCTGGGCGGAAACCGGGCGGGTGTGTCCACCATCCTGGTGGAGCCCATCCGGCTGGCGGGCAACCCGGGGCGCTACCTGCGGTACGCCGCCGAGTGGCCCTTCCGGCTGCTGTCGGGAAGGGGGGCGAAGCTGTGAGCGCCCGGTTTGGCCCCGCGGGGAACGCCGAGAATTTCCCCTACAAGTCGTCGGCGGACGCGCCTCGCTGGCTGAGGGAGATCGGCCTGGACTGCTATGAGTACCAGTGCGGCAAGGGCGTCCACGTGGGGGAGGCCACCGCCCGCAGGGTGGGCGCGGCGGCCGCTGAGCACGGCATCGCCCTGTCCCTCCACGCGCCCTACTTCATCAACCTGGCCAACCCAGACCCCGAGGCGCTGCAAAAGACCATCGGCTACATCACCGGGGCCTGCCTGGTGGCGGACTGGATGGGGGCGCGCCGGGTGGTGATCCACTCCGGGGCCCTCATGGGCCGCACCCGGCGGGAGGCGCTGGACATCGCCCGGCGCTCGTTGGCGGAGGTCGTCGCCGCCTGCGACGGGGCGGGCTTCGGCCACCTCACCCTGTGCCCGGAGACCATGGGCAAGATCAACCAGCTGGGCGATCTGGACGAGGTGCTGGAGCTGTGTACCCTGGATGAACGGCTGCTCCCCTGCGTGGACTTCGGCCACCTGTACGCCCGCTCGCTGGGGGCGGACGATGGGGCCGAGGCCATGGAGCGGATGCTGAACCGGATGGAGGAGGTGCTGGGCCCGGATCGGGCCTCCCGCTTCCACAGCCACTTCTCCCACATCGAGTTCACCCCCAATGGCGGGGAGAAGTGCCACCGCACCTTTGCGGACGACGGCGGCTACGGCCCGGACTGGGCGCCCTTAGCGGAAGCGGTGGCAAGGCGGGGGTGGAGCCCCACCTTCATCTGCGAGAGCGCCGGGACGCAGGCTCAGGACGCGCTGGAGATGAAACGGATCTATCAGGAATTCCTGTCAAATTAAATAAAGGAGATGTTTTCCCATGACCCATTTTGAAAAAATCGCCGCAAACCTGAACGGCCGCGGCCTGGACGCCATGCTCATCACCAGCGAGCCCGGCGAGTTCTACGCCATGGGCTTCCACGGGGAGGGCGCGGCCCTCGTCACCCCGGGCAAGACATGGTACTACACTGACTCCCGGTACATCGAGGCCGCCCAGCAGATCCCCGGGGCGGAGGTCATCATGTGGACCACAGAGCACCCCTTCCGCAAGCAGATCGCGGATCTGGTGAAGGAGCACAACATCGCCAAGCTGGGCTTTGAGGAGCGGTATATGTCCGTGGCCAGCCACACCGACTGGACCCGCGAGGTGGAGGCCGAGTTCGTCCCCGCCTCCGAGCTGCTCACCCAGCTGCGCCAGGTGAAGGACGCGGAGGAGCTGGCCGCCATGAAGGAGGCCCAGCGCATCACCGACGAGGCCCTGCTGGAGATGCTCAACTTCCTCAGGCCGGGGCTCACCGAGAGCGAGGTGGCGGCGCGGCTCACCTACATCATGGCCCGGAAGGGCGCGGAGCGCAACTCCTTCGATCCCATCGTGGCCTGCGGCCCCAACGGCTCCAAGCCCCACGCCATCCCCGGCCCCGCCGTCATCCAGAAGGGCCAGTTCGTCACCATGGACTTCGGCTGCGTGGTGGGGGGCTACTGCTCCGACATGACCCGCACCGTGGCCATCGGCCAGCCCTCCGAGGAAATGGAGCTGGTGTACAACACCGTGCTCCGCGCCCAGCTGGCGGGGATCAAAGCCGCCCACGCCGGGGTCACCGGCAGGGAGGTCCACGAGGCGGGGGCCAAGGTCATCGCCGACGCGGGCTACGGGGACTACTTCGGCCACGGCTTCGGCCACTCCCTGGGTATCGAGATCCACGAGGACCCCGGTTTCCACACCCGCAACGACAAGCCCATCCCCGCCGGGGCCCTGCTGTCCGCCGAGCCGGGCATCTACATCCCCGGGAAGTTCGGCGTGCGCATCGAGGACGTGATCATGCTCACCGAGGGGGGCTGCGTCGACATCACCCGCTCCCCCAAGCAGCTCATTATCCTGTAAAAAGCGGACACCGCCCACAAACCCTCTTGCAATCAACACAAAGATAGGGTATAATGTCTTGATTGATTCTTCGGATGAATAAACTTTCGATATAGGAGGACGATACCAATGGCAATGATCACAGCAGGCGATTTCCGCAACGGCGTGACCTTCGAGATGGAGGGCAAGGTCATGCAGGTCGTCGAGTTCCAGCACGTCAAGCCCGGCAAGGGCGCGGCCTTCGTGCGCACCAAGATGAAGAACGTCATCACCGGCGCCGTCACCGAGACCTCCTTCAACCCCACCGCCAAGTTCGAGCAGGCCTTCGTGGACCGCAAGGACATGGAGTACAGCTACAACGACGGCGACCTGTACTACTTCATGGACATGGAGACCTATGAGATGCTGCCCGTGAACAAGGACGTGCTGGGCGACAACTTCAAGTTCGTGATGGAGAATATGACCTGCAAGGTCATGTCCTACAAGGGCAGCGTGTTCGGCGTGGAGCCCCCCAACTTCGTGGAGCTGGTGGTCACCGAGTCCGACCCCGGCGTGAAGGGCGACACCGCCACCAACGTCACCAAGCCCGCCACCCTGGAGACCGGCGCGGAGATCAAGGTGCCCCTGTTCATCAACCCCGGCGACAAGATCCGCATCGACACCCGTACCGGCGAGTATCTGGAAAGGTGCAAGTAAGAAGCGCGGAGAAGCGGACAGTGAGGGAGCTTGGAACGGAGCGAAAGCAAAAGCCCAAGGCCCGCATAGCGGGGCTGGGTTTTGCTTGAGCCGCAGTGAAAGCGACCGAACGTCTTGGCCGCTTCGCAGCGTGACAAGGAGTTTATTATGACGATTTCTGAAAAGGTAGCCTATATCCAGGGCCTGTACGACGGCCTGGGCCTGGACGGGGAAAAGTCCGGCGAGGCCCGGATCCTGTCCGAGGTGCTGGACGTGCTGAAGGAAGTGGGCCAGCAGCTGGACGGCATGGACGCCGCCATGGACGAGTTCGACGGGGAGCTGGACGCCCTGAGCGACACCGTGGCCGAGCTGGAGGACGCGGTGTTCGACGACGAGGAGGACGACGACGGCCTTGACGGCTTCGACGGCGACCTGGACGAAGACTTCTTCGAGATCCCCTGCCCCACCTGCGGCGAGGACCTGGTGGTGGACGACGAGGCCCTGGCCGCCGGGGTGGTGGACTGCCCCGCCTGCGGCGGCAAGTTCGCCCTGTCTTTTGAGGACGGGGAGGACGGCGGGGAGGACGAATAACCCCCGGACACAGCATAGGAGAGCCCCCGGAGCGCAGCTCCGGGGGCTTTTTTCGGAGGATACGGTTCCGCCCCCCTTGCGCTGGCATGGTTTTCCTGATATAATATCATATTCCCCTGCGGCCGACGGAGGGCCGTGGGAAAATCCTGGTATTGGGAGAGGGCCGGATGGACAACATAATTTTGATCGGGATGCCCGGCTCGGGCAAGAGCACCGTGGGCGTGGTGCTGGCCAAGGCCCTGGGGCTGCGCTTCCTGGACGTGGACCTGCTCATCCAGGAGCGGGAGGGGGCCCTGCTCCAGGAGCTGATCGACAGCCGGGGGGTGGAGGCGTTCCTGGACCTGGAGCGGGACGCCATCCTGTCCCTGGACTGCCGGGGCACGGTGGTGGCCCCCGGCGGGAGCTGCGTGTGCCGGGAGGAATCCATTGCCCAGATGCGGCGGCTGGGCACGGTGGTTTACCTGAAGCTGCCCCTGGAGGCGGTCATAGGGCGCATCCGCAACATGGCGTCCCGGGGCATTGCCCTCTCCCCCGGCCAGACCCTGGCCGACGTGTACCAGTACCGGGCCCCGCTGTACCAGCGGTGCGCCCACATCACCGTCCCGTGCGGGGGCCAGAGCCTGACGGACACGGTGGAGGCTGTGAAATGTGCTCTGGCAAGAAGCGCGGAGCCGTCGTGAGCAGCGGGCTAAGTCCGGAGCGGAGCGAATTGGCCGGAGCTGCCAAAGGCGGCGCAGGACAATTTGCGCAGTCGGGGGACTTAGAGCCGCGTCGCGAACAGGCGGAGCATGACAACAGATGATTATATTTTAAGATAGGACGTAGAAAAGGACATGAATTTCCGTGACCTGGGGCTCACCGCCCCCATTTTGAAGGCTCTCACCCAGGAGGGCTACACCGACCCCACCCCCATCCAGCGCAAGGCCATCCCCCCCGCCCTGGCGGGGCGGGATGTGCTGGGCTGCGCCCAGACGGGCACCGGCAAGACCTGCGCCTTCGCCGCCCCCATCCTCCAGCGTTTGAGCGGCAAGGCCCCCAAGCCCAGGGTGATCCGCGCCCTGATCCTCACCCCCACCCGGGAGCTGGCCCTCCAGATTCAGGACAGCTTCGTGTCCTATGGCCGCAACCTGCCCCTGCGCTCCGCCGTCATCTTCGGCGGCGTGGGCCAGCAGCCCCAGGTGGACGCCATCCGCCGGGGGCTGGATATCCTGGTGGCCACGCCGGGGCGGCTGCTGGACCTCCACGGCCAAGGGCTGCTGGACCTGTCCCACATCGAGATCTTCGTGCTGGACGAGGCGGACCGGATGCTGGACATGGGCTTCATCCACGACGTACGCCGGGTGCTGAAGCTACTGCCGGACAAGAAGCAGACCCTGTTTTTCTCCGCCACCATGCCCCCGGAGGTGATGGGGCTGGTGAACGGCCTGCTCCACGACTATGCCCGGGTGGCCGTGGATCCCGTGTCCTCCCCGGTGGAGGTCATCAAGCAGTCGCTGTACTACGTGGACAAGGCCAACAAGACCAAGCTGCTGGCCCATCTCATGGAGGAGCGGCACATCACCTCCGCCCTGGTGTTCTCCCGCACCAAGCACGGGGCCAACCGCATCGCCCAGGATCTGGTGAAGCGGGGCATCTCCGCCGCCGCCATCCACGGCAACAAGAGCCAGACCGCCCGGGTGCAGGCCCTCAGCGACTTCAAGGCGGGCCGGGTGCGGGTGCTGGCCGCCACCGACATCGCCGCCCGGGGCATCGACATCGACCAGCTCCCCTTTGTGTTCAACTACAACCTGCCCGACGTGCCCGAGACCTACGTCCACCGCATCGGGCGGACGGGCCGGGCGGGCCACGAGGGGGAGGCCATCTCCTTCTGCCAGTTCGACGAGAAGGACGAGCTGAAGGCCATCGAGAAGCTGCTGGGCAAGCCCATCCCGGTGGTGGAGGATCACCCGTATCCCATGGAGAACTTCGACCCGCCCCAGAAGGATAAGCACGGACGGCCCGTCAACGCCGAGGACGCGGAGGCCCGGGCCGCGGCCAAGGAGCGCCGCCGCCAGAAGGATGAGGAGAATAAGGCCCGCGCCGAGGAGCGTAAAAAGGCCGCCGCCCAGGTGGCAGCGGCCCCGGTTCCGCCTGCTTTGGAGGAAGAACCCGGCGCCCCGAAAAAGAAAAAGCGCCGCCGCAAAAAGGGCGGGGCCGCTCAGGCGGACGCCCCCGTAGTGGAGGCCATGGCCCCGGCGGAGCAGGAGCCGCTGGTTCTGCGGGATAAGCCGATTGGGCGGGGGGTGCGCCAGGGGCACATTGAGGACACCCTGCCTGACGATCCCGCTATGCCCGTCACCGACTTCTACAAGCCTAACCCGCTGGACTCTGACGTGATCCTGGATGCCACCGCCCGGCTGCTGGCCCCCCGGAGGCCTGCTACCCGACCTCAGCCCCAGCCTCAGCAGAAAAAGCAGGAGCAGGAGCCGGTTCGGAAGCAGGGCCGCCAGAAGCCCCGCCGTCAGGGCAAGAAGCAGGGAGCTCCGGCTCAGCCGGTGAAGGAGCCAGTGTTGCCGCCCTCCCTGTCCGGGAAGCGGAAACGCCGCCGGGACGACCGGCCCCGGCCCATCGAGGCCGCGCCCCGCTCCGACCGGCAGAAGGACTCCACCCAGCAAAAGAGCCTGATGCGGCCCTACTACCTCCATGACGACGACTGAGCGGGGGGG
>CATLEJ010000010.1 GCA_949916125.1 uncultured Oscillospiraceae bacterium
GCGGCATCATCGCCGACGAGCACGGCCTCACCAGCCGGGAGAACGTCTACGCCGGCGGCGACGCGGTGACGGGCGCGGCCACCGTCATCCTGGCCATGGGCGCGGGCAAGACCGCCGCCCAGGCCATTGACGAGGCCCTTTCCAAATAAGAAAAGCTGTGTTATAATAACTGCCGGGGTTCGCGCCCCGGCAGTTATTTTTACACGGAAGAATGGGGGACAGTCCATGAAGCTTGATGGAGTCGGCCTGCTTGTCCATGATATGGCGCGGATGATTCGCTTTTATCGGGATGTGCTGGGCTTTGAAATCCAAGAGGCCGAAGATGCGGTAAACGTCTATTTGATCAAAGACGGGACGCTGTTCATGCTTTACGAGCGGAAAAATTTTGAGAAAATGACCGGTAGAAAATACCAATATGTCGCTGGGCTGAACGGCCATTTTGAAATCGCCCTATACGTGGACACCTTCGCGGAGGTCGATCAGCAGTACCGGGAGGCCGTCGGCAAAGGGGCCGTTCCCGTGCTGGAGCCCACAACGGAACCGTGGGGGCAGAGGACGTGCTATATTGCTGACCCGGAAGGTAACTTGATTGAAATCGGCTCATTTGACAGGCCCTTTGCACGGTAAGTCCCGGTTGATTCCGAAAAAGAAAGGCTGATCCCATGTATTACGGTTACGCCATCCTCGCCCTCCTGCTGGTTGCCGGCGACCAGCTCACCAAGCTGGTGATCCGCGCCCACATCCCCCTGGGCAGTTCCATCCCCTTCATTCCCCACATTCTGGACCTCACCTACGTCCAGAACACCGGCGCGGCCTTCTCCCTGCTCAATTCCCACACTTGGCTGCTCACCCTGACCTCCGCGGTGGTGGTGTTGGTGATGTGCTGGCTCATCGTCAAAGGCTTTTTCAAAAACGCCCTGGGCCGCTGGGCCGCCGCCCTGGTGCTGGCCGGGGGCGT
The DNA here is from genome assembly GCA_949916125.1 of uncultured Oscillospiraceae bacterium. Lineage (GTDB taxonomy): Bacteria > Bacillota > Clostridia > Oscillospirales > Oscillospiraceae > Enterenecus. The sequence goes on from CATLEJ010000010.1 coordinate 959, forward strand.
GGGCAACCTCATCGACCGGGCCGTGTTCGGCTTTGTCACCGATATGTTCCAGACCGTGTTCATGGAATTCGCCGTGTTCAACGTGGCCGACTGCTGCATCACCGTCGGCGTGCCCCTGCTGTTCCTGTATGTGCTGCTGTACATGGGCAAGGATGAGAAAAAGGAGGCCAGCCCCGATGACGCTGCCCAGCTTCCCCCTGACGGTACTTGAGCCCGGGCGGGCGGACGCGGTGATCGCCGCCGCCCTGGACGGCCTGACCCGCTCGGCGGCAGTGCGCTGGCTGGAGGAGGGCCGGGTGACCCTAAACGGCAGGCCGCTGAAGAAAAACGCCCGCCTCCAGCCAGGGGACACGGTGCTCCTCACGCCCCCCCAGCCCCAGCCCATTGACCTCATCCCCCAGGACATCCCCCTGGATGTGGCCTATGAGGACGGCGACGTGATCGTGGTGAACAAGCCGGTGGGCATGGTGGTCCACCCCGCCCCCGGCCACCCGGACGGCACCCTGGTCAACGCCCTGTTATACCACTGCGGCAATAGCCTGTCCGGCATCAACGGCGAGCTGCGCCCCGGCATCGTCCACCGCATCGACCGGGACACCTCCGGCCTGATTATCGCCGCGAAAAACGACCGGGCCCACCTGTCCCTGGCGGCCCAATTGCAGGATCACTCCCTGTTCCGCCTGTACCACGCCGTAGCGGTGGGCGGCTTCAAGGAGGACAGCGGCGTCATTTCCGCCCCCATCGCCCGCCACAAGACCGACCGCAAGCGGATGGCGGTCGCACCCGACGGCCGGGAGGCGGTCACCCACTGGCGGGTGGTGGACAGCGCCCACGGCCTCACCCACCTGACCTGCCGCCTGGAGACGGGCCGCACCCACCAGATCCGCGTCCACCTGGCCCACACCGGCCACCCCCTCTTAGGGGACACGGTGTACGGCGTGAAAAAGCCCGTCCCGGGCCTGGCGGGCCAGTGCCTCCACGCGGCCCAGCTCACCTTCACCCACCCCGCCACCGGGGAGCGCCTCACGGTGGAGGCCCCCCTGCCGGACTGGTTCACGGCGGTGCTGAACCGCTATGGCCTGCAATAATAGGAAGGAGCGGAAACAATGAGCCTCAAACAAGTACAGTACCTGATTTACGCCCTGTTTGCCGCCTGCATACTGATGGTGGTTCTGCTGGCCTTCACAAAATTCATAGTGTTTCTCTGGTTGACACTGGCCTTTGCCGTAGCCGGCGTGGCGGTGGACCTCAGACTATGGCGCTGCCCCCACTGCGGCGGGCACCTGGGCCGGGATGTCCCCAAATACTGCCCCAGCTGCGGCCGCCGGCTGGACGATCTGCAATAAAGGGGCGAGCCTGATGAAGCTCCAACAAGCGCGCAAGGTTATGCGCGGCCTGCTGGGGGCCATGCTCCTGTCCATGGTGCTGGCCGCGCTGTTGGCCAACATGGTGTTCGCCCTGTTGTCGGTCATCCTCCTGCTGGCGTTTATCAGCTACACCTTTTCCCACTGGCGCTGCCCCCACTGCGGCGAGTTCCTGGGCTGGAACCTGGGCAAGGGCATCCCCTTCTGCCCCTACTGCCACCAGCGGCTGGATTTATAGCCCCCCTGCAAGCCGCGCGGCATCGTCGTCGTGTCAAAAACGTAGAGGTCATAGACACGTTCGTCAGCGAGTTTCAAGTTCTTTTTGGATACTTTTTCTTTCAAGAAAAAGTATCACCCCCTTCGTTCCGGGCAAACTACCCCAAAACGGAAGGGGGTTTTCCCATGCTCAACCACCGCAAGGCCGCCGTCATCGGCTGCGGCTTCGTGGGCTCCGCCATCGCCTTCAGCCTGATCCAGCGGGGCCTGTTCTCCGAGCTGGTCTTGATCGACGCCAACCGGGACAAGGCGGAGGGCGAGGCCATGGACCTCAGCCACGGCCTGCCCTATATCGCCGCCATGGACGTATACGCCGGCACCTACGACGACCTGTCCGACTGCGCCCTGGTCATCGTCACCGCCGGGGCCAACCAGAAACCCGGCCAGACCCGCCTGGAGCTCATCGGCCAGAACGTAGGCATCCTGAACTCCATTATCCCCCAGATCACCGCCCGCCCCTTCGAGGGCATCCTGCTCATCGTGTCCAACCCGGTGGACGTGCTGACCTACGCCGCCTTCCGGATCTCCGGCTACCCCGCCCACCGGGTCATCGGCTCGGGGACAGTGCTGGACTCGGCCCGGCTCAAATACCTTTTAGGCGAGCACCTCAACGTGGACAGCCGGGGCATCCACGCCGTCATCATCGGCGAGCACGGCGACAGCGAGCTGGCGGTGTGGAGCGGGGCCAACGTGTCCGGGGTACCGCTGGACGATTTCTGCGCCATGCGGGGCCACACCAACCACCGGGAGGCGGAGCAGCGCCTCTATGAGGAGGTCCGGGACAGCGCCTACGAGATCATCAAGCGCAAGGGGGCCACCTACTACGGCATCGCCATGGCGGTGGCCCGGATCGCGGAGTGCGTGATGAAGGACGAACGGGCCATCCTGCCGGTGTCGGTGGTGCTGGGCGGGCAGTACGGCCTGCGGGATCTGGCGCTGTCCATCCCGTCCATTGTGGGCCGCCGTGGGGCGGAGCAGATCCTGGAGATCCCCCTGGCGGACAATGAGCGGGAAGCCCTGAACGCCTCCGCCGCCCAGCTCCGGGAGGTCATCGGGGAGTTGGAACTGCCATAAGGTCAAAGGCCTTCCTTTTTTCTTCGAGAAGAAAAAAGGAAGCGAAAAAAGAAGCTTGAAGCTGCGGGGATTGGCGGCTTGGCACAAAGAAGGTCCCCGGATTTCTCCGGGGGCCGGGTATTTTTAATGATGTCCGCCGTGGTAGCCGTTCCCGTGGTGGGAATCGCTGTGGTGCCCGCTGGACACGGGCGCGGCAGTGGGCGCGGTGTCCGCCTCGTTCCAGGCCGTCAGGCTCCAGCCCCGGCAGCTCCCGTCGCACACGCCGCCGGGGTGGGCCGCCCCGTTACAGTAGTAGGTCACCCCGTCGTGGTCATGGCACACGGGAATGTCGCAGCCCTCCACCGGGCAGATGAGCCCCAATACAACGCAGCGATCCTCCCCCCAGTGCTGGTGCATCCGGGTCTCGGTGCAGCCCTCCACCCCGCAGTTGGTGGTGGGGGCGGTGGGCAGGCCGCAGATGATATCATCGCCCGCCCCGGCGGAATCCTGCGTGCTCGGATCATAATCCGGTACAACCTCGGGCACGGTCTGCTCCGCGTCCGTCCCGGCGGGGATCTCCCCGTCCCGCAGCTCCCACGGCTCGTAGCTCACCGCCAGCTTCTCCTCATCAGGCAGGGCCCGATACCAGTCCAGCCACTCCAGCGTCTCCGCCGACAGGTCGGCCCGGTTGTAGGCACGGCCGCGATACACCACGACTTCAGCCCAGCCGTTCTCCTCCGCCGCGGGGAGAATAAACCCGCTCACCACGGTGGCCGGATCCACGGGGGTCAGCTTGCCGTCCTCGTCCTTATAAAAGACGTTGAAGCCCGGCCGGTAATTGCCGTTTTCGTCCAAGCTGTCATGAACCAGCCCGCTGTCCTCCTGGAACACCCATTCCAACTCCTCGCCGTTCCCGGAGAGCGCCCGGGCCTGCTCCACAATTCGGTCGGCCTCCTCCCGGAGCACGGATCCGTCGGCCACCTGCTTGTTCAGGGACTGCTCAAGATAGTCCAGGTTGAGGGCGAAATACCTCAGCCCGTGGTTGCCATCGGTGCTCATCCTCCACACACTTGTGCTGGGCGCGGTGGACGTGGTGCTGTCCTCGTCCGGCACAACCTTCGGCCCGCTGGCAAAGGCCACCGTCACCCCCGCCACCAGCACCAGGGACAAAACCACCCCCAAAACAGTGGTTTTCTTAAATTTCATCACGGATAAAATCCTTTCCTCGGCCGCTTTCCGGCCGAACGTCCGGCAGAAGGCGGGCTCCGCCCCCGCGGTGGCCAGCGCCACCAGCGTCTCGGCATACTCCGTGCGCCTGTCCGCCCCTAACTTCCTCACCGCCGCCCGGTCGCAGGCCAGCTCGATGTCCCGCCGCAGCAGCCGCGCCATCAGCCACACCGCCGGGTTCCACCAGTACAAAACCAGCGCCAGCGCCATGGCGTAGTGCCACAGGTTATCCCGCCGCCGGGCGTGGGCGCCCTCGTGGACCAGCACGCACTCCAGCGCCCCGCCGTCCAGCCCCGGCGGCACCACCACCGTGGGCCGCGCCGCCCCGAAGGTGAGGGGCGCGCCGTCCATCACGCCCTCCCGCAGGCGGGCGCATTTGGGCAGGAGGGCATACCGCGGGTCGTCCTTTGGCAGGGGGATGGCGTCCGCCACCGCCCGCCGGGTGCGGTTCCAGCCCAGCGCGTACCGCGCCGCCAGCAGCAGCCCCACCCCGAGCCACACCGCCAGCACCACCGTCCCCCAGGGAAAGGCGGCCCCGGCGGGCTTCACGGTTGCAAGGCCGGGGTTGACCGTCCCGGGGGCCGGGGCGGTCAGGTTGGGCAGGTTTCCCCCCGCCCCGCTGGGCGCGGGAAGCGGGTCGATCACAGGCACTGTCGCCGCGGCGCTCCCCATCCGGAGCAGCAGCCCCCACAGGGACAGCCCGCTTTCCGGAAACGCCGGGGCCAGCAGCCGCACCAGGCACAGCCCCCACAGGGCCAGCCGGGCCCCTGGCAGCAGCCGCCCCTTCAAGACCCGGCGCAGCAGCGCCGCGGCCAGGATCAGCGCCGTGCCCAACACGGCGTTTTGCAGCAGCTGGTTCATACCGCTCCCCCCGTCTCCAGGCTCTGGATGAGCTCCCGCAGCTGGGCGGCCTCCGCCGGGGTGAGCCCCTTCTCGCTGAGGAAGGCGGAGAGGAACTGGGTTTTCGAGCCGCCGAACAGCCGGGTGATGAGGCTGTCCGTCTCGGCGCGCTGGACGGCCTCCCGGCTCACCAGCGGCGCGCAGACGAAGCCGGGGTCCGTCCGGCTCACCGCCCCCTTGTCCACCAGCTTTTTGATGACGGTATAGGTGGTGTTCCGGTTCCAGCCGGCGGACGCCGCCAGCTTTTTGGCCAGCTCCCCCGCGGTCTGCTCCCCGTCCGCCCACAGCGGCTCCATCACCTTCAGCTCCGAATCAAACAGCTTTTCCATGGAAATAACCTCCCGGCACGCGGAACGCGCAAAATGACTATTGCAATAGTACACTAAGATACTACTACAATAGTCACCTCTTGTCAAGCCCTATCCCAAATAAATTCAAAATCCCGTCCCATCCTGTGGGGCCAGAGGCCCGGACGGTTCGATATAGGACGGCACCTGGGACACCCGGAAGTAGGCGTCCACGCCGCCGTCCGGCCCGTACAGATAGACCGTGTCGTCCACATAGACGGCGGAAAAATCCCCCCCGTCGCCGCTGAGGGAAACCACCCGCCCGTCCACCGTATAGGCCCCCTCATGGTGCCGCCGGCCGGAGCTGTCATAGCATACGTACCCGCCGTCCCGGTCGAACGCAAGATAGCAGGGGTCGCCGCGAACCGCCCCGTTCTCAGCAGTCAGCAGCGCCGTCCCAAACGTGCCCAGCGGGTTCACGCCCAGCGCCCTCCGGGCGGCGGAGGCCCTGGACGCAAGGACGGCGATGAGGACGGCGGCCACCGCCCAGGAAGAAATCAGCAGCCAGTGCTTTTTCATCATGATCTCCCTCCATCCATGCCCATGCGGCTCACTGCCGCTCTTTTCCAATTATAACAAATGCCCCCGTCTCTGTCAAATATCTTCTGGTTGATCTGCACAACCTCAGCAGCAAACAGGGGACGGCACCCGCCGTCCCCTGTCTGCTGTTATTCTGCCGGAACCAGCCGTCCGTCCCGGTTCACATACTCCACCCCGTCCATGGTCACCCGGAAGGTGTTGTCCAGCTTTTCCTTCTGGACGATCCGGGTGGGCGCGCACAGGGCCACCGAATGGTCCGGCATATCCTCATAGACCACGGCGTTGGCCCCCACCCGGCAGTGGCTGCCCAGGGTGACGCCGCCGATGATCTTGGCCCCCGCGCCGATGTAGGCCCCGTCCCCGATGACGGGGGAGCCAGGGCGCTTGGTGCCCGTTAGCGTGTTGGAGCCGATGGTCACCTGCTGGAAGATCACCGCGTCCCGCCCGATCACCGCGTTTTTGGAGATGAACACGCCCACGCACCCGTGGGGGAAGCAGGGCGTGCCCGCGATCCGGGCGTCCCGCCCCACATAGCTGCCCTGGTCCAGGAACCAGCGGTCGCAGGCCCGCCACAGCAGCCGGGAGGGCTTTGCCGTCCCCTGCAGATGCCGCCGCAGCGCCCACCAGTCCCCGAACTTTCTCCCCACATACAGCTTGAGGAAGGGGTACAGCAGGGCAAATACGATATTTTTGACGCTTCCCATTGTGATTCCCTCCGCTCCGTTATGCAAACCAGTAATACACCCGCTCCGCCGTCTCCCGGCGCAGCTCTCCCCCGTTGGCCTCCGCCACCCGCCGGGACGGGGTGTTGTCCGGGTGGACGGTGACCAGCAGCTCCTCCGTGATGCCCATGCGCCGGGCCTCCTTTATCATCAAACCCAGCAGGGCCTTGCCATAGCCCCGGCCCTGTTTCACGCTGTCCACGGCATAGCCGATGTGGCCGCCGCGTTCCCGTAAAATATCGGTAAGCCGGTGGCGCAGGCTGCCCATGGCTACGGGAACGCCATCGTCCATGAGCCAGCAGGTAGTAGAGGGAACCTGCCAGTCTTCCAAACCGATGCCCTGGGCCATATTCACGCGCTTTGCCAGCCATGCGGGAAATTCGGCATAATTCATCTGGTAAGCGGAATTTTGAAAGCCGTGCTCCGGCGGGATGCGCTGGAGCATTTCGTACACGTCCCGCCCGTCGGTGAGGGCGGCTTTCTGTAAGTACAGCATTGTATTTCCTCCCTGTGTCCGTTGTAGGGGCGGATATCATCCGCCCACGGTCCTGCCGCCCATGTGCCGTATTACGCGGGCGCATAATATGCGCCCCTACAAAAGGGCAGGGTGAACGATGCGCCACCCTGCCCTTTGCGATACAGACAATATTATTTCACGATCTCGCCCCGGGCCTTCTTCTCCTCAATCTCCCGGAGGGCGTCCTTGTAGGACAGGTTGACCCGGCCCTTCTCGTCGATGTCGGTGACCTTCACCCAGATCATGTCGCCGATGTTGATCACGTCCTCCACCTTGGCCACCCGGTGGTTGGCCAGCTTGGAGATGTGGACCATGCCGTCCTTGCCGGGGGCCAGCTCCACGAAGGCGCCGAACTGGAGGATGCGCACCACCTTGCCGTAGTACAGCGCGCCCACCTCGGGCACGAATACGATGGTGTCGATCATCTTCTTGGCGATCTCGCAGGCCTCGGCGTTGGGGGAGGCGATGTGGATGGTGCCGTCCTCCTCGATGTCGATCTGGGCGCCGGACTCGGCGGTGATCTTCTGGATCACGGAGCCGCCCTTGCCGATGACCTCCCGGATCTTGTCCGGGTCGATCTTCACGGTGATCATCTTGGGGGCGTACTTGCTCACCTCGGGCCGGGGGGCGGCGATGCAAGGCAGCATGATCTCGTCCAGGATGGCGTAGCGGGCGTCCTTCGTGATCTCCAGCGCCTCCTTGATGATGGCGTGGGACAGGCCGTCGTTCTTCAGATCCATCTGGATGGCAGTGATGCCCTTCTTGGTGCCCGCCACCTTGAAGTCCATCTCGCCGTGGAAGTCCTCCACGCCCTGGATATCGATGAAGGTGGTGAAGGAGCCGTCGTCGTCCTGGATGAGGCCGCAGGAGATGCCCGCCACCGGGGCCTTGATGGGCACGCCGGCGTCCATCAGCGCCAGGGTGGAGCCGCAGATGGAGCCCTGGGAGGTGGAGCCGTTGGAGCTCAAGACCTCGGACACCACCCGGATGGCGTAGGGGAACTCCTCCGCGGAGGGGATCACCGGCTCCAGGGCACGCTCGGCCAGGGCGCCGTGGCCCTTCTCCCGGCGGTTGACGGAGCGGGCCCCCCGGGCCTCGCCCACGGAGTAGCCGGGGAAGTTGTAGTGGTGCATATACCGCTTCTCGGTCTCCTCCCAGATGGTGTCCAGCTTCTGGGCGGCGGACAGGGTGTTCAGGGTGCACACGGACAAAACCTGGGTCTGGCCGCGGGTAAAGAGGCCGGAGCCGTGCACCCGGGGCAGCACGCCCACCTCGGCGGCCAGGGGCCGGATCTCGTTTTTGGCGCGGCCGTCCACCCGGTGGCCCTCCAAGAGCCAGGCCTTGACGATCTTCTTCTGGAACTTGTAGGTGAACTCCTCCAGGTACTTGTCCATGTCGGGGTATTCTTCCAGGTACTTCTCGTGCCAGTGGTCGATCATGGCGTTCCAGCGCTGCTCCCGGACGTTCTTGTCGTCGGTGTCCATGGCGGCCTTGGCCTCGTCCAGGAAGTTGGCCACGATGTCGTCGAACAGCTCCTGGTTGAAGTCGGCGTGCTCGTACTCGAACTTGGGCTTGCCGATCTCAGCCACGATCTGGTTGATGAAGGCCACCTGCTTCTTGATCTCCTCGTGGGCCTCCACGATGCCCTGGTACATGATCTCGTCGGGGATCTCCTTGGCGCCCGCCTCGATCATCACCACCTTGCCCATGGTGGCCGCCACGGTGACGTCCATCTGGGAGGTCTTTTTCTGCTCCTGGTTGGGGTTCATGACGATCTTCCCGTCGCAGTAGCCCACCTCCATGCAGCCGATGGGGCCGTTCCAGGGGATGTCGGAGTAGGACAGGCAGGCGGACACGCCGATCATGGCGGTGACCTCGGGGGAGCAGTCATAGTCCACGCTCATGACGGTGCAGGTCACCACCACGTCGTTGCGCAGGTCGGAGGGGAACAGGGGCCGGATGGGCCGGTCGATGAGGCGGCTGGCCAGCACGGCGGGGAGGGAGGGCTGGCCCTCCCGGCGCATGAAGGAGCCGGGGATGCGGCCCACGGCGTACAGCTTCTCCTCGAAGTCCACGGACAGGGGGAAGAAGTCGATGCCATCCCGGGGGCGGGCGGAGGCGGTGACGGCCACCAGCACGGTAGTCTCGCCGTACTTCACCAGGGCGGAGGCGTTGGCCAGCTCCGCCACCTTGCCCACCTCGATGGACAGGGGGCGGCCGGCCACGGTGGTCTCGTACACCTTGTGGTTGACGAACTGCTTGTGCTTGATCACGGTTGACATTGGGTGTTTGCTCCTTTCGTATTTTGAAATTTCCCGGGAGCCACCTTGTCACACTCGGATTGGCCGCGCGGCCGGGTCGCTTTCGCTTCGATTCGGATAAAAAACAGATTTGCCGCGCAAATCCTGGTTTTTCATCCTCACTCCGCTCCAAGCTCCCCTGCGCGGCTATCCTCGCGCTTCCTTTTAGCACTTGAACACAAGCCCCGACTGTTGCCAGGACCCATGTTCAACTGCTAAAAGTGCGGCTCTAATGGGAGAGGGCGGCACGGTCACCCGCGCCGCCCTTTGTTTACGGTAACGGGCATTGTCACGCTGCGCCTGTTCGCCACGCGCGGCTTCGCTGCGACTCAGGCAAAACCCGATCCCGCTTTGCGGGCCCTGGGCTTTTGCCTTCGCTCCATCCGCGCTGCTCACGACGGCTCCGCGCTTCCTGCTTACTTACGAATGCCCAGCTTGGCGATGATGGCGCGGTAGCGCTCGATGTCCTTCTTGGCCAGGTAGTCCAGCAGCTTGCGGCGCTTACCGATCATCTTGTACAGGCCGCGGCGGCTGTGGTTGTCGTGGATGTGCACCCGCAGGTGCTCGGTGAGCTCCTGGATGCGGGCGGTGAGGATTGCGATCTGCACCTCGGGGGAGCCGGTGTCGGTCTCGTGGGTGCGGTTGGCCTCGATGACGGCCGTCTTCTGGTCCTTGCGGATCATGGGGGATTCCACCTTTCCGATTTGATTGCCCTGCCGCTGGGTGATGGGCGGGTGAGTGCCGCGTTTCGCGGCGTTGTCCCAAAACTAAGCCGGCGGGCGCCCCTTATCGGGGCGTACTTTGGAAGCATATCATATTTATTCCCATTTGTAAAGCAGAAATTACCCCCCTATCCCCTTTTTATCGCAAAAAACGAAAGCGGGCCGGTTTCCCGCCCCGCGTTCCGTCTATATTCCGTTCCGTCCCTGTCAGAACACCAGCACCCGGAGGATCATGGCCACCATCACGCCCGCGGCGGACAGGGTGGCCGCCAGCTCGCCCAGGGCCAGCGCGGCGCGGTGCTTCTGCCGGGGGCGGCGGTGCAGCTCCCGGCCCTCGTAGGCGGCCAGGCCGCTCTCCAAGCCGTCAAAGCCGTCGGTTTCCTCCGCCACGTCCAGCTCGTCCAGCTCCATCAGGTTCTCCGTCTTCCACGCCGCCAGGTCGATCACCTTGCCCGTCCCGGCCGTGCCGGTCCCCGTCTCCCACCAGCAGGGCCCCGCCGGCCGCGCCTCGCCGGACGCCCGCTCCAGCCGCTGCCCCTCGGCCCGCTCCCGCCAGGCCGCCTGGTCCGTCAAATAAATGGTGTGTTTCATTGCTCAAAGCCTCCCTTTGTTCTGTCTGGCCTCAGCATACCGCATCTCGTGTCCCATAAAGCGGCATATTTTGACGGGGTTCCTCAAATTTCTGTTCGTTTTTTCTTGATAATAATATGTTAGTTCGAGTTTGTCAAGGGGTTTTCGGAAATTTGTTCGATATTTTTTCAAAAAATTTCGCCCCCGGCACACGCCGGAGGCGAAATTGCGGATTGTCCCAGGCTCAGAGGTAATTTCTGGGGTTGACGCTGGTGCCGTTCACCCGCACCTCGAAGTGGCAGTGGGGGCCGCTGGAGTTCCCGGTGGAACCGGCCCGGGCGATGATCTGCCCCTGGTACACCTTCTGGCCCACGCTCACCAGGGCGGCGGAGTTGTGGCCGTAGTAGGTGACGATGCCGTTGTCGTGGCGGATGGCCACCAGGATACCGTAGCTGCCGCTCCAGCCCGCCTTGATGACGGTGCCGCCGTCGGCGGCCTTGATGCCGGTGCCCATGGGGACGGCGATGTCGATCCCCAGGTGGAAGTCATAGCTGCCCCAGAGGTTGCGCCCGCCGAAGTTGGAGGTGATGGTGCCCCGCACCGGCCAGATGAAGTAGCCGTTGGAGGCGGTGACGGGCCGGGGGGTGGTGCCGGTGTAGGTGTAGGTGGTGGTGGCCTCCTTGGTGGTGGTGCTGCTCAGCACCTCCCGGTCCATCTCCACGTTGTTCACATAGGTGACCTGGGCGTTGATCAGGGCCATGCCGTCCTCGCCCTGCTCCTTCACCTTGGTGTCGCCCACGTACAGCTCGGCGGTCTCAATATACTCCACCGGGCTGGGGATCACCTGGTCATAGGTCTCGTTGGTGACCACCCGGACGGACAGGCGGGGCACCGCCTGCTGGATGATGAGCTCCTGGCCCACCCACAGCTTGTTGACGATCACGTCCGGGTTGAGGACGGACAGCTCGTTGGGCATCATGTCCAGGGAGTAGGCGATGGCGTTGAAGGTGTCGCCCTTCTTCACCTCGTAGGTGGCCTGCTCCACCCGCAGGGCGGACAGCTCTGTCCGGATGGACTCCACGTCGAACTGGGTATTGGCCGGCAGCTCCACGGGGTAGATCTGCACGTCCTCCACAAACTCGTAGCGCACCGCGTCGGCGGGGATATAGGGCTGGGCGATCTCGTCCAGCATCCGGTACAGCTCCCCCTTGTCGGCGGCGACGCCCAGCTCCACCCCGTCCACCGAGATGGCGTAGGCCGTCATATAGGCCCCCACCTCGTCAAACAGGGCGTCCTCCACCGCCACGGCGTCGCACAGGGCGTCGGGGGCGGCGTAGGCCGGGGTAAAGGTGACCTGGGGCTGGTAGTCGTAGTCCTCGCCCAGCACACTGGCGGCCCGGGTTTCCACATTGGACACGATGGCCTTGCCCTCGTCCTCGTTAGAGACGAGGCCCACCTCCTGCCCGTTGACTTCCATCACATAGGCCCGGGCGTAGGTGCCCTTGAAGGACACCCAGCCGATGCCCACCGCCAGCACTGTCACATACAGCAGCGGCGACACCGGATGGCGGGCCACCACGCTGCGGATCTTCCCGGCGGCCTGGCTGACCCTGTCCCAGCCCCCGGCGGTCAGGTCGTTCACCCTGTCCCAGGCGGCCCCGGCGGCAGATAGGGCGGCCTTCCCGGCCTTGCCCGCCCATTTTCCGGCCCGGTCCAGCGCGGCCCTGGCCTCCTTCTTCACGTCGGGGCCCGCCTGCTTCGGCGGGGCTTCCTCCCGGACCTCCCCCTGCCCCTGGGCAGGCATGGTCTGCTCAATATACTGCTTCCAGGACCGGGGCGGTGCGGCCTCCGGCCGGCCGCCCTCCTGGAGATCTTTTGCATCGGCTTCGCCCTTCACGGCGGATGTTTCCACGTCTGCGCTTCGGCTGTCGTGTGTGTGCTTCACGGCTGTCCCTCCTGTTGCTGTCTTTCTATTCAACAAAACGAACCCGTCATTGTGGGCCCCGGCGCCTCCGCGCCATCGGTTACAAAGCTTCCCAAACAGTTACAAAATGGTTACAGTGTTATCCTACACCCATTTCCCCCATTCGTCAACCCCTGATTTTCCGCCCCCCGGCGGGCCGTCCAGGGGCAGGCGGGCATATCTTGTTATGTTTTGCCGTATTTGGGGGCAGGACGGCACATTCTCTGGTGTATCCGGCAAAACCGCCAAAATTTGGTCCCTTTTTTCGTCGCTTTCGCCCCGGCCCCCCGCCCCCTTGACAGGGGCACGGCTTTCGTCTACAATGAAAACCGCCGCGGGGCCGGCTCCGCGGCCCGGGGCCTGCGCCCCACCCCCGGAGCGATCCCCCGCCGGGGAACCTTTCACGTAAGGATTGATTTTTGTGGGCAAATTCGACGGAGTGCTGTTCTACTCCGACTACGACGACACCTTATATAATAGCACCCACACCGTCTCGCCGGAAAACCGCGCCGCCATCCGCTACTTCATGGAAAACGGCGGCCGCTTCTCCATCGCCACCGGCCGGGCCCACCGCACCTTCACCCCCCAGATCGGGCGGGAACAGCTGGAGCTCAACGCCCCGGTGGTGCTGTCCAACGGCGCCATGCTGTACGACTATCAGACGGATCGCTGTCTGGTGGAGACCCACCTGGACGGGGACGCCCCCGCCCGGCTGGCCCAGCTGTGCCTGGTGTTCCCCGATCTGGCGGTGGAGGCCTACCACGGGGAGGAAATCTACGTCCACAACCCCAACGCCGTCACCACCGCCCATCTGAGCAAGGTGGGCGGGATCCAGATCCCCCGCCCCATCGGCCAGATGCCCACCCCCTGGATCAAGGTGCTGCTGGAGCAGGACCACCCCTATCTGCTGGCGGTGCAGGCCCACCTGCTGCGGTGCTGGGGGGACAGCTTCGAGGCCATCTTCTCCAACCCCTACCTGCTGGAGCTCACCGCCAAGGGCTGCCACAAGGGGGCCATGGCGCTGCGGGCGGCGGAGCTTCTCCACATCCCCCGGTCAAACCTCTACTGCATGGGGGACAACCAGAACGACATCCCCATGCTGGCCCTAAGCGCCCTCCCCTTCGCCCCCGCCAACTGCGCGCCGGAGGTCAGGGACTGGCTGGCGGCGCGGGGCGCTTCCCCCCTGAGTCACTGTGATGAACACGCCGTGGCCCAGGCCATCAAAGTGCTGGACGGCATCTATCCATAAGGCGCGGCCCCCCGCCGGAGGACGGGGGGCCGCTTTTTGCCGCTTTCAGAAAATCTTAAGAATCTCCCCTCTTATCAAGTTCACGGCCCTGCCGACACATAGGTTGGAATCGGACGACGGCGGATTTTCTGCCAAAATCTGGTGAAATTATGAGGATAGGAGCGAGAAAAGCACATGAATCTGATCAAACGCGCGACCCTTCTGACCCTGGCCCTGGTGATGGCGCTGGGCCTGACCGCCTGCGACATGATCGGCTCTAAGCCCGATATGCCCATGGAGATCACCATCGATGGCCACACCATCGCCCTGGGCCAGACCAGCGTCACCGACCTGGCAGGCTGGGGCTGGGACGTGAAGTTCTCCGGCACCCAGAACGAAATCAGGCCGGACGCTAAGTACGTGGCCTGTTACTTCACCATCCGCAAGAGCGAAAAGGGGTCCGGCGACCAGTTCTCTGTGTCCGTGTGGGTGCCTTTCCAGAAGAACAAGACGGACGACACCCACGTGAACCTCGACGAGGAGGAGAAGATGGCCAAGGAGGGCGGCGTGGTGTGCCGGGTGGACGTGCGCAAGGACGCCGCCAAAAACTTCACCATCATGTACAACGGCAAGGATTACCAGGAGCTCACCTGGGACGACGTGAAGGAGATGGGCGCCACCGAGGCCCAGGGCTCCAACGAATACTCCCCCGTGTACAAGCTGGAGGTAGCCCAGGGCAGCCTGAATTTCAAGAAGGGCTACACCGGTGAGAACGAGCCGGGCGAGTTCGGCCTGAGCATGAACTCCGGGGCGTTCTCCAAGCTCCAGAAGTGAGTTCCTTTTTCTCGAGAGAAAAAGGAACCGAAAAAGAGCTTGAAACCGTTACCATAGTAATGCTGAATGATCTGTTTTGCGTCGGCGTCGGGGCGGGCGCAGGATAGAAAAAGGCCCCTTCCCGTTCCTCGGGGAGGGGCTTCTTCTTATTTTCCTTCCAGGAAATACGATGCCTCCATATCCGCGGTAGCCAGGGCGAAGGCCAGCGGGTACTGCTGGAGGGCCTGCCCCACCACCCGGTCGTCCTCCGGGCCGGAAAAGCCCATGTGCCAGCGGATGGCCATGGCCTCCTCCCGGGTGAGGCGCATGAACCCTGAAATAATGTACACCGACTTCTCCCCGTGGCCGTAGGGGAGCTTATCCTCGTAGTAGAAGGTGTCCACCTTGCTCCATTTGCCGGTGGCGTCGTCCTTCACGTTCCGGGTGCCCGCCCGGTAGCACCCCACCTTGCACAGGTCGTGGAGCAGGGCGGCGATGGCCACGGATTCCATGGGGTATTCCACCCCGTAGACCTCCTTCACCCGGTCCCGGGCCAGGTACGCCTCCAGGCAGCGGAACACGTTGACGCTGTGGTCGCACAGCCCCCCGGCGTAGGAGCCGTGGAACCGTGCGGAGGCGGGGGCGGTGAAAAAGTCGCTCTTGTTTTCCAGATAGTCCAGCAGTTCCTCCGAGCCCTCCCGGTGGATGTACTCCCGATAGATCCCGATAAATTCCTCTTTCCCGGGCATAATGCGTCCTCCTTCCCACCCCGGCGGGGTGTGTTTTCCATGCGGGCTGCCGCGCCTGTGCGCGGCGATTGCTGACATTGTACCACAGGCGCAAAGCGCCGTTGTGGTACATCGGTTCAATCCTGTACGATAAGCCGCTTGCGGCTATTGTACCACAAAACGCTCCCCCTGAAAAGGGCCTGCGCGGAAATCTCCCACGCCCCCGGCCGGCCCGGCGGCTCCCTAAACAAATCTTCATGATTTCCTAAAGGAACCTTTGTTGCGCTTTTTCCCAAATCCGCTATAATATTAATTCCGGACCGAAAGGTCGGAAGTAATATACGCCATGTTTTGCGGTTGCCGCCGTAGGCGGCGAGCAAAACGGCTTAAATCAAATGTTATTATTTCCGAATTTCTCATTTGGAAATAATATCCACAGGCGGCGTGCAGGCCGCCTGGAAAGCAGGGGTATTGATGGAAAGCAAGTGGGGCAAACTCCTTCTCTGGATCCTGACCGCCGCCATTCTGGGCGGCAGCGTGTGGGCGCTGTACGCCACCGGCTTCTTTGAGGCCGCCGGCTCCCAGGAGAAGCTGGGGGAATATATCGCCCGGTGCGCCCCCTGGTCCCACCTGGCCTATTTCGGCATCCAGCTGGCCTCGGTGGTCATCGCCCCCATCCCCAGCAACCTCACCGCGGCGGCGGGGGCCTACCTGTTCGGGCTGTGGCCCTCCTTCCTGCTGACCTGGGGGGCGGTGGCTTTGGGCTCCGCCATCGTGTTCGGGCTGGCCCGGGCGCTGGGGCAGGGCTTTGTGGGGCAATTCGTCAGCGAAAAGGCGTCGGGCAAGTACCTGGACGTGATCCGCCGGAAGCGGGACGTGTTCCTGGCCCTGGCCTTCCTGTTCCCCTTCTTCCCCGACGATATCCTGTGCATCCTGGCGGGGCTTACCGACATCTCCTTTAAGCGGTTCTTCCTGCTGGTGGCGGTCTTCCGGCCCTGGGGGCTGCTGGTGTCCTGCGCGGTGGGCAGCGCCACGGTGGCCATCCCCTGGTGGGGGATGGCCCTGCTGGGGGCGTTGGGGCTGGCGGCGTTCCTGCTGGCCATGAAGTACGGGGATAAGCTGGAGGACGCGGTGATGAAGCGTCTGGACAAGAAATAAGAGGCCAAAGGCCGGCGCTCCTGGCGGAGCGCCGGCCTTTGGCTGGTTCGAACCGTAACACAGGCGGGTTCAGACGACTACCGGGCGGCGGCGGACTCCGCCCGCTGATCCTGATAAAGCGGGTTCACCAGGAGCTCTGCCTTGTCCCCGGCAAACGCTTTTGCGGCGTTCTGGTCACCTTGCAGCTGCCACATAAACCATGCGGTTACGTAGCCGTCTGGAGCGTACAGAACCTCATTGTGGGCCGTATTGTTTCTGCGTGCCATGATTTTGTGAGCAGGGATATCGCTGTAGATGCTTTTCAGCTGCTCCCCCGTTACCACCCAATCGTCACCACCGCCTGCCCCGGAGATCAGCAGGATTGGGACGTTCACAAGCGTGGCGTCGTAGTCCCATTCCAGGGCATGGGCCAATTCCTTATTTGTGGGAGACAGGGAAACGGCTGCTTTATATGTATCTTTATGCGGCTGGGCTGTAATGGCGTTGAGCACGCCGACGCCGCCTTGGGAGTGCCCCACAATGCCGACGTTGGACAGATCAATTTTTTGATAAAAGATATTTGCCTTTCCTTCTTCGATCTGCTCATTGTCATTGAGCCTTTGCAGATGCCTGACGCTCATCTCCGCGCCAAAGCCGTTCCACGCGTGTTCCTCCTCCGTCCCGATCACGATAAAACCCCAGGAGGCATAGTGCTTTGGCACAGTGGGATATTTTGAGATGGGCGTTCCGCTCCCGTTGCAGATCACAATTACGGGATACTGCTTCTCCGACGTTTCAAGTTCGGCCGGATAGTAAATCACATATTTTTTGAAAACCTGCAATACCGGTTCTTCATAAACGGATACCTCAAAGCTCCCGCTGGCCAGATACGCCGCCTCGATCTCGCCGCCGGTTTCCACCTTCCGCTGATAGTCTGTGGGCGCGGCGGGCCTGCCCGCCGCGTATTTCAGCAGGACGATGATCACGACGATCCCGATCAGCAGAAGAATACCGGCAATTTTCAGCACGTTTTTCACCGCGATCCTCCCGTCGGCTTTTTTCTTATTTTTTGTTCCGCACAAATACCTGGGTGCCCTGGTACTTGGCGTTGTGCCGCTCGTCGATCTCGAAGCCGTCCAGGGCGGCGATGAATTTGGACAGCTTGGCGAAGCCGTAGTTCCGGGCGTCGAAGTCGGGCTGCTTCTTGATCAGCAGGGTGCCCAGGTCGCCCAGGTAGGCGTAGCCGTCCTCGTCCGCCAGGTCCTCCACCGACTGGGCGATGAGCTCCTGTACCGACAGATCGGAGGACTCCGCCGGGGCGGGGGCTTTCTTTTTGGCGCTCTTGCCGGCGGGGGCGGGGGGCTGGGGCTTTTCCGCCGCCTTCAGGGACTCGATGTAGACGAACTTGTCGCAGGCCACGATGAAGGGCTTGGGGGTTTTCTTCTCCCCCATGCCGTACACCTTCATCCCCGCCTCCCGCAGACGGGTGGCCAGCCGGGTGAAGTCGCTGTCGCTGCTCACCAGCACGAAGCCGTCGCAGTTGCCGGAGTAGAGGATGTCCATAGCGTCGATGATCATGGCCGAGTCGGTGGCGTTTTTGCCGGTGGTATAGCTGTACTGCTGGAAGGGGGTGATGGCGTGCTCCAGCAGCAGGGGCTTCCAGCTGCCCATGTTGGGGGCCGTCCAGTCGCCGTAGATGCGCTTGATGGTGGCCGAGCCGTACACCGCCACCTCCGCCATGATCTCCCGCAGGGCAGTGCGGGGGGCGTTGTCCGCGTCGATGAGGACGGCAAGGCGCAGTTCGTTTTCCATAACGGGTTCTCCTTTTCGCATCATTGCGCAGTAGGTAAAGATAGTATATCATAGGCGGGAAGAAAAAACCAGAAGAAAAAAACGCGCCCCTGCAACAATCGGCGGGGCTGCGGCGTGTTATAGGCAGAAGGGGCCCCCGCAAAGCCGCCCTTCAGGCTTCGCGGGGGAAGGAGGCGCAGCGGGGCGGACGCGCGGGCTGCGCCGACGAAAGGAGGGGAAACCCTTGGACCACTCCAACCGGTTGGAAGAATTGGTGAACAAGCATGAAAACACCCTGTACCGCGCCGCCCTGGCCATTCTGGGCGACGCCCAGGAGGCGGAGGACGCGGTGCAGGACGCCTACCTGCGCTATCTGGAAAAGCGCCCGGAGCTGCGGGATGGGGAGCACGAAAAGGCGTGGCTGCTGAAGGTGACGGCCAACCGCTGCAAGAGCATCCTGCGGATGCGCCGCCGCCACCCCGCGGTGGAGCTGTTGGACGTGTACCCGGCCCCCGACGAGGGCGGGCGGGAGCTCATGGAGGCCATCCTCACCCTGCCCGCCAACCAGCGCTCGGCGGTACACCTGCACTACTACGAGGGCTATACCTCGGAGGAGATCGGGGCCATCCTGGGCCAGCGGCCCGGCACGGTGCGCTCCCACCTCAGCCGCGCCCGGGAAGCGCTCAGGCGGTATTTGGAATGAGGGGCCCGCGGCAAACGCGGCTCTCCCGTCAGGAGGAAACAGAGTTGAACGGATCTTGTGGCGACGAAAAGGAGAATAGATATGAAAAAATACATTGAGTATATGGACGACCGGAAGGTTTCCGACACCCTCCATCAGCGCCTGCTGAATTTGGAGGCGCCGAACAAGCGCCCGGCGGCCTGGAAGAAGTACGGCGCGGCCGCGGCGGCCTTGGCCCTTGTGGTTGGCGTGGGGGCTTACGGGCTGGGCCAGGGCGGCTGGAACGCGGTGGCCAATCAATTCCAGCCTGCCGGCCAGCCGGAGGGCACGGAGCTGGGCCAGCCCGACATCGCCATCGAAGGACCCGGCGAGAGCCTGGATCCGGGGATGAAAACCATCGGCGGCTACGAGGTGTATGGGGAGGACAACGGCCCGGCTACGGTGGTATCCTACTTCATGCTGCCCTATATCGAGTACGGCATGGCAAATAGTCAGAGCCAGATGGCGCTGGACTGGGACGTACCCCCCGGCAGCGTGAAGCGGGAGCTCACCCAGGCGGACTTTGCCGCCCTGTTCGGCGGGGAGGACGCCCTGTCCGCCCACTTGGCCTGGGGGGGGTACGAGATCACCGGCTGGGCCGCGTGGCGAGAGGACGGCTCCTTCTGGGGCGCGTTCATCAACGGCTACAAGGGGCCGATGGATCATTTTGAGTTTGCCTTCACCGCCGGGGACACCCTTCCCCCCACCTGCATTGGCTACGGGGAGGACGGCGTGGTCAACCAGCTCTGGGATGTGCCCGTCACCGCCTGGGGCCACGACGGCAGGGATGGCTGTGACCGCCGGGTGGAGTTCCTCCACGACGGATACGGCTTCCGCTTTGATATCACCGGCTCGGATGTAGACAGTGTCTGCAACCTGGTGAGCCGCGCCGCCCGCTTGATCATCGTGGACGGGGTGGCGGCCCAGCGTATCACTGCCGACGGCGCGGTGCTGGCCCACCCCTGGGAGGCCGCCCCCAACTACAGCGTGGGCGAGCCCAACTACGAGGACAGCGTGGGTGATTACGACAGCGACTGCCCCTACTGCGCGGACGGCACGGTCCACACCCACCCCCAGCTTCCCAAGGAAACCCAGGCCCCTCCCCCCGCCGGCCAGGACAACAGATGAGGGCAGCCGCGCAGCGGCCGAGAATTGCGCAGGCGGAATTCTTGGCCGCCGAGCATTCAAATCACCGAAGGGTGGAGCGACCAACAGGAGCGAAACCCAAAAAGGAAGACACGCTTACAGCGTGTCTTCCTTTTTGGTGACCCAGCGGGGACTCGAACCCCGGACCTTCGCCTTAAAAGGGCGTTGCTCTACCAACTGAGCTACTGGGTCATATCAGGTTGTGCAAGGGGAGGAAATCGAGGCGGCCCAGCCGCAGGCGCAGGCCGCCGATCCGATCTCGACGGGGCCCCGGGCCGCCGGCCTTCAGGCGGCCTGGGGAAAGGAGGCGCAAAGGATTGATTGGGCTTTGCCCTAACGGGGCCCCCGCAAAGCCGCTCTCCAGGCTTTGTGGGGAAGCGAAAAAATTTCCCGTCCGGCGCAGCTTTCCGCCGCCCTTCAGGCGGGAAGCGGAGCGGTAAGGGGAATTTCTGAGCTGGCTGGGATGGCTGGACTCGAACCAGCGAATGCGGGAGTCAAAGTCCCGTGCCTTACCACTTGGCTACACCCCAATATGGCGGTGAGGCAAGGGCCGGAGCGGACGCTCCGGCCCTCAGCCACGGTATGGGGTGGGTAATGGGGCTCGAACCCACGACACC
Source organism: uncultured Oscillospiraceae bacterium (assembly GCA_949916125.1). Lineage (GTDB taxonomy): Bacteria > Bacillota > Clostridia > Oscillospirales > Oscillospiraceae > Enterenecus. Next base: position 21,641 of record CATLEJ010000010.1, read on the forward strand.
CGGAACCACAATCCGGTGCTCTGCCATCTGAGCTATACCCACCATATCCAGATTTTGCGCGAAACAGCGGCCGCCGCCCAAAGGGCCCCCGCAAAGCCGCCCTCCAGGCTTTGTGGGGAGAGGCGGGGCAAGGGAACGGAACCAAGCGGAGTCTGCCCCGACGACCTGGCACGCCTGAAGGGACTCGAACCCCTGGCCCACTGCTTAGAAGGCAGTTGCTCTATCCACCTGAGCTACAGGCGCGTATCAAAAGAGAAAACGGGGCAGGAAAACGAATCCAAGCGGACTTTGCGCCCAAACGGGGCCCCCGCAAAGCCGCCCTTCGGCTTTGTGGGGAAAGGAAGGGCAAGGGAACGGAGCGTGGGATACCCGCAGGGCGTCCCACGCGGAATGGACTTTGCCCCGACGCTGGAGCGGGTGATGGGAATCGAACCCACGCGACCAGCTTGGAAGGCTGGGATTCTACCATTGAACTACACCCGCACAAATGGGCGCATCCGCAAACATCAGCTTGCACATGATAGCACAAACCCCGCCTCTTGTCAATCCCTTCTGCCCAAAAAAGCCAAAAACCCCGCACAAAAAACGGCGCGCGGGCTGGTGTTCCTGGCCCCGGGAGCCGTGGTTTGCGTGCTGAGTATGCTGCCAGGGGGCGCTGGCGGCCCTTTGGGTGTATGGGAATAATTTTATTTCCCGTCCATCAATTCCGGATTCAGTACCGCGAAAGCGATGCCTCCCGGAATGATAACCAGCATTGAGACGTTTCCGATAAAGTAATCCAGAATCCATGACAAGACAGCGGAACCAGCCAGCGCGGCTGCGCCAATTATAATTCGTACAGCCTGAGGAAGTTTCTTCATTAGGCCCAACTCCTGCATAAATGTTTCTTTATTACGAAACATTATATCACTGGAATTTGCTAAAATCAAGAAAAATTCCTTATAACGAATTTTGCGGTGATATCATGCAGAAATTAAGACCTGATTTGGATATTGGGCACAACATCAGTCGGTTGCGCAAGGCTGCAAAGCTGACCCAGGAACAAACCATTGCGAAGATGCAGATCATGGGGCTTGAGATATCGAAAAGCACCTACGCGAAGCTGGAAACCAATCGGATGAATATCAAAGTAAGTGAATTGGTTGCGCTGAAGCAGATTTTTGACGTGGAGTTCAACGAGTTTTTTGAGGGATTGGAATGAAAAAGCCGCCGGCGATTGCCGGCGGCTTTTCCTCGTATGTTCCCAGTTGTCACGCTCGCGTTGGACACGCTTTCGTTTCGGCTTCCCTCCGACTCGAGCTGGTCTCTGGGGCCTTGCGGCCCCATCGCTCGCTCTCGCTCCGGTCCATCCGAAACGGCGTGTCTACGCTCGCGCTTCTTACGCGAACTTGCCGGTGTTCAGCTTCACGCCGGGGCCCATGGTGGACGCGGCGACGCAGCTCTTGACATACTGGCCCTTGGCGGCGGCGGGCTTGGCCTTCACGATGGCCGTCATCAGGGCGTTCAGGTTATCGCTGAGCTTCTCCGCGCCGAAGGACACCTTGCCGATGGGGCAGTGGATAATGTTGGTCTTGTCCAGGCGGTACTCCACCTTACCGGCCTTGATCTCGTTGACGGCCTGGGTCACGTTGGGGGTGACGGTGCCGGCCTTGGGGGAGGGCATCAGGCCCTTGGGGCCCAGCACCTTACCCAGGCGGCCCACCACGCCCATCATGTCGGGGGTGGCGACCACCACGTCGAAGTCGAACCAGTTCTCCTTCTGGATCTTCTCCACCATGTCCATATCGCCCACAAAGTCGGCGCCGGCGGCGCGGGCCTCGTCGGCCTTGTCGCCCTTGGCGAACACCAGCACCCGGGCGGTCTTACCGGTGCCGTGGGGGAGGACGATGGCGCCGCGGACCTGCTGGTCGGCGTGGCGGGAGTCCACGCCCAGCTTTACGTGCAGCTCCACGGTCTCGTCGAACTTGGCGGTGGCGGTCTTGATGACCAGGTCCATGGCCTCGTTCACGTCATACTGGGCGGCGCGGTCGATGAGCTTGGCGCTGTCCACATACTTTTTGCCTTTCTTAGCCATTGTTGTTCCTCCTCTCCCTTATTCTTCCACCAGCACGCCCATGGAGCGGGCGGTGCCGGCGATCATGCTCATGGCGGCCTCGATGGAGGCGGCGTTCAGGTCGGGCATCTTGGTCTCGGCGATCTTCCGGCAGTCCTCCTTGGACAGGGTGGCCACCTTGGTCTTGTTGGGCACGCCGGAGCCAGACTCGATGCCGCAGGCCTTCTTGATGAGCACGGGGGCGGGGGGGGTCTTGGTGATGAAGGTGAAGGAGCGGTCGGCGTACACGGTGATGACCACGGGGATGATCAGGCCCATGTCCTTTTTGGTGCGCTCGTTAAACTCCTTGGTGAAGGCGGCGATGTTCACGCCGTGCTGGCCCAGGGCGGGGCCCACAGGGGGGGCCGGGGTTGCCTGGCCGGCGGGGATTTGCAGCTTGACATATCCAGTAATTTTCTGTGCCATTTGAAACAGCACCTCCTACATGAAATGTGGTGGTTGCGGAGCCCGCTTCGGGGGCTCCTCCCACGGGCGGGTCTTACCCGCCTCTTGTTTTTGTTATCACGCCTCGCCTGTTCGCGGCGCGCGGCTTCGCTACGACTCGGGCTGGTCTCCGGCCCGCTTACGCGGCCCTGCGCTCGCCCTCGCTCTGCTCCATCCGCGCTGCTCACGACGGCTCGGACGCTCAGATCGTCTCGACCTGGTCCAGCTCCAGCTCCACGGGGGTCTCCCGGCCAAACATGGAAACCACCACGCGGACCTTGCCCCGCTCGGTGTCCAGCTCCTCCACCGTGCCGATGAAGGAGGTGAGCGCGCCGTCGGTGATCTTTACGCTGTCGCCCACCTTGTAGGCCACCACCACCTCGCGCTTTTCCACGCCCAGGGCGGCGATTTCCTCGTCGGTGAGGGGGATGGCCTTGTTGGCGGCCCCCACGAAACCGGTGACGCCCCGGATGTTGCGCACCAGGTGCCAGGTCTCGTCGGTCATAATCATCTTCACCAGCACGTAGCCGGGGAACACCTTGCGCTCCACGGTCTTGGGGCCGTTGTCGGTGATCTCGGTGACGGTCTCCAGGGGGATGGACACCTCGGCGATCAGGTCGTGCATATTGCGGTTCTCCACTGCCTGCTCAATGGACACGGCCACGGTATTCTCATAGCCGGAGTAGGTGTGGGCCACATACCACTTCAGTTCGTCCGCCATGGCCGGTTCAGCTGAAAAGGTTGAGCAGAGCGTGGACCACCTCGCGGGCCAGGAAGTCGAAGGCCCAGATGAACACGCCCACGATGATGACGCACACGATGACAATGCCCACGTTCTTGACGGTATCCTTGGCGGAAGGCCAGGTGACCTTCTTCAGCTCGCCCCTCAGGTCCTTGAGCCAGCGCAGGACGCGGTTTGGCTTCTTGTCCTTCTTCTTCTCCTTGGGGGCCTTGGCCTTTTTGTCGGAGCTTACGGACTCCTTCTCAGCGGCTTGATCCCGCTTCTCCTGTTCAGACATTCAGTTTAACCCTTCTTTCGTTTGAGCCGCGGCCCATTACTTGGTTTCGGTGTGCAGGGTGTGCTTCCTGCAGAAGGGGCAGTACTTGTTGAGCTCCAAACGCTCGGTGGTGTTGCGCTTGTTCTTCTTGGTGTTGTAGTTGCGCTGCTTGCACTCGGAGCAGCGCAGCACGACCTTTACACGGTTCCCGGCTTTCGCCATTCTCGGCACCTCCTTTTGAATTTGGCCTGACCGGCAAAAAAGCGCCGGACGGCCTATGCCGATCCGACGCCTTACACCGGGCGCAGCACGCCCGGCATACCGCTACGGGGGATCGGCGCATTGCCTCCCTGCGGCCTCCCGGGGAGGATCAGGGTTTTTGCGTGCGTCCCGTAAAAACGCGCGCAAAAAGAAAGCCCTGCTCACAGGTGGAGATAGCATACCACACCTGCGGGGGCTTGTCAAGGGCTGTTTTTTTATTTATAATGTGTTCACCAACGCTTCATCATGACGGGAGGGATCGCTATGCGCGTGATGGCCATCGACTACGGCGACGCCCGCACGGGGGTGGCGGTGTCCGACGCCGCCGGGCTGCTGACAGGGTACACCGCGGTCATCCAGGGACGCCAGGCCGAACGGGTGGCGGAGGAGATCGCCAAAATCGCGGCGGAGCGCCAGGTGGGGGAGCTGGTGATGGGCTTTCCTCGGAACATGGACGGCACGGAGGGGCCCAGGGCAGAGCTGTACCGCTCCTTCGCCGCGCTGGTGGAGGAAAAGGCGGGGCTGCCCGTCCGCCTGTGGGACGAACGGCGCACCACCATTGAGGCCCACCAGATCCTCCACGCCTCGGGGAAGAGGATGAAGGCCCACAAAAAAACCGTGGACGCCGTGGCGGCCTCCCTCATTTTGGAGGGGTACCTTGCCTTCCGGGCCCGCAATCCGTAACGCGAAAGGCCCCGGGCCGTCGGCCCGGGGCCTTATTTTGCCTTATTTCAGCCTCGGACAAACGCCTGGGCGGTCTGGGCGATGCCCTGCGCGCACAGCCCGAACTGCCGCAGCAGCTCCGCCGCCGGGCCGGAGTGGCCGAACACATCGGGGGTGCCGATGCGCCGCACGGGGGTGGGCCGCCTCTCGCTGAGGAAGGAGCACACCGCGTCCCCCAGCCCGCCGATGACGGAGTGTTCCTCGCAGGTGACGATCTTCCCGCACTCTTCCGCCGCCTTCAGCACCAGCTCCTCGTCCAGCGGCTTCACCGTGGCCATGTTGATGATCCGGGCGTCGATCCCCTGGGCGGCCAGCAGTTCCCCGGCCTCCACCGCCTCGGCCACCAGCAGGCCGTTGGCGATGATGGCGATATCCCTGCCCTCCCGCATGACCTCGCCTTTGCCGATCTCGAAGCGGAAGGCCGCCTCGTCGTGGAACACCGGCACCGGGGAGCGGCCGAAGCGCATATACACCGGCCCCTCGTGCTCATAGGCGGCCTTCACCATGGCCCGGGCCTCCACCTCGTCGGCGGGGGACATGACCACCATGCCGGGGATGGAGCGCATGAGGGCGAAGTCCTCCAGGCACTGGTGGGTGGCCCCGTCCTCCCCCACGGAAATGCCCCCGTGGGAAGCGCCGATCTTCACATTCAGTCCGGTGTAGCCGATGGAGTTGCGCACCTGCTCATAGGCCCGCCCCGCCGCGAACATGGCGAAGGACGAGGCAAAGGCCACCATGCCCATGGAGGCGGCCCCGGCGGCCACCGCCATCATGTTCCCCTCGGCGATGCCGCAGTTGAAGTGGCGGTTGGGGAACGCCTTGCCGAAGACCGCGGTCTGGGTGGAGCCCGCCAGGTCCGCGTCAAACACCACCACATTGTCATGCAGCTCGCCCAGCTCCTTCAGCGCCGCGCCGTAGCCCGCGCGGGTGGCAATCTTTTTCACGTCCGCCATATTACGACCCCTCCAATTCCGCCAGCCTGGCCCTCAGCTCCGCCATGGCGATCTCATACTGCTCCGCGTTGGGGGCCTTGCCGTGCCAGCCCACCTGGTTTTCCATATAGCTGACCCCCTTGCCCTTGGTGGTCTTCATCAGGATGGCGAAGGGCTTGCCCTTCACCGTCCCCGCCCGGGCGAAGGCCCCCTCAATGGCGTCGAAGTCGTGGCCGTCGATCTCCGCCGTCTCGAAGCCGAAGGCGGCCAGCTTGTCCAGGATGGGGTAGGAGCTCATCACCTGCTCCACCGGGCCGTCGATCTGGAGGCCGTTGTTGTCGATGACCACCCGCAGGTTGTCCAGCTTGTAGTGGTGGGCGAACATAAACGCCTCCCACACCTGGCCCTCCTCGATCTCGCCGTCGCCCAGCAGGGTGTACACCCGGCAGGGGTTGTTCTGGAGCTTGGCCGCCAGGGCCATGCCGCAGGCGGCGGACACCCCCTGGCCCAGGGAGCCGGTGGACATATCCACGCCGGGGGTGGAGCGCATATTGGGGTGGCCCTGGAGGTGGGAGCCGATGTGGCGCAGGGTTTTCAGATCCTCCCAGGGGAAGAAGCCCCGCAGCGCCATGGCGGCATACAGCCCCGGGGCGCAGTGGCCCTTGGACAGCACGAAGCGGTCCCGGTCGGGCTTGTCCGGCTGGGCGGGGTCGATGTTCAGCTCCTTAAAGTACAGGTAAGTGAACAGGTCGGCGGAGGACAGGCTCCCGCCGGGGTGGCCGGACTTGGCGGCATAGGTGCCCTCGATGACGCCCATACGCACCTTGCAGGCGTTGATCTCCAGCGCTCTTTTTTCGTTGGCAGTCATGTGATTCCTTCTTTCTGCGGTTTGCGGAAATTGACAGTTAAAGCCGGACGCCCAGGGCCGAGGGCGCGAGGCGGAAAAAGCGGTAGCTGGTGGTGCTCTCGTACGCCTCACCCGCCTTCAGGACACAGGGGGGGAACCCGGGCTGGTTGGGCGTGTCGGGGAAGAACTGGGTCTCCAGGCAGAAGCCGTGGCGGTTGCCGTATACCGCGCCCCCCTTGCCAGGGGGGCAGCCCTCGATAAAGTTCCCCGTGTAAAATTGCACCCCGGGCAGGGTGGTATGCGCGGACATGGCGATGCCGGTGTCCGGCGAGAAGGAGAGGGCGGCCAGGCGGAGCTGCTTCTCCCAGTCGTCCAGCACCAGGTCGCTGACCCTTTGATCGTCAGCCGCCCTGTCGTCCACCACCCAGTTGTGGCGGAGCTGCTTCTCCCAGTCGTCCAGCACCAGGTCGCTGACCCTTTGATCGTCAGCCGCCCTGTCGTCCACCACCCAGTTGTGGTCGTACCCCCCCGCCATGGCCAGCTGGTCAAAGGGATCGCCGATGTGGGCCCCGATGGGCTGGATGGCGCGCAGGTCCATGGGGGTGCCGTCCACCGGGGCGATCTCCCCGGTGGGGATGGAGCCCGGAACCGTGGGGGTGTAGCGGGAGGCGAACAGCCGGATATACTGGCCCTCCACGCTGCCGCTGTCGTGGCCGGACAGGTTGAAATAGGTGTGGTTGGTGGGATTCAATACGGTATCCTTGTCACACCTGGCCCGGTAAGTGATGATCAGCCGGCTCATGGATAACTCATAGGTCACATGGATGTCCAGCGTGCCGGGGTAGCCCTCCTGCCCGTCGGGGCTGACCAGGGAGAGGGTGACGGAATTCCCCGTCAGCTTCTCCACCGTCCACACCCGCTTGTCAAAGCCCACCTTCCCGCCGTGCAGGGAGTTGGGCCCGTCGTTGGCGGCCAGCCGGTACTCTGTGCCGTTCAGCGTGAACCTCGCCCCGCCGATGCGGTTGGCGTACCGCCCCACCAGCGCGCCCATGTACTTGTCCTGGGCCATGTAATCCTCCAGCGTGTCGAAGCCCAGGGCCACGTCCACCGGCCTGCCGTCCCTGTCGGGCACGGTCAGGGAGCGCACCGCCCCCCCGTAGGTGAGGATCCGGCACGCCATAGACCCATCTTGCAGGGTGATCTGATCCACCTGCGTCCCATCTGGCATACGGCCGAAGGCCGTCCTGTTTTCCTCCATAGTCCCTCCGCTCCGCCGGACGTCCGGCCTGTGTAATATTCACCTGTAGTATATCATAGTAACCCGCCGAAAACAACCGCAAACCGCTTTTTTCCGGCTATTTTGTCGAATTGTCAAGTCTGCCCGGAAATTTCCTTTTTCCCGTTGGCATCCCCGCCGCTTTTTGATATAATACCAGAAAGGATTATAATAGTGGGGGTATACCCTCATGGAAAGGAAGGTGGCGCAGTTGCGCGGTTCCCTCCCGAAATTAAAGGAGAAGCTGATGGAAGCGCTGAAGGCGGTGCTGCCCATTGTGGGCATTGTGCTGGCGCTGTGCTTCAGCGTGGCCCCCATCTCGCCCAGCATCCTGCTGTGCTTCCTGCTGGGGGCGGCCATGCTTATGGTGGGCATGATGTTCTTCACCCTGGGGGCGGAGGCCAGCATGACCCCCATGGGGGAGCGGGTGGGCACCGCCGTCACCCGCAGCCGCAGCCTGCCCGTCATCATCCTCATGGGCTTCCTGCTGGGCTTCCTCATCACCATCTCCGAGCCGGACCTCCAGGTGCTGGCCGGGCAGGTGCCCTCCGTGCCCAACATGGTGCTGATCCTGTCGGTGGCGGCGGGGGTGGGGGTGTTCCTGGTGCTGGCGCTGCTGCGTATGCTGCTGGGCGTGGCCCTGCCCCCCATGCTGGTGTGCTCCTACATCGTGGTGTTCCTGCTGGCCTTTTTTGTGCCCCGGGATTTCCTGGCCGTGGCCTTCGACTCCGGCGGCGTCACCACCGGGCCCATGACCGTCCCCTTCATCATGGCCCTGGGCGTGGGCATCTCCGCCATCCGCAACGACCGCCACGCCGCGGACGACAGCTTCGGCCTGGTGGCCCTGTGCTCCATCGGCCCCATCCTGGCGGTGCTGGTGCTGGGCATGATCTTCCGCCCGGAGGACGGCGCGTACGCCGCCCCCGTCCTGCCCGAAATCAACGACTCGGTGGAGCTGTGGGCCCTGTTCCGGGACGGCCTGCCCACGTACATCAAGGAGATCGCCCTGTCCCTGCTGCCCATTGTGGCGCTGTTCGGCGCGTTCCAGCTGGCGGTGCTGAAGCTGTCCGCCCGGAACCTGAAAAAGATCGGCGTGGGCCTGGTCTATACCTATGTGGGCCTGGTGCTGTTCCTCACCGGGGCCAATGTGGGCTTCATGCCCGCGGGCAACTACCTGGGCCAGGTGATGGCGGGGCTGGCCCACCCCTGGATCATCATCCCGGTGGGCATGGTCATCGGCTACTTCATCGTCAAGGCGGAGCCCGCCGTCTACGTGCTCAACCGCCAGGTGGAGGAGATCACCGACGGGGCCGTCTCCTCCTCCGCCATGGGGGCCAGCCTGTCCATCGGCGTGGCGGTGTCCATCGGCCTGGCCATGGTGCGGGTGCTGACGGGCGTCTCCATCCTGTGGTTCCTCATCCCCGGGTACGCCATCGCCATCGTGCTGTCCTTCTTCGTGCCCAAGATCTTTACCGCCATCGCCTTTGACTCGGGCGGCGTGGCCTCCGGGCCCATGACCGCCGCCTTCCTGCTGCCCTTTGCCCAGGGGGCGTGCGCGGCGGTGGGGGGGGACATCGTCACCGACGCCTTCGGGGTGGTGGCCATGGTGGCCATGACGCCCCTGATCGCCATCCAGGTGCTGGGTATGGTATACACCGCCCGACAGCGCACCGGGGCCAAGGCCCAGCCCGCCCCGGCCCTGTCCTTCGACGAGCTGGACGACGACGCCATTATCGAGCTATGAGCGCTGAGCCGTCGTGAGCCGCGCGGATGGACCCAATAGGGCCCCCACAAAGCCGCCTTTTGGCTTTGCGGGGAGAGGAGAAGCAAGGTAGCGAGCGTAGTTTTCGCCAAAGGCGGAAACGGAGTGAAGCGGACTTTGCTTCGACGAAAGCCGCGCGTCGCGAACAGGCGAAGCGTGACAACTTGGAATTGAGAAAGCGGGGCGAAATTTTCTTATGAACGAACTATACCTCATGGTCTGCATCACCGAGCGGCCCCGGATCCGCCAGTTCCTGGAGCTGTTCACCCGGCAGGGCGCCTCCGTCACCCTCAGCGCCCTGGGGGCGGGGACGGCGCGCAGCGAGCTGCTGGACTACTTCGGCCTGGAGAAGACGGAGAAAGTGGTCACCTTTTCCGTGGTCACCCGCTCCACCTGGCGCGCGGTGAAGTCCGCCATGCAGCGGGAGCTGAGCATCGACGTGCCCGGCACGGGTATCGCCTTTATCATCCCCCTGAGCAGCATCGGGGGGAAGAAGCCCCTGGCCTTCCTCACCGACGGCCAGGATTTTGAAGCGGGGGAGGAATCTGCCTTGAAGGACACCAAATACGAGCTGCTGGTGGTCATCGCCAACCAGGGCTACACCGAGCTGATTATGGACGCCGCCCGAGAGCAGCAGGCGGGGGGCGGCACCGTCCTCCACGCCAAGGGCACCGGCATGGAGAAGGCGGAGAAATTCCTGGGCTTCTCCCTGGTGAACGAAAAGGAGATGGTGTTCATCGTGGTGAAGACCTCCACCAAAAACCGGATCATGCGGGCGATTATGGACAAGGCGGGGCTGAACAGCAAGGCCCAGTCCATCGTGTTCTCCCTGCCCGTCACGGGGACGGCGGGGATGCGCCTGCTGGAGCTGGCCGGGGACGAGACGGACGAATAGAAAGGAGAAACCCATGGAACAGAAAAACAAATACGCCGTGCTGGTCTACCCCAGCTTCTCCCTCCAGGAGATCACCTGCCTCACCTCCGCCCTGACCGTCTGGTTCGGGGAGGGGATCGACGTGATCGCCAGTGAACACAGGCCCTATGCCAGCGAGGACGGCTTCCAGGTCACGCCCGCCAAAACGGTGGACGAGGCGGAGCCGTCCGACTACGCCTGCGTCATCCTCCCCGGCACCGTCAACCCCCTGCCCGCCCTGTTTGACGAGAAGCTGATCGGGTTCCTGCGCCGGGGGAGGGGGGCGGACACCCTGTTCGCCGCCATTTCCTCCGCCCCGGCCCTTCTGTGTAAAGCGGGGCTGCTGGACGGGAAGGAATTCACCGCCGGGTTCTTCATGCAGTTCGCGGACGCCTTCCCCTTTGTGGACAAATCCCATTTTGTCCACCGCCCGGTGGTGGAGGACGAGAACGTCATCACCGCCATCGGGATGTTCTTCCGGGAGTTCGCCCAGTGTGTGCTGAACCGGCTGGGCTGCGACGTGGGGGAGCATTTCATGGACACCTCCGACCAGGAGTACACCGAGGATGAGCTCACCTTCTACTGGAGCGACGAGGACTACCAGGAGTTCCTGGGCGAGCTGAAGGAATTTACGGACAAGGACTGATAGGATGAAACGGGAAAAAAGCTGCGGGGCCGTGATCTTCCGCGAAGAAAAAACAGGGCGTAATTACCTGATCCTCACCAGCACCCTGGGCCACACCACCCTGTGCAAGGGCCACGTGGAGGGGGACGAGACGGAGCGCCAGACCGCCCTGCGTGAAATCCGGGAGGAAACCGGCCTGGCGGTGGAATTTGTGGACGGCTTCTGGGAGACCATCACCTATTCCCCCAAGCCGGGAATCACCAAGGACGTGGTGTTCTTCCTGGCCCGCCTGTCGGGCGGGGAGCCGGTCTGTCAGCCCGAGGAGGTGGCGGCCATCCGCTTCCTGCCCCTGGACGAGGCGCTGGCCGCCCTGACCCACGGCTCCGACCGGGACACCCTCCGGAAGGCCCACGCCTTTCTGGAGGCGGGCCCCGCGGCGCCCACCCCGCTGTACGATGCCCTGCGGGCCCTGTCGGACAGCCGCCCCCTGCGGATGGAGATGCCCGGCCACCACGGCGGGCCGCTGCCCGGGGGCATCTCCTGGCCGTCGGAGCTGGACTACACCGAAAACGGCGCCACCGGCAACCTGTTCGGGGAGGAGCCGGACCAGATCCAGCAGGCGGAGCGCCTCTGGGCGGAGCGGTTTGGCTTTGATTCCTGCCTGTTCCTCACCGGCGGCTCCACCCAGGGGATCCACACCGGCCTGGCCCTGCTGGCCGGGGCGGGCGGGGCCGTGGCCGTCGACCGGGGCAGCCACCGCTCCGTCTACCACGCCTTGGCCCTGCTGGACCTGTCCCCCACCTTCCTGTCCCGGCCCTGGCTGGCGGGGGAGGAGGTCACCGGCCCCATCCCGCCGGAGACGGTGGGGGAGACGCTGAGCGCCCGCCCGGATATTAAAACGGTCTGTATCACCTCGCCCACCTATTACGGCGTGTTGTCCGACATCCCCGCCATC
>CATLEJ010000011.1 GCA_949916125.1 uncultured Oscillospiraceae bacterium
GGCGCTGGAAAAGCCCGCGGCGCAGCCCCGGCCCGCGCAGCGCAGCCTGCGCTGGAAGCCCAGCCAGCCCCCCGTATACAGGGGCCGGAACAGCGGCGCGGCGGCCAGGGCAAAATAGGCCAGCAGGGACAGCCCATAGTGCAGGGGGATGGGCAGGGCCCCGGTGGCCGACCCCTCCACCTGCCGGAAAAAGCCGCCCCGGTCCAGGGCCAGGGTGATATAGCGCAGGTTGACGTCAAAAATCACCTGTTCCCGGCTCAGGCCGGGGGGCGGGTTTTGGTCGTAGGCGTCCAGCACGGCGTATACCCCGCTCTGGAAGGCGGACAGGATGTCCGACGCGCTCTGCCCCATCCACAGCAGCAGCAGGGACTCCAGGGGCCGGTCCCCGGCCACCACCAGCCGCAGGTCCGGGTTCTCCCCCCGCGTCACCCCCCGGAGGAACCCCTCGGGCAGGAGCAGCACCGCCGTCACCCCGCCGTCCTCCAGCGCCTCCATGGCCTCCTGCGTCTCCATGGCCGTGATCCGGCAGTACCGGGCCACGTCCTCCATGCCCCCCATATACTTCTCCAGCTGCCGGGCGGTGTCGTCCCCCTCCGGGGCGGCGATGGCCAGGGTGATCCCGCCCAGCTCCACCCCCTGGGAGAGCACCCCCTCGGCGGCCCGCCCCGCCCCCAGTGGCAGCAGAAGGCACAACAGGGCAAGCCCCGCCAGCAGCCACAGCTGCCCGCGGAGCCTGCCCCATGTCAGCTTCCAACAGGTTGTCCAGAAACGCAGCGCGCCCATCGCCGTACCGGGCCGCGCCCCTCAGCCCATCAGGGCCGGGAGGATGCGGGTTTGCAGGTCATAGGCCCAGCTCTCCGCGTTGGCCTCCATGTCCTGCGCCGCCTCCATCAGCTCATCCTGCGTCATGCCGCCCAGCAGCGCCGGGGCCGGGAGGGACACCTTCACGCCCTCCCAGGGGCCCAGGTAATACGACCCCTTCAGCGTGACCAGCTCCGCCCCCGCCGCCTCCACGGACAGGCGGTCCAGCCGGAGCTCCACGGAGTTTTTCCCGGCGTCCAGCCGGCCCTCCGCCGTCAGCGCGGCGGTGCTGTCCACCCCCAGCTCCCACTTCAGGTTGGCGCCGTCGGCCTTGGGCTCGTACCGCAGCCGGGAGGTGATCCGGCCGGAGTCGGAACGGAAAGTGGTCTCGTCGGTGAATACGCCGCTTTCCCCGGCGTGGTCGCCGCTGGACTCCACTGCCAGCTCCTCGCCGTCCACGCGCAGCTCCAGGCTCAGGTCGTCCACATAGCTGCCTGCGCCGCCCAGGTACAGGCCCAGCTCCACGCGGCTGCCCTCCACGTCGGCGGCGTACTCCACCGCGCTCACACGGCCGCCGCTGAGCCAGACATCCAGCTCCAGGTCGCCCAGCTTGTCCATCGCCTGCATCAGGGCGTCAAACAGCTCGGCATAGGGGTCAACCTCCCCGTCCAGGCCGGACAGGATCTCGTTGACGTCGTCCTCGTCAAAGCCCATGGCCAGCAGGACATTCCGCGTGGTCTCCATGGGGTCCACCAGCTTTCCGGCCTCATTCACCGCATCGAAGTAGTCCAGCACCGCGTCCTTGGGCACCACTACGTGGTAAACCACGGCGTCCACCTCGCCGCCGTTGACTTCGATGGCCTCCTTGCCGCCCTTTTCCACCTCCATGGCGTCAAAAAGCCGCTCCCCGGCCTGGCGGACGGCCTCCTTCCTGTCCTCGGCCTTCTGCTCGGAGGGCATGGCCCGCTCGATCAGGTCAAAGAGGTTGAAGCCGATTTTCTCCAGCTCCCCGGAGCTGTCGTCCGCCCCCAGCCGGACCAGGTCCGCCCCCAGCGTCTCCGTATTCACGCCGTAGGCGCTGCCGCCGGTGAGCTGGGGGGAGGCAAAGCTGGCCGTGCCGCCGTCCACCAGCATCTGGACGGAAAGCAGCTCCTCATCCTTCCAGAAGGCGGCCAGCTCGCCGGCCATTTTGCGCTCCTTCTGGCTGTAGCCGCCGTCCATCCGCACACCCAGCCCGCTGAGGGCGGACAGATCATAGCCGTCGGTCAGCTCCTGGCTGATGCCGTCCAGCTCCAGGCTGAAGCGCTGGCTGTAGGCGCCGCCCCGGACCAGCTCCGACAGGTCGGGCAGCCCCGCCTTGTCCCTGGCCTCCGCATAGGCGGAGGCGGTCTTGGCAAAGGCCTTCTCCACCTGCTCCTTCGGGGAGGCAAACAGTCCCCCCACCGCCGCGGCGGCCAGGGCCGCCACAAGGATTACCACGGCGGCGGCCCCGCCGATCAGCAGTCCGGTTTTCCGGCGCCCGCCGCCCCGGCCAGGCTCTTCCCAGCTGACGGGGCGCTGCCCGTCCGGCGCGGAGGGCCGGGCCTCCCCCATCAGCGTACCGCAGTGGGGGCAGAATTTCGCCCCATTCTCCACTTCTTTTCCACACTTTGGGCAAATCATCCGTGCTTCCTCCATTCTTATATCTTACATATTACAGGATCGTATGCCGGGTCATTCCAGCAGCCGTCCCTCCTCCAGGCGCAGGACCGCGCCGCACAGCCGTTCCAGCTCATCGGGGTGGTGGCTGCACCAGATCATGCTCCCCCCCTGGGCCAGGAACCCCTCCAGCCAGTCCAGCAGGCGGGGCGTATACGCCCCGTCCAGCCCGGCGGTGGCCTCGTCCATCAGCAGCAGCCGGGGCCGGGACAGCAGGGCCATGGCGATGCTCACCCGCCGGGCCATCCCGCCGGACAGGGCGTCGGCGGGCCGGCGCAGCAGCGGCTCCAGCCCCAGCAGCTCCAGCACGTCCCCCGGCAGGGCCCCGGCCAGCCCGCAGGCCCGCTGCCACAGCACAAGCTGCCGCTCCACGCTCAGCCCCGGCGCAAGCCCGGCCTGCTGGGGGACGTAGCCCAGGGTCCGGCGCAGGAACTGCCGGTCCCCCAGCACGCCGCGGCCCTGGTACAGCACATTGCCGCCGTCCGGCCGCTCCACCTGGGCCAGCAGCCGGAGCAGCGTGGATTTCCCCGACCCGTTGCTCCCCGCCAGCCCCAGGCACTGGCCCGGCGGCAGGGCGAAGCTGACGGGGGCCAGCACCTGCCTGCCGCCATAGCTTTTGCAAAGCCCGCGCACCTCCAGCATCGATCAGGCCGCGGGGGCGGCCCCGTCTCCCCGGCAGTCGGATGGTCTCATCTTCCCGTTCCCCCTTCTCCCCGGCCCGGGAGGGGGACGCCTGCGGGCACGGCGCCCCCTCCCCCTGCCGGGGCCATGTAAGCACAGTATGACACATTTCCCCACGGAACGCAACAGGTTTCTACAGGCAAAGGCCGCCGCCGGTTTCTTTACCGCTTCTTAAAGAAAACTTATAAGTCTTTCCTCTGGTTTCTTAAACCTCCCGATGTATACTATCTGTACCAACACGGGTAATACAGTTGAGAAGCGCGGAGCACACGCAGCCGCCGCAGACCGCAGTTTGGAGGTACCCAATATGTCAATCCTGGAAGTCAATCATGTGCAGAAAATCTATTCCACCCGCTTCGGGGCCCAGAAGGTGGAGGCCCTGGCCGACGTGTCCTTCACCGTGGAGGAAGGCGAGTACGTGGCCATCATGGGCGAGTCCGGCTCGGGCAAGACCACCCTGCTGAACATACTCGCCGCGCTGGATAAGCCCACCGCCGGGACGGTGCTGCTGGCGGGCCGGGATCTCACCGCGGTGCGGGAGAAGGAGCTGGCCGCCTTCCGCCGGGACAACCTGGGCTTCGTGTTCCAGGACTTCAACCTGCTGGACACCTTCTCCCTCCGGGACAACATCCTGCTCCCCCTGGTGCTGGCCGGGAAGAAGTACCAGGAAATGGTGCGCCGCCTGGCCCCCTTGGCGGAGGCGCTGGGCATCCAGCAGCTGCTGGAAAAGTACCCCTACGAGGTGTCCGGCGGGCAGAAGCAGCGGTGCGCCGTGGCCCGTGCCCTCATCACCGAGCCCCAGATCGTGCTGGCCGACGAGCCCACCGGGGCGCTGGACTCCCGGGCGGCGGACAGTCTCATGGACCTGTTCACCCAGATCAACGCCGCCGGACAGACGGTGCTGATGGTCACCCACTCCACCGCCGCCGCCAGCCGGGCGGGCCGGGTGCTGTTCATCCGGGACGGCCGGGTGTACCACCAGCTCTACCGGGAGAACCGCACCGACGGCCAGATGTACCGCCTCATCACCGAAACCCTCACCCGGCTCACCGACGGAGGTGAGAAGCGTGCGTAACGGCCTCTATCCCAAGCTGGCCGCCCGGGGGATGCGGCAGAACCACCGCTTTTTTGTCCCCTACCTGCTGGCCCTGGCGGGGCTCACCGCCGCCTTTTACGTCATGGCCGCCCTGTGCGCCGACCCCGGCGTGCTGAGGATGCGGGGCTTTGCCTATGTGATGGTGATGATGCAGATCGGGATGTTTGTGGCGGGGGTGCTGTCCACCGTGCTGCTGCTGTACATCAACAGCTTCCTGATGAAGCAGCGCAAGAAGGAGCTGGGGCTCTACAACATCCTGGGCATGGGCAAGGGGAACATCGCCCAGATCCAGTGCTGGGAGAGCCTGTACACCGCCCTCGTCGGGATCGGCGGCGGGCTGGTGCTGGGCGTGATCTTCCACAAGCTGGCCACCGTGGCCCTGGTCTCCCTGCTCCAGTTCTCCATCCCCTTCCATTCCTCCTTCTCCCTGCCCGCCATGGGGTCGACGGCGGTGTTCTTCGGGCTGCTGCTCCTGCTGGCCCTGGCGCTGAACCTGTTCCGGGTGCGGTTGTCCCGGCCCATCGAGCTGCTCCACGGCGGCAGCGTGGGGGAGAAGGAGCCCCGCACCCGCTGGCTGATGGCCGTGATCGGCGTGCTCTCCATGGGGGCGGGCTATTTCATCGCCGTGGTCACCAAGGATCCCGCCGTGGCCATGGGCCTCTATTTCATCGCGGTGCTGCTGGTGATTGTGGGCACCTACTGCCTGTTCACCGCCGGGAGCATCGCCCTGCTGAAAATGCTGCGGAAGAACAAGGGCTTCTACTACCAGACCGGCCACTTCATCGGCATATCCGGGATGCTCTACCGGATGAAGCGCAACGCCGTGGGGCTGGCCAACATCTGCATCCTGTCCACCATGGTGATGGTGATGATCTCGGGCACCCTGGCCCTCTACCTGGGGCAGGGGGAGATCATCGCCGCCCAGTACCCCGCCAACCTGAACATGACGATCTCCTTTGACCCCAGCCAGGGGCAAAACCCTGACCTCGACGGCGCGAAAGCGGTGGTGGAACGCTTTTGCCAAGGCCAAAACGTCCCTGTCACCAATCTGAGCGCGGCGGAGTACCTGCATTTCAACGTGCTGGCCAACCCGGCCACCAAGCGTCTTGAGGTGGGCGCCCAGGGGGAAAACAACGACCGCCGGGCCCTCTACCTGCTGACGGCCCAGGGCTACGCCGCCCTCACCGGGGGTGAGGCCCCCTCCCTCCAGCCGGGGGAGGCGGCGGTGTGCGGCCAGCTGCCCGCCGGCTTCGGCCCGGAACTGACTGTTCAGGGCATCGACGGCGGCAGGGAGGTGGGCGAGCCCCAGTCGCTGACGGCGGTGGAGACCCTGCCCGAGGTCGAGTATTTCCGCACCACCTTCGACATGAACGAGCCGCTGTGCCTGGTGGTGGCCGACCGCACCGTGCTGGATGAGTTCTGGGCCCTCCAACGTCAGGCCCTGGACAACTATGCCGCCGACCCCACCGCCGTGCTGCTGGTGGACCTGGACTGCACCAATGACCAGGAGCTGGCCCTGGTGGACGCCTGGTCGGACGCCAGTATCTCGGAGGGATTTTTTGACGGCACCGGAAGCTGGGAGTTCTGGCGCGTGGACAGCCGGGCCGAGATGGCGGTGGACGGCTACTCCATGGCGGGCGGCTTCCTGTTCCTGGGCATCGTGCTGGGCATCGTCTTCCTCATGGCCACGGTGCTCATCATCTACTACAAGCAGGTGTCCGAGGGCTACGAGGACCAGGGCCGGTTCGAGATCATGCGCAAGGTGGGCCTGAGCCAGCGGGAGGTCAAATCCTCCATCCGCAGCCAGGTGCTCATCGTGTTCTTCCTGCCCATCGCGGTGGCGGCGGTCCACATCCTGTTCGACTTCAACCTGGTGGCCCGGATGCTCACCATGTTCGGGGTGCGCAGCGTGATGACCGTCGTGCTGTGCACCGTGGGGACGCTGCTGGCCTTCCTGGCGGTGTACGCCGTGGTGTACCTGCTCACCGCCCGCACCTATTACAAAATCGTGCGCTGAGCCGCAAAAAGCCCTTCAGGGCCTGTATCCCCAAACGGGACGCCGGACGGCGGCCTCCGGGGGGATGCGGGCCCTGAAATTTTTCGGAAAGCCCGTGACAAACGGCGGCGGGGCTGGTAAAATAGGGGGCAGGAAGCCCTGTGGAAATCCGACGACAGAGGAGGCACAACTTATGGTACATTCCAACCCGCTGCTCCGGGGGGGCAGCCCCCAGAGGTTCATTACCGTGGGGGAAATCCTGCTCCGCCTCACGCCCCCCAACTACGGCAAAATCCGTATGACCAACAGCTTTGAGGCCAGCTACGGCGGCAGCGAGGCCAACATCGCCCTGGCCCTGGCCAACCTGGGGATTGACAGCACCTTCTTCAGCGTGGTGCCCAACAACAGCCTGGGCAAAAGCGCTGTGCGCGCCCTGCGCTCCAACGACGTCCACTGCACCCCGGTGATCCTCTCCACGCCGGAGGAGACCCCCACCCACCGGCTGGGCGCCTACTACCTGGAGACAGGCTACGGCATCCGCCCCAGCAAGGTCATCTACGACCGGAAGCACAGCGCCATCACCGAGTACGACTTCGGCGGCGTGGACCTGGACGCCCTGCTGGACGGCTTTGACTGGCTCCACCTCAGCGGCATCACCCCCGCCCTGTCCCCCAGCTGCGCCGATTTCATCCTGGAATGCCTGAAAACCGCCAAGGAGAAGGGCCTCACCGTCAGCTTCGACGGCAATTTCCGCAGCAAGCTGTGGAGCTGGGAGGCGGCCCGGGACTACTGCACCCAGTGCCTGCCCTATGTGGACGTGCTGCTGGGCGTCGAGCCCTACCACCTCTGGAAGGACGAGGACGACCACGCCAAGGGGGACTGGAAGGACGGCGTGCCCCTCCAGCCCAGCTATGAGCAGCAGGACGAGGTGTTCCAGCGCTTTGTGGAGCGCTACCCCAACCTGAAGTGCATCGCCCGCCACGTCCGCTTTGTCCACAGCGGCAGCGAGAACAGCCTGATGGCCTTCATGTGGTATCAGGGCCACACCTTCGAGAGCAGATGCTTCACCTTCAACATCCTGGACCGGGTGGGCGGCGGCGACGCCTTCGCCAGCGGCCTGATCTACGCCATGATGCACCATTACAGGCCCATGGACATGGTCAACTTCGCCGTGGCCAGCAGCGTCATCAAGCACACCATCCACGGGGACGGCAATATCACCGACGACGTGGACTCCATCCGCAACCTGATGAATATGAACTACGATATCAAGAGATAATCCGCGCGGGCCCGGCTTTAAGGGCAGATCATTTACCCGGAGGTGCGCCATGGCAAATTTTACAGGTCGGGCCATCAAGGAGACCTTCCTGAAGCTGCTCAACCAGCGGCCCCTGAGCCAGATCACCGTGAAGGACATTGTGGAGGACTGCGGCATCAACCGCAACTCCTTTTACTACCACTTTGAGGACCTGCCCGCCCTGGTGGAGGAGATCATCGGGGAGCAGGTGCAGAACCTGATCCAGAAGCACCCCACCGTCTCATCGGTGGAGGAGTGCGCCGACGCCGTCATCGAGCTGGTGATGGAGAACCGCCGGGCGATCTATCACATCTACAACTCCCTGAGCCGGGATGTGTTCGAGCGTTACCTCATGGACGGCTGCCAGTACATCGTGTCCACCTATCTGGAGGCGGAGTTCGCCGGGAAGCCCATCGCCCCGGAGGATCTGGACGCGCTCGTCCGCCTGCACAAGTGCGCCTGCTTCGGCTCGGTGATCGACTGGCTCAACGGCGGTATGAAGAATGACATCGCGGACTACTTCCGCCGGGTGTGCGCCCTGCAAAAGAGCGGATTGGAGCGGCTAAAACACTGAACCTTCCCCAACACGGGACAGGCCTGTGCCCGATTTTCAGACACCGGCCCGTCCCGTGCCTAAATTTCAGACAGCTTTTTCCCCGTGCCTGGTTTTCAGGCACGGGGCTTTTTTCTGCCCATGGAAACCATCCCCGGACCCTGCTATACTCACCATCAGGAAGTGCAAAACGACTGGAGGCGCAAAAAATGAAAACCCGCTGTACCACCCCCATGTGGGTGGCAAAGACCGGCTATATTATCATGTCCTTGGTGTTCTGTACCGCCGGCGTGGTATTCATCGCCCGGCCCGGGCTGTCCGCCGCGGCCATCGGCCGGGCCCTGGGGGCGGCCATGATCCTGTTCGGGGCGGTCAAGCTGGTGGGCTATTTCTCCCGGGATCTGTACCGGCTGGCCTTCCAGTACGATCTGGGCTTCGGGCTGCTGCTCATCGCCCTGGGCGCGCTGGTGCTGGCCCGGCCCGGCCGGGTGCTGGATGTTACCTTCGCCGCCCTGGGGGTGGCCGTGCTCACCGACGGGCTGTACAAGGTGCAGATCGCCGTGGACGCCCGCCGCTTCGGCATCTCCACCTGGTGGCTGACCCTGGCGCTGGCCGTCGCCACCGGGCTGGTGGGGCTGGCCCTGGTGTTCCGGCCCTGGGACAGCGCCCGGCTGCTCACTATCCTGCTGGGGGCGGCGCTGCTGGCGGAGGGGGTGCTGAACCTCTGCGTGGCCGTCAGCACGGTGAAGATCGTGCGCCACCAGCGGCCCGATCTCATTGAGGTTACCTCTTACGAGGTGGAAGACGAAACTTTGTAAACTGTGAAAGGACGTATGCTGTATGAAATTTTCCAAAGCGGTGGTCAAGTGCCGCGTCCCCATCCTGATCCTGGCCCTGCTGCTCCTGATCCCGTCGGCGCTGGGGATGGCGGGCACCCGGGTGAACTACGATATGCTCAACTACCTGCCGGAGGACATGGACACGGTCATCGGCCAGAACGAGCTGCTGGAGGATTTCCACAAGGGGGCCTTCTCCTTCCTCATCCTGGAGGATATGCCCGCCAAGGATGTTGCCGCCCTGAAAAAAGAGGTGGAACGGGTGGACCACGTGGACACCGTGCTGTGGTACGACAGCCTGATGGACCTCTCCGTCCCCATGGAGCTGCTGCCCGACAAGCTCTATGACGCCTTCAACTCCGGAGACGCCACCATGATGGCGGTGTTCTTCGACACCTCCACCTCCTCCGACCTGACCATGGACGCCATCCGGGCCATCCGCTCCATCGCCGGGGAGCGGTGCTTCGTGTCCGGTATGTCCGCCCTGGTCACCGACCTGAAGGACCTGTGCGAGGTGGAGGAGCCTATCTACGTGGGCATCGCCGTGGCCCTGGCCTGCGCGGCCATGCTGATTCTGCTGGACAGCTGGCTGGTGCCCTTCGTGTTCCTGGCCAGCATCGGCATGATGATTTTGATGAACCTGGGCTCCAACTACTTCCTGGGGGAGATCTCCTATATCACCAAGGCCCTGTCCGCCGTGCTGCAATTAGCCGTCACCATGGACTACTCCATCTTCCTGTGGAACAGCTACAACGAGCAGCGGGGGCTGTGCGGCGACAACAAGGAGGCCATGGCCCGGGCCATCCAGGCCACCCTGACCTCGGTGCTGGGCTCGTCTATCACCACCGTGGCGGGCTTCATCGCCCTGTGCTTCATGTCCTTCACCATGGGCCGGGATCTGGGCATTGTGATGGCCAAGGGGGTGCTGCTGGGGGTCGTCGGCTGCGTCACCGTGCTGCCCGCCCTCATCCTGGTGTTCGACAAGCCCCTGCAAAAGACCCGCCACCGCTCCCTCATCCCCAATATGGGGAAGCTGGCCGGGGGCGTGGTGAAGGCCTTCCCCGTGTTTATCGCAGTGTTCGCCCTGATCCTGCCGCCCGCCCTCTACGGCTACAACCAGGCCAACGGCGAGGTGTACTACGACATGGGCCAGTGCCTGCCGGAGGACATGGAGTACGTCATCGCCGAGGGCAAGCTCCGGGAGGACTTCAACATCGCCTCCACCCATATGCTGCTGGTGGACGCGGACCTGCCCGCCAAAAACGTGCGGGCCATGGCGGACGAGATGGAGGCCGTGGACGGCGTCAAGTACGTGCTGGGCCTGGAGTCCGTGGTGGGCTCCCGCATCCCGGAGGAATTTCTGCCGGAGTCCGTCACCGGGAAGCTGAAAAGCGGAAACTGGCGGCTGCTGCTCATCAACTCCGAATACAAGGTGGCCAGCGACGCGGTGAATACCCAGATCGGGGAGCTCAACGACATCCTGAAGAAATACGACCAGGGCGGTATGCTCATCGGCGAAGCCCCCTGCATGAAGGACATGATCCAGACCACCGACCACGACTTCAAAATGGTCAACGCCGTGTCCATCCTCGCCATTTTCCTCATCATCGCCCTGGTGGAAAAAAGCTTCACCCTGCCCTTTATCCTCATCGCGGTGATTGAGGCGGCCATTTTCGTCAACCTGGGGCTGCCCCATTACCTGGGCCAGAGCCTGCCCTTCATCGCCCCCATCTGCATCAGCACGATCCAGTTAGGGGCCACGGTGGACTACGCCATTTTGATGACGACCCGTTATAAAACGGAGCGCATCAACGGGGCGGACAAGAAAAAGGCGGTCCATACCGCCCTCACCGCCTCCATCCCGTCTATCATCGTGTCCGGCATGGGGCTGTTTGCCGCCACTTTCGGCGTGGCCCTCTACTCCGAGATCGACATCATCAGCTCCATGTGTATGCTCATGGCCCGGGGGGCCGTCATCAGTATGGTTTCCGTCATCTTCGTCCTGCCCGCCCTGCTGCTGCTGTGCGACAAGGTGATCTGCGCCACCACCGCGGGCATGAGGCAGTCCAGACATTCTAAAATTTCTAATGTGGAGGTTTATGCGAAATGAAAAAGCCTGTTGTAAAGGTGCTCTCCCTTACCCTGTGCGCCCTGCTGGCCGCGGGCGGCCTGGGCGGCGCGGCATACGCCGTGAACGCCGGGGGGGATCCCGCCCCTGCCCCCGCGGAGACCGAGACCAAGACCATCCCCGCCGGCGGGGAGAAGAACGTGAAGGACGAAACGGTATACGTCCTGGCCGGGGCCGACGGCTCGGTGGAGAAAATCATCGTCAGCGACTGGGTGAAAAACGCCCAGGGCGCGGACCGGATCGACGACGTGACCGGGCTGTCCGGCATCGAGAACGTGAAGGGGGACGAGACCTTCACCCTGGGCGGGGACGGCTCCTGCGTATGGGACGCCCGGGGGAACGACATCTACTACCAGGGCGGGATCGACCGGGAGCTGCCCGTGTCGGTGGCGGTGTCCTACGCCCTGGACGGCCAGCCAATCTCCCCGGAGGAGCTGGCGGGCAAGAGCGGCAAGGTCACGATCCGCTTTGACTACGCCAACAATCAGTACGAGATGGTCAGCGTCAACGGCAAGCAGGAGAAGATCTATGTCCCGTTCGCCATGCTCACCGGGCTGCTGCTGGACAACGACGTATTTTCCGACGTGTCCGTGTCCAACGGCAAGGTGATGAACGACGGCGACCGCACCGTGGTGGCGGGGCTGGCCTTCCCCGGCCTCCAGGACAGCCTGGGGCTGGACCGGGACACCCTGGATCTGCCCGAGTACGTGGAGATCACCGCCGACGTGGAGGGCTTCGCGCTGGAGACCACCGTCACCCTGGCGGCCAACGGGCTGTTCAACGAGGCGGCGGGGCAGGACGGCGGGTTTGACGGCCTGGATGAACTGGACGGCAGGCTGGACGAGCTGACGGACGCCATGGGGCAGCTGATCGACGGCTCATCCCGGCTGTATGACGGGCTGTGCACCCTGCTGGACAGCTCCATGGAGCTGGTGTCCGGCATCGACCGGCTGGCGGCGGGGGCCGCCCAGCTCAGGCAGGGGGCCGGCGGCCTGAGCGCCGGGGCCGCCCAGCTGCAGGCCGGGGCCGCCTCCCTGAGCCAGGGCCTGAACCAGCTGGCGGGCAGCAGCGGCACGCTGAACGCGGGCGCAGCCCAGGTGTTCCAGTCCCTGCTGGCCACCGCGGGGGCCCAGCTCAGGGCCGCGGGGGTGCAGATCCCGGAGCTGACGGCGGAGAACTACGCCCAGGTGCTGGACAGTGTGATCGCCGCCGCCGGGGAGACCCCGGCCGGGCAGCAGACGGCGGCGCTGAAGGCCTCCCTGGACAGCTACAACAGCTTTTATCAGGGGCTGCGCAGCTATACCGCCGGGGTGGACCAGTCCGCCGCCGGGGCGGAGCAGCTGAACGCCGGGGCGGACGCCCTGAAAAACGGCGCGGACAGCCTGTCCGCCGGGGCGGGCCAGCTCTATGACGGCATCCTCACCATGAAGAACGGCGCCCCCGCCCTGGTGGACGGCGTCACCCAGCTGCGGGACGGGGCCATGGAGCTCACCGACGGCCTGAAGGAATTTGACAAGCAGGGCGTGCAGAAGATTGTGGACGCGGTGGACGGCGACCTGGGCGGCCTGGCGGACCGGCTGGAGGCGCTGCGGGACGTGTCGGGCCGGTACCGCTCCTTCTCCGGCATCAGCGGGGACATGGACGGACAGGTGAAGTTTATCTGGCGCACCGCGGGCGTGGAGGCGCAGGGCTGAAGGCGCCGGGATAACGTTCCGGAGATGAATGGGGCCGGGGCCGCTCGTTTGAGCGGCCCCGGCCGGGTCTGTGGAGAAACCGGCGGGGGCGTCCGGCGGCGCACAGTTGAAACGCGGGGATATCTGTGGTACAATATCCGAAACTGCCGTGCATAGCACGGCGGGCCCGCAAAGCGGTTTGGAAAACAGACGAGGTGATCCCAATGCGGATGCGGAAAAAGAAAAACCTGACCCCCCGGATGGAGGCCTGCGGGGCGCTGCTGGTGGCCGATCCGGCGGCGGAAAAGGGCCGTTGGCGGGCGCGGAAGCCGGACGCGGCCAGACTGCGGCTGGAGCTGGGCTGCGGCAAGGGCCGCTTTACCGCCGAGACCGCCGCCGCCCACCCAGAGGATCTGTATGTGGCGGTGGAGCGGGTGCCCGACGCCATGGTCATCGCCATGGAGCGGTGCCAAGCCCTGGGCCTCACCAACGTGCTGTTCATCGACGGGGACGCCGCCGTTTTGGACAAATATTTCGCCCCCGGCGAGGTGGATCTGATCTACATCAACTTCTGTGACCCCTGGCCGTCGGTGAAGCACTCCCGCCGCCGCCTCACCCACGAGGGCTTTCTGCGGGGCTACCGGAAGGTGCTCCGGGAGGGGGGGCAGATCCACTTCAAGACCGACAACCGCGACCTGTTTGAGTGGTCGCTGTTCCAGTTCCCCAAGGCGGGCTTCGCCCTGTCCGAGGTGACGCGTAACCTCCATGAACACGGCGTCCAGGGGGTTATGACCGACTACGAGGAGAAATTCCACGCCCTGGGCACCCCCATCAACCGCTGCGTGGGGACCATGGGCCCCCTGCCCGACGTGCCGCTGCTGGAGGGTCTGGGCCGCCGCCTGCCCGGCTGGGAGCTGCGCCCGGTGGCGGAGGGCGACGTAGAGGCGGTAACGGCCCTGCTTCGGTCTGACCCGGACTACTTCGCCATCGAGGGCCCCCAGCCCAGCCCGGACTCGGTTCGGGAGGATATGGTCAACCTGCCGCCCCGGTGCGGGATGGAGCAGAAGCACTACCTGGCCCTGTGGCGGGACGGCGCGCCCACGGCAGTGCTGGATTTGGTAGAGGGCTACCCCAGGGAGCGCACCCTGTTTGTGGGGCTGTTTTTCCTTTCGCCCGCCCTGCGGCGGCAGGGGACGGGCCGCCAGGTCATGGAGGCGGTGCTGGAGGCGGCGAAGGGCGCGGGCCTGGACAGCGTCCGGCTGGCCTGCCTGATGGGCAACCAGGCCGGCCACGCCTTCTGGCGGGCCCTGGGCTTCGGCGATCTGCGGGAGGGCGTCCACCTGATGGGGGAGGGCTCCGCGCCCGTCTGGATTATGGAGCGGCTGATCTGAGCGCAGCCCCCCGCCCGGGTTTTACCCGGGCGGGGGGCTGCGTCATTGTCCGCCGATGGGGGCAGGGGAGGGAAGGGCCGCGTTTTCCTGGCCTGAACGCTGGGGCAGTTGGGGCTTTTGGGGAAAACAAGGGGCCGTCCGGACACACCGGACGGCCCCTTTTCGCTTGGCTATATCCGCGCCTTTTCCACGGCGCCGCCGGGCTTTTTGTCGCTGCTCTCCGCCGGGACCTCCGCCGGGCGTCCGCCCAGCTGGTTGATCGCGTCGGCAATGGTGCGGTCGCCCGCCTGCTTGGCGTGCTTGGCCACCTCGTTCTTGTTCTTGGGGCTGCGGTTGATGACCGCGGGGCCCTGGACGCAGCCGCCCATGCAGGCCATGCCCTCGATGAAGTTTTCCGGCAGCACGCCCTTGGACATCTTCAGCAGGGCCATTTTGCACTCGTCAATGCCGCTGCAGGCGATGGCTTTGGCCTGCACCTGGCTGCCCCGCTCCTTCAGCGCCTGGCCCACCGCCGCCGCCACGCCGCCGCCGGCGGCAAAGCTGCGGCCGAAGCCGCTGGCGTGGTCCAGGGGGATTTCCTCCATCTTGGACACGTCGATGTCCTTGGCGGACAGCATGGAATACAGCTCCTCGAAGGTGAGCACCAGGTCCACCGAGGCGCGGGTGCGGCCCAGGTGGAATTCCCGCTTTTTGGCCACGCAGGGGCCGATGAACACCACGCGGGCCAGGGGGTCCCGGTCCTTGATGTGGCGGCCCAGCATCACCATGGGGGAGGGGGTGGTGGACACCAGCGGCACCTGGTCGGGCATATGCCGCTCCACAAAGGCCACGAAGGCGGGGCAGCAGGAGGAGGTCATGGGGCCGCCTCCCCGTTCCTCGAACTCGGCGGCCTCGGCCTGGGCGGTGAGGTCGGCGCCCAGCGCCACCTCCGCCACATCATAGAAGCCGATCTCCTTCAGGGCCGCGGCCATCTGGCCGGGGGTGCAGTCGAACTGCCCCACGAAGGAGGGGGCCAGGATGGCATAGACGTGGAGGCCCCATTTGTCCGCCCCCAGCAGCATCTGGATCACGTCGACGATGTAAGATTTGTCCATTACCGCGCCAAAGGGGCACTGGATGACACACTGGCCGCAGGAGATGCACTTGTTTACGTCGATGGTGGCCTTGCGGTCCTCGCCCATGGAGATGGCCTTGACGGGGCACCCCCGCTCGCAGGGGCGCATATTCTTGGTAATGGCGCCATAGGGGCAGGACTCGATGCACTTGCCGCACAGGATGCACTTGGAGTGGTCGATGACGGAGCGGTGGTTTTCAATCCGGATGGCCCCCTTGGGGCAAGCCTCCACACAGCGGTGAGCAATACAGCCCCGGCAGGACGGGCCCACGCTGATCTCGGTGACGGGGCACTCGTCGCAGGCGATGGGAAGCACCTCCACCAGCGCGGGGTTGGCCCGGTCGCCGCCCATGGCCATTTTGATCCGGCTGGTCACCACCGCCCGCTCCTTGTAGATGCAGCAGCGCATCTGGGCCTCCGGGCCGGGGATGATTTCCTCGGGGATGTTCAGCAAATCGTTGGTTTGCAGCCGCTCGTTCCAGGCCAGGCGGGCCACGGCGGTGAGCACTTCATCCTTCAGCTTTTGCACTGTGGTCTCATAATGACGCATGGCAGCTCCTCCTCGAAAATAATTGGGTTCACGCCTCAAATCGCCCACGCGCCGGCGGTTGCGGAGCTGAGCCGTTGAGCCATGATTTGTTAAAAAATTGTCGATTTACAGTTTTGCATTATATCTTGTATGGGCATCCGCGTCAACCCCAAAAGCGCCGATTTTGGGGTAAAAATTTGTGGTGGATTTGGCAGTTGGGGGAATGGACGTCCCATTCCGTCCCCGCTTTTTTGGCCCGTCCCCGCCGCATACCGGGGGAGCGGCCCCAATAAGGTAGGATAGGGGCCGGGAGAGGCCGGTTTTTGCACCCTTTCCGCCCTCCCGGCATAGGTTGAAATGAAAACGCAGGGCAGGGGCGCGGCCCCGGTGGGAACGCGCCCCGCCAAATCAGGAGGAGGCTTTTGTGAATGGCGAAAATCCAGTACTTCCTGGGCGGGAACACGCCTTCGGGGTTTTATTCCCTTTACCATCAGCTGTCTGACCCGGAGCGGTTCCGGGCGGTGTATATCATCAAAAGCGGGCCGGGCAGCGGCAAGTCTACGTTCATGCGCCGGGTGGAGCGGCACGTCCAGGCCGCGGGGCTGGAGACGGAGCAGGTGCTGTGTTCGGGGGACCCGGATTCCCTGGATGGGGTGATCGTCCCGGCGCTGGGGGCGGCGGTTGTGGATGGTACGGCGCCCCAGGGGGTTGTGCCGTTAGTACACGAAGGGCGTTCTTTTTCTTTGTAAAGAAAAAGAACCCAAAAGAAACTTTTAATTGCGAAACTGCGTTTCGCATGGGGGTTTTATTAGAATTTCCAGGTAATCGACACGTTCTGTTGGCCTGTTTCAGGTTGCTTCTCGCCGATCTCGATTTTCTCAACCAGCCCCACCACCAGCTCTCGGGGGACGGTTTCCAGCTTGAGAAGCCCCCGCGCCCGATCCATCCAGTCGATTTGCTGCTGCGTATCCTCCCGCTGGGCCAGCTCTTCCTCAATGTGCGCCAGCCGCCGCTCCAGGCGGCTTTTTTCGTCCAGAAAGGATTGGTTCAGCTCCACAAACTGGCCCTCGCTGATGACCCCAGCCACCTTGTCTAAGTATAGCGTTTTGAGCGCTTGACTGCGTTTTTCCAACTGCGAGGCAAGGGTTCTCTGTTCCTGCTTCAATGTCTCTTGTCGGGTGTCCTTCTGAGGCTGGAGATCGTTAGGGTCCAGTTGATAGTAGGTCTGGACGTAGTAGCGGATGCGGTCGGACACCAACTCAATGAGCTGATCCAGCCGGACGGAGTGGCGGGTGCATAGCTTGTTCTTCCCGCTGTCGGCGTACAGCTTGCAGCGGAGATAGGACTGTTTTCCGTTGGAGCACTTACTCATGGTGGAGCCACAGTCGGCGCACTTCACCAGGCCGGACAGCAGGTGAGCTTCCCCGGAGCCGTCCGTCTTGGTGCGCAGCTTTAAACCCCGTTGGACGGCCTCGAAGGTGGCCCGGTCGATGATGGCCTCGTGGGTGCCCTCCACCCTGTACCACTCGCTTTCCGGGGTGTCGATGATGACCTTGGACTTGTAGCTCACCTTTTTCCTGCGGCCCTGGATCATCACTCCGGTGTACATCTCATTGGTGAGGATACGACCTACCGTCATCTTGTTCCACAGGCCGAAATCGTTCTTTATAGGGTGGTTACAGGTCCAACCCCGCTCTGACTTGTAGCGAGTGGGATTGGGTACGCCCTGCTGATTCAGCAGGTAAGCAATGTTCTGGCGGCCGCGGCCCTCCAACGACCATTGGTAGATCTGCCGCACCACTCCAGCGGCCTCGGGATCGGGGATGATGTGGTTTTTGTCTGCCGGGTCCTTCTGGTAGCCATAGATGGGAAATCCGCCGATGTACTTGCCCTCCCGCCGCTTCAAGTCGAACACCATGCGGACATTCTCGGACAGGTCCTCCAAGTACCACTCGTTCACCAGGCCGTTGATCTGCCGGGCCTTCTTGTTGCCCTTCACCTCGGTGTCAGCGTTGTCCGCCACGGCGATGAAGCGGATGCCCCAGATGGGGAACAGGCCGTGGATGTACTTTTCCACCAGTTCCATGTCCCGGGTGAACCGGGACTGGGATTTGCACAGGACAATTTGGAATTTTTTCTGCTTGGCGGCCTCGATCATGCGGTTGAAATCCGGGCGGTCGCTGTCAACGCCGGAGAAGTCCTCATCGCAAAAAATCGAGTAAATGTCCCAGCCGTGGTCTATAGCGTAGTGGGTTAACAGGGATTTTTGGTTCTGGATGCTCTCGGACTCGGGTTGATGTTTGTCTTCGTCCTCCTTACTTAGTCGTGTATAGATCGCGCAAAGGATTTGTTACACCTCCTCAAAGGCGTAACTGCTCAATATCATGATACAGCAAGAGCAGTCGGGCCGCAAGGATTTATTTGAAAAGCCTGCGCCGATAAAACGACGCAGGCATCATTTGTGGAGTTCTTTTGTGAGCCAGACGGTGATAACTTGCCGAATAGCTTGTTTAGGCTGGGTGATATGGGATGAGTGGTATTCGGTGACTGTCAAGGGTTGGTATTTCATGAAACCACCTCCGACAAATTGTATGAAGTGAAAACTGTAAAATATGAAGCAGCCGGTGTCTGTGCTTTGTCGACATTGGGTTGTAATAATAAATAAAATATAGTACAATTTAGCTAATCTAAAATCGTTAAAACACGAGAGGTGTAAAAATATGCTACAGGCCGACCTTTTAGAGAGCATCTCAGAAACCAAATACCTCTCAGCGGACAATTACACGGTCTATCGCACCATTATGCGTATTTTCTACCTGGAACATCAAAAGATGCACTATCAAATGGATCGGGATGCGGTGCTGTCCCTGCTTCAGCGGCAGGTTCAGTTTGCCGACTACACCCCGGAAAAGCTAACCTTGGATTTGCAGCAGCTGGTTAACTGGAAGAACCTTACCCCCATTCAGGACCCGCGCAAACCCCGCACCATTGCAGAGTTCAAAAACCGGCAATTCCAATACATGATGTCCCAATCGGCCATTGAGATCGAGCGGATGACCATTACGCTGGAAAATTTGTCTACTCGGACGGCCGGCCTCTCCGCCAGCCCGTTCCGCCGCATCCGGGAGGATCTCCGTAAGGCGGAGCAATTGGACGAGCTGTCCCTCCGGGAGGTCCACGCATGGTGGCAGGACCTACAGGAGGATTTCCAGCGTCTGAGCCAAAATCACCAAGACTATCTCAGGGAATTTTATGGCCCTGGGATGGAAATGCAGATGAAATCGGTGGATTTCATCCTCTACAAACAGCATCTTGTCCGCTACCTGGAGGACTTTATTCAAGACCTTCAACGTAGCTGTGCCCAGATCGGTGCGCAGCTGGAACGTTTTTCTCCGGAACAGACCGCTCACATTTTGAACCTGGTCCAACGCAGCGAACTGGAGGTCCCCCGGTCCCAATCGGAGCAGACGCCCAACTGGAAGGATGAATTGCGCGCCCGGTGCCAGGGAGTTTGGCAATCCCTGGCCAACTGGTTTACCGGCAGCGAGGCCACCGCCCGACAGGTGCTGGAGGTCACCAACGAGGTGATCCGAAGGGCGGTGCAGAACGCCGCTTTGCTGGTGCAGATGGAGAACATGGGGGTGAGCAACAAAGCAGAGCTGAACCACTTGCTCACGCTGTTCGCCGGCTTCCAGTCTGTTAACGAGGCCCACCGCCTCTCCGCCCTGGTGTTCGGCGTTCAGCAGCCCCGTCACTTCACCTTTTCCTTTGTCCGGGAAACGGATCGTGTTGACCTGAGCACCTATGAAGAGCCCCCCTTTGAATATTCGCTCCAGCCCAGAATGCGCTCCTACAAGCCCCGGTTGGACCGCTCGGGCTTCGCGGACAAAAGTGCCGAAAAAGCGGCCCAGCGGCAACAGATTTTGGAGCAGGAGCACGCCCTTCGTCAAGAAGTCTTGAGCTACATCCGCGACGGGGTGCTGGACTTGGCCGCGCTGGACCGCCCCGTCTCCCCCGCTGTGCGCACGGTATTCCTGTCCTGGGTGGCCGCTGCTAACCTCAGCCCTGACGGCCGGGGGCAGACCCAGTACGGCCAGATTTACACATTGAAAAAACGGACCGGACAAACCTGCCGCCTGATCTGCGCCGATGGCACGCTGACCATGCCCAACTGCGCACTGCTATTTGAGGAGGTCGGCCATGGATGAGTTTCGCGCTCTGATGGATCGGTTCTGGGTCACCAGGGCCGGGAATAAGGAAATGTACTTCTTGTTGAAACGGACGCTGCCGGATTACCGCAGATTCATCCAGGAACAACTGGGCTGGAATCTGATCGTCAATGAAGCCGTGATCAAACTGGAAAAAATCCCGCCCAGGGCCATGCCCTGGATGGGCATTCAGTCTTTTCAGGAACCTATGGACTACTGCCTGCTGTGCGCCCTCTTGCTTTTCCTGGCCGATTTAGACGACGGCGCACCCTTTCTGCTCTCATCCCTAACCCGAGCGGTGGAAACCTTTTTGGCGGAAACCATGCCGGTAGACTGGACCCAGTTCGTTCACCGCAAATCGTTGGTGCGGGTTCTCCAGTACGCCCAAGAGATCAGTCTGGTACTAGTCTACGATGGGAACAGCGCGGGCTTTGGGGGCAATCAGGATCAGGAGGTGCTCTATGAGAACACCGGCCTGTCCCGCCACTTCCCGATCCACTTTGGCCGGGACATCATGGAATGCCGGTCTGTTGAGGATTTTGAAGCCTTTTCCTGGGAGGGTGAGGAGACGGAGAGCCGGCGCCACCGCGTCTATCAGCAGCTGGCGCTGGCTCCCGGGCTCTACTGCTCCGAGGAAAACCGGGGCGACTACGAGTACATCAAAAATCAGCGCAGAGCCATCGGCGCAAGCCTGGATAAGGCCCTGGACGGCGAGCTCCAGGTCCATAAAAACGGCGCGTTTTTCCTCCTGTCTGAGGGGGACCGCTGCGGGATGACTTACCCCGGCACACGGGCGCTGTCCGACGCGGCACTGCTGCTGTGTGCCCAACTCCGGGAAGAAATTCTTCAAGAGCGGTATCCCCGCCGGGAGGATGACACGGTTGTGCTGACCAACCGGGAATTTCGATACGAAGTAGAGCGGTGCCGTGCCCAGTGGGGGAACGGCTGGGGCTCTCAGATGCGGGTCATGTCCCTGGACCGGGTGATCCAGGAGCTAACGGACTATATGGCGCAATGGATGCTGCTGGAAAAGATGGAGGGCGGTATCCTGCTTGATCCTGCTGTAGGTAAGCTGGTGGGATGTTATCCCGCTTCTTTTCATAACGAACTGAGCGAGGGGGAGGAAGATGAACCGCTGGAAGATGAATAAGCTGGGGTTTCTCAATTTCTGGCTGTACGATCAGGAGGAATTCTCCCTAAATGAGGGACACCTCCTCCTGCGGGGAAACAACGCCGCGGGCAAGTCCATCACCACCCAGAGCTTTGTCCCCTTTATCCTGGATGGAGACCGACGCCCTGAACGGCTGGACCCCTTTGGCTCCCGGGACCGCAAGATGGAATTTTACCTCCTGGGCGACGGTGAGCAGGAGGAATCCACCGGCTATCTGTATCTGGAATTCCGAAAGTCCGGCACGGAGGAATACCGAACGGTAGGAGTAGGGATGCGGGCCCAGCGGGGAAAGGGGATCGACTTCTGGGGCTTCTGCCTGTGTGATGGCCGGAGGATCGGACCCGGTGGCCTTCAGCTGTATGAGAAGGTGGGCAAGCAAAACCTGCCCCTCAGCAAGCAGAAGCTGCGCAATCTGGTGGGTAATCAGGAATGCTGGGCGGAGAGCCCAACGAAATACAAAGAGATGGTCAACGCCCAGATATTCGGCTTTCGGGACATCAGGCAGTACGACCAGCTGGTCCAGCTGCTGATCCTGGTACGGAGGCCCAAGCTGTCCAAGGACTTTCACCCCTCTGTGGTAAAGGGAATTTTGAACGACTCTCTGCAGGTGCTGACGGACGACGACCTGTCCGCTATGGTCAGCACCATGGAGCAGATGGACAATCTGGAGGACACCCTGCACGAGTACCAGAAGGCCATACAGGACGCCAGGATCATCCGCAATGAGTACAACCGGTACAACCAGTATATCCTGGGCAGCAAGGGGCAGGCATACCTGGCCGCGCGGAGCAAGACACAGAGCCTGCAAAAACAGCTCCGGGACGAGGAGGGCCGCCAGCGGGATTTGGAGCAAGAGCTCGAGAGACAGACTGAGCGGCAGCGGCAATCCGGTATTCTGCTGGAGCAGGCACGGGCGCAGCGCCTGGCTATGGGCGAGGACGACCTGTCCGCCAAGCAGGCACGGCTCCAGCAGGTGGACAGGGAGTGTACCCGCCTGGAGGAGCAGTTGAACCGGGGAAAGGCCCAGCTCCAAAATCTGGAGGCCGGGATCGCCAAGCGGGAAGTCCAGCTGCGGACCTTGACGCAGAGCAGCGAGGATGCCCGCGCTGCGGTGCGCCGGTCCATGCGGGAGCTGAACGAGCAAAACGAGTTCTTAGAGCTGGGCGAGGAACATACGCAGTATATCCGGAGCCTCCAGGCGGAGCGGATGGACGCAGACTGTCAGCCTGTTCAGGCCGCGCTGAGGCAGAGAATCCGTCAGATTGGAGTGGTGCTGGATGTTCTAAGACGGTCAGAGGAGGCCAGAGGCGCCTACGACAGCGCCTGCCAGGCCCTGGACGAAGCTGCTGATCGTGTTCGGGAGGCCGAAATCGTCCTCCGTGACGCACAGGCCCAGGAGCGGGAGGAGCGGGACAGCCTGCTGGAGGGGTTCACCAGCTGGCGGGAGGGAAGCCGGCAGCTGGATATCCCTCAGGACATCTGGCTGAGCATCCGGCGCGCCCTCACCACATACCGTATTCCGGCGGATTGGAGTCCTATCCGCAATCAGATCGATGCGTGTCTTCACACATGTGAGTCGGCCCTCCTGGAGCGGCGGTTCCAGATGGAGAATGGGCTGTCCGTATTGCAGACAGAGCGGGACGAGCTGGAGCGCCAGTTGCAGCAGATCAAGGCCCAGCCTGATCCCGTACCGCCCCGCCGCGGGCAAATCCAGGACACCCGCGCCCATCTGATGATGCGCGGAGTGCCCTGCGCGCCGCTCTATGAGCTGGTGGACTTTTCCCCCGGCCTGCCCCAAGAGGGCCGGGATCTGCTGGAGGCCCAACTGTTGGACGCCGGACTGCTGGACGCCCTGGTGGTTCCGGAGGAAAGCCTGCCCGAGGTCAAGGAACTGCTGGAGGAGTACCCGGACCGCTTTTTGATTCCGGGGCCAGCGGTTACCGACCCCATCAGCGGTCTGATCCCTGACCCTGCGGGCCGATTTCCCAAAGAGGCGGCCGCCTGTCTGCGGGGAATTTCCCGATCCGATTTGACCACTGAGACCGCTTTGCTGTCTGACGGACGATTCCGCTGCGGCATGATCCAGGGACACAGCCGGGCAGAGGGACCGGCGGGCTTTATCGGTGCCGCCGCGCGAGAGGCCAACCGCCAGCGGCAGATTTGCGAGCTGGAGGGTAAGGTGGATCAGCTGTCTCAAAAGATACAGGCCGCGCAGGCAGAGTTGACAGAATGCACGGAACAGATTGCCCAGCTGGCCCAGGACCGCGCTCATATGCCCACAGCGGAGGAATTGGACCAGGCATTGGCCCTGCTGGAACAGTCACGCAGGACGTTCCAACAGGCACGGGAGGAAAAGGAAAGGAAAGCGTCCGCGGAGCAGGAGGCAAAAAGAACCTGGGCCGCGTTGGATCAGAGGGTGCGTGAGCAAAGCGTGGGGCTTCCCTACGAGAGGACCATTCCCGCCTATGAGGAGGCGCAGGAGGCCGCTACCGGTTACCAATACACGCTGAACACTCTGGACAGCAGCAGGCAGAGCCTGAACTTTACACTCAGTTCCATGCAAAGGGAACAGGACACAATCGACGAGCAGCGTGACCAAGCAGATATGCGCAGAAGGGAAAACAACGGGATTCAAGGAGAGCTTTCCGTCAAACAGGTAAGCGCCCAGGAGCTGCGTGACTTTTTGGCCCGGCCCGAAAACCAAGCTCGGGCCCGCCGCCTGACGGAGTTGGCGCAGGAGGTCAGTTTTCAGGATCAGGAAAACCGGGACGCGGAAATACAGTGCGCCCGTTTGAAGGAACAGCTGGCCAGTTCCGGTGAGATTCTGTCACGGCAGAAGCAGGATCTGCTGGATGCCAGGATCAGCGAGCAGGATCTGGAGCAGTACTTTCAGGAGGACTGGGCGCTGGGGCTGTCCGACCTGAACCGGGATCTGGGACTTGAGGAGCGAGCCCGGCAGGCGGTCAGTAAGATCCCGGCCTCTGCCAGGGGGCGCACCCCCGCGGAAATGGGAGAGGCGGTCTCCAGCAACTACCAGAGATACCGGAGCAGCCTTTCCAACTATCATCCGGAGATCAAAATGGTCTTTGACGCCGCCAGCCAGCCCAACCAACTGCGGCAGCGCTATGCCATCACCCTGAAAAAGGGGGGCAAAGAGCTGCCTCTTGACGGCTTTATCCAATCCCTGCAAAATGATATCGACACCACCGGCGCTCTTTTGGAGGACCGGGACCGGGAGCTGTTTGAAAATATTCTGACGGAGACCATCAGCCACACGCTTCGGGCCCGTGTTGAGGCAAGCGGCCAGTGGGTTAAAAACATGACCGCCTTGATGGCAATGCTCACCACTTCCATGGGACTAAAGTTCAGCCTTGATTGGAAGGAGAAGAAATCAGAGGGAGAGGGAGAGCTGGATACAGCCCAGTTGGTCACCCTGTTGAACAAGGACCGGGCGCTGCTCACCCCAGAGGACAGTCAAAAGGTCTCCGGCCATTTCCGCAGCAAGGTCAAGCGGGCCCGAGAGGACGCGTACCTCCAAGGCGTTGGGGTCAATTATGCCGACCTGATCCGATCGGTGTTGGATTACAGAAGCTGGTATGAGTTCCACTTGTACTACCAGCGGGGAGAGGATGGAAAAAAAGAACTGACTGACCGGGCGTTTAACCGTTTCAGCGGGGGCGAAAAGGCCATGGCTATGTATGTCCCTCTGTTTGCCGCTGTCTCAGCCCAATACGCGAAAGGCGGCGAGGCCTGCCCCAAGCTGTTGGCGCTGGACGAGGCGTTTGCCGGCGTGGACGATCAGAACATCGGCGCCATGTTCGAGTTGATGGGGACGCTGGACTTTGACTATATCATCAACTCCCAGGTGCTGTGGGGGTGCTATGCCTGTGTGCCCGATCTGGACATTGCTGAGATGCACCATCCGGTCAACGCCCCGGTGGTCACCATTCTGCACTATCACTGGGATGGAATCCAGAGAAGATTGGAGGATCCCGGCCTATGAGGGAACAGGCTCAGGAATGTGCGAAGTATTTTCATTCCAATCCCGGCTATCATCGGATTTTGGCCGCGCTGCGGCAAAAATATAAGAGTTTTGGCCGGCCGGCGGGGATTGTTTGCCTGTCTGACGCTTCTGAGGAGGAGTGCACGGCGGCCCGAATGATATTTGGCCGCTCATTTTCGCCGCCTCTGCGGTTCCAGTCGGCGCAGTTTGAGGATGCCTTGCAGAAAACACGATTTCAAGGTGTTTGCCTGAAAGAGGTGTTGGAGGCGTATTTCGACACCGAACTCCACACCCGGAAGGAGACAAAAGAGACCCTGAACGGTTTGCTTTTCGCCATGCTTGCTCAAGCAAAAGCGGCCGCGCAGAGCGAAAGCTGCGGCCGGTGGCTTCAAGCGCTGGAAGAACAGCGGGGCGGCGCATATGCGCTGCTTCGCCGGGAGGTTGTGAAGGACCCAGATAGCGCACAGCGCGGTCTGCTCCAGGCGTGCCGGAGCATGGACCGGCTGGCGCGGCGGAAGGTATTGGTCCGTCTGGCTGTGTTCAGCGCTGAGGCCACCTCAGACCCCCATGCCTTGGATGGGGGAACTTTATCCGGGAAACTATTTCTGTATCTACTGGCATTTCGCTCCGGCACAGAATTCCCGGAGAATGCGGAACAGCGCGATCGGTTATATTATGAGAACGGCATCCTCTGCGACAGCATCTCCAGCCTGGTGACCCAGGTTGGACTTGTCCTAAACACAGAAGCCGGAGAACACCCTGCATATCTCGCGTTTCGGCAGAGGCACGAACTATGCACCCTCTCTCTGTCCAGCCTATCTGGAATGATCGGAGCCGAAAGCCCTGCTGGACGGGCTTATATCGTAGAAAATGAGATGGTGTTCGCCCAACTCTGTGATAGAGCCACGCGATTTGCTTCCCCGCTCATCTGCACCTCCGGCCAGCCGTCGGTGGCGGCCCTGCGGCTGCTGGATCTGCTGGCGGCAAACGGAACCACACTCTTTTATTCCGGCGACTTCGACGGAAAGGGCCTGTCCATTGCGGTGCAGCTATGCACGCGCTACCCGGAACTGCTGAGGCTTTGGCACATGGCCCCCGAGGACTACGACCGCTGCCGCTCAGATAAAAGCTTGAGCGACACCAGCTTGTCCCTGCTCCAAGGCTGCGCCGGAACTGTGCTGGAGAAAACCGCGCACCTGGTAAACCAACACCGCTGCGCCGGATATCAGGAGCTGTTGATTCCGCAATTGGAGGCAGATTTGATGGAAACTCCATAGCTTTGGAACAGTTCTACCATCTGCTGCTGTTGGATTTCGCTGCCCAGCAGACTGCGGTCTGAAATAATCAGCTGATCGATTTCTGTCCGCATGGCGGAATATATCGCGGCGGTCAGGCCGCTTTGAGGAAAGGCGGCGCCCTCCCCTGCACAAACGGAGGTTCCTACCACATGATCACATGAATGAATCATGCTGCCTTCTATTTGTTGAACCTGCTTCAGGTTCTTTCCATAAATCCATACCCGCATAAAGCGCCGCTCCCTTGTAAGTAATCGAGGACAAGAATACAAAAATAAAATATGACGGGAGCATATGAAACATGCTCTCGTCATATTGATTTTGGACTGGCCTCTTGATTTTTATACCCTATCATACTTTACCAATTCATAAGTAAATTTACAACCAGGTTTTCCAATGCGAGGAGGTGCATAGCTGGCAATTTGCCGATTTTAGCTGCTCGAAATCGGAATGCGCTGATGGATCCTTGCTGCGACATCTGCATATAGATCTACATCAAATCCTTCGGCAACTTCAAACGTGACAAACAGGCAATAAGGGATAGCGTTTTCTATTTTGGTCGCTTCTTCTTTGCAGTTTACTTTGATAATAAGATCATCATCGTTCCACACAATTGTCTTTTCGCCCGTGAAAATCTCATGCTGTAGGGTTCCCTTACGGACAGACTGCCATTCTGAGTTTTGACGTTGCGGCACAAGCCCCCGATTGCCATCGTCTACATTAAACCATAGCTGTGCGCCACGATAGGCCTGCCTGTTCGGTGCAATGGGGGAGAGATAGGCCAATGTAACAGTCAACCTCCGCCTCATCAGACGGGTCGAAAAGTCCACCGGAAGCGGGAGTTTAAAAATGGCCCCTTTGTCTTTTCTCAACTCGCCAAGGCCAATCAGAGTAATGCGTTCTTTTGTACATTCTATGACACGGTCTATGTTTGGTACGCCATTCCCCAGCCATTTGCCCAATTTCTTGGGTGAACCGTCCATAAAACCAGAGAGTTTGCCTGCAATCGGTTTCCATGACGCCCCATGGGTAAGCATTGCTTTCAGAAGAATGGCCGTAGAGTTGATTGGGATCTCACTGCCTGTTTCCGTGTTAAAAATTTGATTCAAAATATCATGGCATTTTGCGGCTTCATGGGTTATTTGGGCAGCGGCATCGCTTGTTCCAAACGAATACGCGCATCCATCAGCGTCCCCTGTCCCATGCGGGGCCGCAGACAGACATCCAGGCTCACGGGATGAGTACACCCAATCAATTTTGCCGTTAAATGTCTCCCGGATAAAGGACCTTCCGCCATAATAAAATAGATCGGGCGTAATAATAGATCGATAGCCTTTCCCGACTGCGGAGGCGGGAGATGGCAGCCCTTTCTCAACCGCCCAAATGAAGCGGCTGGATTCGGCCGGATCTGTAAAGTCATCATACAGGGCGCCGATCGTCAGCCCGTTTAAGCTGTCCGCAGGCGCGAGCACCCTTAGATTTCGCTGGTTATCTTTCATCGCGGTGCCGAAAACCTTACTTCTCTGCGCAATATCAAGGGACTTTAGATCATGGAATGTTTCTTTTACAAGCCCTGTAATTTCCGCGTGGTTTCCCGCACTTATGATAAATAAAATGTTATATTTATATGCGAGGTAATCTAAAAGGCGCGCAGTTGGGCTCATCACGGTACCGAGCTGTCTCGCCGGATCGCCGATAGACAAATTAATTACCCTGGTATGGGGGGCAGCGGCACCCTGCGTACCGTCTCCTTCCATCATCCTTTTTACAGCGCGGTGCAGAACGTCAACGAACAGGCTGTTATCGGGGATCCCCTCCACGACCTCGTCAAATCCGTACGGCTTTGGCTTCAAAATAGGGCGCACATACACAGGAGTGCTGATTGGGGTGCCGCCGCGCTTCATATCACCATAAATTGCAAACGATACCATGGACGTACCATGAATACGGTATTTGCTTTCATAACCTGCGGCGTAATTATCCGGATCATCAATGATGACTCGGCCTTGGAGCAGGCGGTGGTTCTGCATAGGCATACCATCAAACACAGCGACAACCGCATCCCCGGCCGGTAATGCCATCCCTTCGGTGGATGCGGTATATTCATCGGCATCCGTTCCTGCAACAAACATGGACTGACACGTCGGCCGAAAAAACATGATGTCGTCTACCTGCGACAATTCAATTTCTTCATATCGGTTGACCAGGCCCTCGATGGCATCTCGTGGGAGCTCGGCAAGGATACTATGGTAACAGATTTCCTTGATGACACATTCCTGAACGATGCGTCCGCCTAACGCGTCGAGCTCATGGCTTATTGCCTGGACGGCACCGGCTTGCTTCGCCCGCTCAGCCCTGAAAAACAGCTCAATCTCAAAGGGAACAGGGGCACCGCCGTCTGTCTCCAGGCACTCGCGCCAGTATTCTATGATTTGCGTTTCGGCAATCCGGTCCTGTGCGCCCCATTTCCGGATGCCTTTTATATGTGTAAACACATCCCGAAGCCCTGTAAAGCCTCTTTTGAAGGCTATCGTTTCTCCATGCTGATATCGCTGCCATAAAGAGATCAGTTGGGTCATTGCCTGCTGATTTGACATTACGCAATACAATCTTCCGTTCAGCATCTTGTCAGACCGCTCACCAGTTTTGTAGTCAACCTGATAAAAATCATCATCCGGTTCAATATTATTAAATTCCGCATCAAAAATCCATTCCAAACCCTCCATTCTGCTCACAGCGGCATAGAAATTATCAACGGTTCCGATGATTTCAAAGACCAGAGCAAAATCAGGATTCAGTCCAGCGGGAGATTGTTGGAGCTTTAAGGTTTTTCTCTCAAAAGCATCCCTCAACGCATCAAAAGAGGGCTGCAAACGGTCAAATTGTCGATTGACAGAGGGCTTCTCAGTTTTACTAAACGCAGGAGACTTACTTTCCCTGTCAGCCCGTTCCGGGGTTGGAAACAATATCAAGGGTCTGTCTGGCATAGTTCTACTCCCCTTTCCAGTTCACCGCCAGCTGTAATCACTTGAGACTGCCAGCTGCGAAGCACCCGTTCACAAATTTCTTTCGGCCTATCATCCGGCAGGCTTAAAACATATTGCCTGTAAACCGACAGGGCAAACTCCTCTGCCTCCGCATAACTTATCCCCAATGTCTTTTTTGCCAGTGTGCTCGGCTGCAAACCAAATCTAAAAGAGTGCCGCTTTTCAAAGAGACGATAGTATTCTTCCAGCCCATGCCTGGATGGTCTCGGTATCTCCAGCCGGATCTGAAACCTCCTCCATGCGGCCTTATCCAGCAAAGAGTCATGGTTTGTGGCGCCAATAGCAATCACATAGCTTGGGAGCGCATCGATCTGCATCAGGAGGGAACTTACAACTCGTTTAATTTCGCCGGTTTCATGCACATCGCCGCGTTCTTTTCCCAGGGTTTCGAATTCATCGAAAAACAAAACGCATTCTCTCGTTTTGGCGTACTCAAACAGCTTCGACAGCCTTGACGCCGTCTCGCCGAGGTAAGAACCCACGATTCCCTCATATCTAACCGTTAAAAGCGGGATCATTAATGCTTCTGCGATTGCTTCTGCCAATGAAGTTTTCCCGTTGCCCGGCGGTCCAATCAGAAGGATCTTGTTGCGGGGCGCTATGCCATATGATTGCAGCAGCTCAGAACGGTTTTGTTCATTGATTAAATCCATACAAGCAGATTGAACATAATCCGGCAGGATTAGATGATCCATCCGCTTTTGGGGGATTTTTTCAGAAAACAAATTCTGCTCGGTTATTGTATTGCGTATCAATGTGGGGGAACCCATAGTATCCCTTGCGACTGATCTGTGTGGGCTGCTTAACAGTTCGTCAATCTTTGCGGCAAGCACTGTGTGCTGCTTTGCACGCTCTTCCGCGCACAGCGCTTCTGCCGCCTTTCTAAAGTTTACTGAGTCATTCCTCAGACCATATTTGATTAATTCACATAACAAATCGGCTCTTGCCATTGCTGCTTACCTCCTATACAATTCGAGCGATAAACGGCAATCTGCATCATAATAGATCTGTAGGGATCTCGATAAAACTGTTTTCACAAAAATCGTAAAAAGTTTTTACAGCCAATTTGCTTGGAATAACATGGCCGTTTTCCCAGCGATTAATGGTTGAGTAACTAACATTTATTGCTGCAGCCAACTGCTTTTGGCTCAACTTCAACTGGCTGCGGACGAAAATAACAAACTCCGAAAATGTCATCATTGTCCTCCTTAAATACCGCATATGCCATACTCCATTTCTCATATCAGTGTAGCATATGCGACATCAGTTTGCAAGGAGTTTAATCAACTATCCAGATTCCCCATGCTGTCGGAATCATGACGCACAATATTACTGCGGAGAATTGCCATCAGTGTCTCCCGCTCATTTGGTATCTCCCTGCTGAGCACCTGTTCCAGCAGTTTCTCCAGCACCCGCCCCGCCTCTGGCCCCGGTTCAATCCCTGCGGCAATCACATCCCGCCCGTCCACCGCCAGATCCTTCAGTGTGAGGCATTGTTGCTCTGCCAGAATCCGCTCCGCTTTGGCCCTGATCTCGTCTAATTCTGTCAAACGGTTTTTCACTTTTTCCGGGGCCTGCCCCATATTATCCGCCCGCTTGACCTCCAGAAGCTGAAAGAACGCCTCCGGCCCCAGCCGGCCCAGCCAGCGGCGGATCACCTGACTCCTGGGCGGCAACTGGGTGTCGTGTCGGTCCACCAGCAGGATCACCCGCTCCCGGGTCTTGTTGTCGAACTTCAGCGCCCGCAGCATCTGGTCTGCCAATTGTGCGCTCACCGCCGGGTGGCCGTAGAAGTGGTCGATTCCCTGCTCATCGGTAGATTTGCAGCTTGGTTTGCCGATGTCGTGGAGCAGCATGGTCAACCGCAAAGTCACATCGGCTGGCGCTCCCTCTACGGCGTGGATGGTGTGCTCCCAACCACCCCAGCAGTGCCAGGGATTGTTTTGCTCCAGTGTCACCAGCGGCCCCAGCTCCGGCCAGAACTGGCAGAACACATCCGGGTATTGCCGCAGAACGTCCCCAGCGTTTTTGCCCACCAGCAGCTTGCACAGCTCCGCGTTGATCCGTTCCGCCGCCACCCGGTCCAGCATAGCCCGGTTTTCGTGGACGGCCCGAGCGGTTTGTTCCTCAATCTCATAGCCAAATACGGCGGCGAACCGCAATGCCCGCATCACTCGCAGGCCGTCCTCCTGAAAGCGCTGGGCTGCCTCACCCACACAGCGGATCAGCCCCGCCTTGATATCGTCCACGCCGCCATAGGGGTCGCGGAGATTTCCCTGCAGATCCATGGCGATGGCGTTCATGGTGAAATCCCGGCGGGCCAGATCCTCATCCAGGTTGGGCACGAAACGCACAAAATCCGGGCGGCGGCTGTCGGAATAGGGTCCCTCCGTGCGATAGGTGGTGATCTCGTAGGGCTCGTCTTCCTCCAGCACGGT
>CATLEJ010000012.1 GCA_949916125.1 uncultured Oscillospiraceae bacterium
ACAAAGGGTTCGGTCCCCGCCATGAAATGGGAACTGCATTGGATCAAAAAGGGGGGATCCTGATGAGGCAAAAGCTGAAAAAAAACGGGGGCGAGACCCTGATTGAGGTGCTGGCCTCCATCCTGATCGGGGCACTGTCGGTGGCCCTGCTGTTCAGCGCGGTGCTGGCCTCCACCCGCATGGATCGGGGCGCCGAAGAGACGGACAAAGCTTTCCGCGCGAATCTGATTGCGGCGGAGAAGCAGACTGAACCGCTGATAGACGGCCCTATTGGCACAGGTAGCGCCAAGGTTATAGTGATACACAAAAATCCCGAGACTCTCAAGGCGGAACTGCCCGTCGTCTTTTACGGCGGCGAGGGCGCTGTATCCTACTCGCTGCCGCTGCCTGCCGAGGAAGGGGGTGGGGGATCTTGAAGGAAAAACTGGAAAATGCCGGCGGCCTGACCTT
The DNA here is from genome assembly GCA_949916125.1 of uncultured Oscillospiraceae bacterium. Taxonomy (GTDB): domain Bacteria; phylum Bacillota; class Clostridia; order Oscillospirales; family Oscillospiraceae; genus Enterenecus. Next base: position 451 of record CATLEJ010000012.1, read on the forward strand.
GGTGGAGATGCTGTGCGCGGTGGCCATTCTGGTTCTGTTGTGCCTGCTGATGAATACCGGAATGCAGATGGCGGCGAGAAGCTATGACAGGCTCACAGCGGAATCAGAGACGCAGCTGCTTTTCGGCAGCCTGTCCGACGCCCTGATTGACAAACTGCGCTACTGCGTGGTGACGGAAAAACTTGACCCGGCGGTCGATGCTTCAAAATATGAATACTCCATCGGCACGTTTGATGTGACCAGCGGCATGGTCCTGGTGGGCGGTGACAAGCTTCTCCCTGACGGCGCTTATGGAACAGGCAGATGGGAGTACGGCGTAGAGTGTATTGAGAAGGATGGCAATAAGCTCCCGCTGGTCAGATATGTGGGGGGCAATTTCATCATAAATTTTAATGTCGTCTGGAAAAAGGATCAGGGTGTCAGTGCCCAAACGCCTGAAGACGGCCTGGTCATCCGCTGCCTGAACCCAGTGAGAAGCGAGGGGCCTCCGCCCTGATGCCGCCCAGGCTAATGCCAGTGAGGAACACCGCCACGCCGGAGGCCGCCTTCACCACAAAGGTCTGCATGGGGAAAATGACGCTCTCATCCCGCCGCCGCGTTCCCCTCGTTGGCCGCACCGACGGTGGCGGCCTCCAGCTTGTAGCGGCAGGAGCGGAGATAGGACGCGTCCCGTCGGAAGGTGATGCGCTCATCCAGCAGTGTGCGCAGAGGGGCGCCGAACTCATCTTTATAAAGCTCCTATATTTGTGATAGCAGATAAGCCCGCAGATGGCAAGGACCTTTATCGGTTTATTACAATCATTCGATGATGCTGCTATTGCTTGGATGGCAATCCATGGATGAAAAAGCTAAAGCACAGCAGGAGAATTTAATCTCCTGCTGTGCTTTATACCGCCGTACCTGCTTGCTACCCCTCGGTTCACTTTGTGTCCCTGTGGGGTGTAACCCTTGCGGTTCAGGGCTTTCCCATTGGCAGCGGATGAAGGATTCGAACCCTCACAAACAGAGTCAGAGGCAGTCAGGCAAAAACGTGCAATCCATTGTGTCGCAACCGTTTTTGTTTACGCCTCCTTTTGAGTTCCACCACCATTTCCACCAGATGTTCCGTCCAAGATAGCCATACCGCCGTGCAGGGTGCCCTGATCCCGGTGGGTATAGATGTTAGCTGTGGTCTGGATATCCGCGTGGCCCATCAACTCCTTGGCCACATTGATTGGCACGCCTGCCCGCTGGAGGTCTGTGCAAAAGGTATGCCTCAAACAGTACGGGGTGAGATCTGGAGCCACCACCGACTTGACGATCTGGTTCCGGTACACCTCCGCGCCCATGTAGATATCCAGCTCCCGCAGAAAGTTTTTCCAGAGCCGGTGCAGGCTGTCCGCGTCCTGGCGCTTCCCGGCCCGGGTGGGGAACACCGGAGAAAATGGTTCCCCCTGGGCCGCCCGGAGCCTGGGCAGCAGCGCCGCATGGATGGGGATATCCCGCACCCCGGCGGCGGTCTTGGGGGCCTTGATGGCTCCTGTGCCGCTCTCTCGGGCGGAGTGCACATGGATCTCGTTGTGCTCAAAATCCACGTCCGACCACATGAGGGCCGCAGTCTCCCCAGGGCGCATACCCGTGTATAACAGCGTCAGCACCCAGAGCCCTGCCCGGTGGGTTTCGGCCACGGCCAGGATGGCGGCCCGTTCCTCCGGCGTAATGGCGCGGCGCTGGCCGGTGGTGGTGACAGGCAGCTCCAGCAGCTCCGCCGGGTCGAAGGGGATCAGACGGGATTGGCGGGCCCGCTTGAACATCTCCTGCATCACCATGCGGAGCTTCTTCACGTGGGAGGACGATCTGCCCGCCTGATCGTTCAGGATGCGCTGGAGGTGTACATCCCGCACGTCCCGAAGCTTCAGGTGGCCGATCCGGGGCTTGATGTAGTTCCGGTATTTCTCGTCATACATCCCCAGGGATTTGGGGGTGAGCCCCTTGGGATCCTTGTACAGGGCCTTCCACTCCCTGTACCAGGCGTCCACGGTCATGCCGCCGCCCACTGCGTCCTCCCCGCGCTTGGCGGCGGCCAGCTTCTCCGCCAGCTTTTGCAGGGCCTCCAACTCGGTCTTGCCGGTGGCCTCGTACTTCTTCCCGTTGTAGCGGGCGGTCTTGCGGAAATATTTCACTTGCTTTTCCTCCCATTCTGCGGTAAAATGAGAGGGTAGAGTGTCCCGTCAAAGACTTCTACCCCCTTCCCCGCCCCGGTGTTGCAAGCGCCGGGGCGGGGATTTTTATTGCGCTTTTTTCAGTTCGGCAACCTCTTGCGTGAGCATTTTGACGGCCGTTTTCAGAACAGTGATATCCGCGTCCATTTCTTCCACCCGGCGCTTGGGCGTCAACTGCTCCAGGATGGCGTCAACGCCCTCGTTCACGGCGTCAAACCGCTTTTCCACGTCAAGCTCCAGGCGGAGCTTGACGGCGGAGATGTCCTCCTGCATCGCGCGCTGCCCGACCTTTAGGCCAGTGATATCCTCCCGTATCTGCTGCTGCTCTCCCCGCATTTCCTTCTGTTCCTTCTGAATCTGGGCCAACAATTCTAAGATCTTTTCTTCGTTGTTCATGGGGTTCCTCCTTCCTGTGCCCGATTCGGGCACATTTCGACCTGCTCAACTGGGACGATTATGTTGTCACATCCAAATTTGAGAACGAGACTTCATAGGACTGAGAACCCCATAACGTTTTTCCAAAGTCAATAACCTTAATTGTTCCTGAAATAGTAGATGGGGTCATTGTAGGAAATTCTTCCTTGGTTTCAAACCGAATCTTGCCCTTACTCTGTGATGCAACAGAATCGCTGCCGCTCACATGGCCGAGGCTAACGCCATCGATTGCCATTGTGCCGGACTGAAATGTTAATTCTGAATCTGTCTTGTTTGTAACCATAAAAACGATGTTCTCATCGCCACGATCTATCTCGCATCCGATAAAATTAATCGTGACGTAAGCATCATCATAAACGAGAATGTCAACCTGGGATGGGGGAATAGACGCTGTCGGCTCAACGTTTTGCAGATCCTCAATTTTTGCATTTGCGGCTTCGAGTTCAGCTTTTAGACTGTCATTTTCAGCCTGTAGATCTTCGTTTTGCTTTTTCAATGCGTCATAATCAGATTGAGAGATCCCGGGTTCGGATGAAGGCGTATCTGCGTTTTCACTGTTGTTGCATGACACCAACATGGCTAACATGAGAACGGCCAACGATAAGGCAAGAAATTTCTTTTTCATTTTTTTGTTTCCCTCTCTATATTTGCCCCGCCCAACCGGGCGGGGTTATTTTATGCCATTTTCTCCCCAGTGGCGCCGCCAGTATCGGCGGGTGAATCTGAAAATCCGGCCGCCGCTTTTTCCTGGCTGGATAGGCTCAGTTTGCACACTTATTGCAGGGGGTAAGACCTCGCCTCAACGCATCCTGAAGTGTTGAAGGGATATAGGTCCCGCCGTTGCAATTACCGTCATAATGATATCGCTTACCGGTTGGAGTAATGTACACCGTCCTACTTTGAGTGGGGACATTTTGGGTCGGGGTAGGCTCCGGTGTAGGCTGTGGTGCTGGAGTTGGCGTAGGCGGGAGTGTGGGAACTGGAGGTTCATAGCCGGGATGTTTCAAAATGACAGTTTGTGTGGCACCATTCCACCCTACCTCAAGGCCAAGGGCTCCAGCGACAGCACGGACGGGGAGATATGTAGTGCCATTAATAATAAATGGCTCCACCGGAGTACCGTTCGCGTCCACTAAGTTGACCGCTTCCCCGTCCAAGGTTACCTTGATGTTGTTATAGCTGAGTTCCACGGTTTTCTTGCCAACAGTCGCCGCGGCGGTGCCAATAGAGCCTACCAAAAGCAAAGTGACAAGAATGCCTGCGACAAAACCTTTCCATTGATTTTTCATTTTAATCCTTCCCCTTTTTCTTTTTTTCGCCGTCCAGCGGTTAGATTACATCTCGAAACAGGCCGATAGACTTAAACCAGAAATTCCACCTTTACCACCTTGCCTAAAACATGGATAGCGGTTTTGCTCAAATCGTACATCTGGGGTTTGTGCTCCGGGTTGGTAGACTGGGGCATAAGGGTAACGGTGGTTTCGGAGGAATAGAAGCGTTTCACTGTGGCATCATCCCCGCCTACCATCACCACGGCGATTTCCCCTTGCTCCACCTCGTCTTGGCGGCGGACGATGATCAGGTATCCGTCATTGATGCCAATGGCGTTCATGCTGTCCCCGTGCACCCGTAAGGCGAAGTATTCTGCGCCGCCGTTCAGATCGGTGAGGGTGTAGCCCTCGATGTGTTCCTCTGCATACAGCGGTAGGCCGGCGGAGATGCGGCCCAGGATGGGGATGCGGTGGCCTTTTGTGGGATCAAACGGAATCGCGTCAGGCGGCAATGACTGCTCTGGCGTATCCCATCCCATTAGATACGCCGGAGTTGTCCGCAAGGCTTTTGCAATGGGGGTCAGTTTATCTATACCCATTTTTTCAATATCCCCATTTTCGTACCTGTAGACAGTAGAGGGTGAAATATTCAACTGTTCCGCTATTTGCTCGGCACTCATGCCGAGTTGTTTCCTTCTGGCCTTCATCCTTTCCCCCACGCTCATGCTATCCGTCCTTTGCAACTTTATGATAACTTATCTTACACTGAATCTTGCGAATATGCAATAGCAAAAATGCAATTCTCTCGCTTTTGTGCAATGTAGACGAGAACAGCAATTTCGATTTGGTAATTATTCCATCTTGATAACTTGCGTATAAGCGAGTATCGTATAATCAGAGCTTGCGGATACGCAAAGAACAAGGCAGGGAGGTGAACAAATGCCGATAGCCATAGAGAGGGTGAAGGATCATATGTGCAACTTGGGGTTGACGGTGAAGCAGGTAGCGTCTGAGTTGGATATTGATGAAAGCACCTATTACCGCAAAATGGCACACAGCGGAGACACCTTCAGCATTGGGCAAGTCCAGCGGTTGGCAGCCCTTTTGAATCTGACAAAGGCCGAGGCCCGCGAAATTTTTTTACCGTAGAACTTGCGGATTCGCAAGTTCTACGGTAACGCAAGCGAAAGGAGGTGAACGCGATGTATATCCACGAAGCGATTGCGGCGCGAACCGATGAGCGGCCCTACATCACGCGGGAGAGCTGGAAGGACAAGTGGTACAGACTCCACGTGCGGCTTTTGCCCACGAACACGTCGGACGGGATGGTGTATCTCAGCGAGACGCAAGAAACCCCCCGCCGCGGGTGGCAGCCCAGGGCGGAGGAGCTCCTTGCCTCGGATTGGATCGCTACGAATTAACCCAGCAGTACGGTGCGTAACGTGGCAAGGCGCTGCAAGAGCGTATCGAGCTTGTGCCCAAACCGATGCTCCATGTACGCGATACCGATATGGGTGAGAGCCGATTGGCAGATGGTATTATCTCCGGGTTGCACTGCCAACAGCCCGTTGTTTGAGAGTTCCCAGGCTGCTTTATCAATTTTGTCGGTAGTCCAATCTGGGATGTAGTCCTGCTTAATATCCTCGCTGCCGCCAAAATACTCCGCTACATCGGCAAGCTCATCGCTCTTGCTGCGCTCCACGTACGCCTTGTACAGCACGCAAAGCAGGTATTCCGCATTTTGCGTTAATTCAATATCCATGATTTCACCCCCTTTCCCCGCCAAAATTCTACCACACCGGCGGGGAGGGGGCAACACAAAAAGCGCCCCGTCAGGTGGCAGCAACACCTGACAGGGCAAGAGAACCGACCCGAAAAATCAGTCCTATGCCTTGATTTTACCACGGCATGGGGCGGAAATCAAGGAGGAATCATCATGGCCGGAACCATTTATACCAACATCGCCGAAAAACGCCGGATCCTGCGGGAAATCTACGGCGGCATGATGACGCTGACCGACGTGGCCAGGGAGCTGGGCCGCACCCGGGATGTAGCCCGGGCCTGGGTGCGCGGCCTGGGGCTGGGCACCCAGATCGGGAAGCGCGTCTACTACGAGACGGACGAGATCGCCAAGGCCATCGTGCAGGGCCGCGGTATGTGCGCGTAGGGGGTGGCGGTGTGGGAAAGATAACTTCCACTCAGGTGAGACTATCCGAGGAAATTCATGCGTACATCCAGCAGGAGGCTGGGCGGCTCGGAATTGCACAAAATGCATTTTTACTTGTACTTTTAGACCGAGGTAGGAAGCTCTGGGAGGCGGAAGTCAGCCAGCGGGCCCAAGAATGATAGGCCCATGCTCTTTCTCGTATGCCTCAATACCTTTTTTCATGAAATACTCAATCTGCGCATTAAGTGAGCGGAGTTCTGATTCCGCGATAATTCGCGTTTTTTCGTACAGTTCATATTCATATCGCATTTGAGTGGATATCTTGGCCATAGTGCGCCTCCTTTCGTAGTAGCAAAATAATACTAAACCATCTTGACACAGAAATCCAGTAGTGGTATAGTAGCTAAATAGTAGCAGTAGCAAAAAGCAACTATATAACTACTGGATGGCTAAATATGGAACAAACAATCGACTTCTTGGAGCAGACCAGCATATATCTGTGGCGCCTTTCGAGCCTGTGCGTCTCACTGAGTTGCGCACAGGACGCTGAGTTCCGCCCATCTGAAAAGACCACAGCAGAATGTTACAATGCGCTTTGCGATATTCTGGAGGCCAAGGCAAAAGAAATTGATGCGGTGGTGAGTGAGTATTACAAGTCTCGGGCCGCGGGTGCGGCCGAAACCTCGTGAGGATAGGAGAGAACCCACAATGCTAAAAGATTATGAGTACGGCCCTGTTATGCCGCCGTATATTTGTTGTGACGGGCGGTTCGCTAAGAAATACGGCATTGTAGAAGCCATTCTTTTCAATTTTTTATACCATGATTTTATCGTGAGATCTCAGATGACGCGGTATGGTGGCTGGCATAAGGAGGATGGTTGGATGGAGGATGGAGGTCGTTTGTGGCGATGCCATTCTGATCAGACGATTTATGGGTGGTTTGCTGGTATTTTTAGTGAGCAGCAGCATAAAGACGCAATCAAAAATCTTTGCGACAGGGGGTTGCTCATCGTTCGACCCAGCGCTACCGATGGATACTACTGGATTTCTATCGGTGAGGAATCAGAAGGGGCGTGACTATATGCCGCAGGTAAGAGTTGAAAAGAAAAGCAAATACACGCAGATAGATAACAATCTGATTCGAAACCGAAACTTGTCGCTAAAAGCAAAGGGACTTTTGATTTATATGCTGTCGTTGCCTGATGATTGGGACTACACCATTTCAGGACTTTCGGCGGAGTGTAAAGAGGGGAAAAGTTCTATCCGTAGCGCAATTGACGAGCTTATGAAGCATCGGTATATTACCCGGTCATTGGTGCGGGGCGCAGGCGGGTTGTTGGACGGCTACGAGTATGTTGTTTATGAAGAACAGCAACCGTTGTGCGAAAATCGAATGACGGATAATCGCACGTCGGAAAACCACACACAACAAATAAAAGACTTAACAAACAAAGAAGAAACAAATTCCCCCTATAGTCCCCCAGCGGGGGACGCTCCGCCGCCTGAGCCTGTCCCGGAGGACAAGCCCGCCCCAAGGCGCCGTACCCGCCAGAAAAAATCCATACCCACCCATGCCCCCGAACGCTTCGAGCAGTTCTGGGCGGTCTATCCCGTGGGCGGCTCCCGGCTGAAGGCGGTGGAGGCCTGGGACGCCTTGGCCCCATCGGAGGAACTGATTGACGAGATGGCCCGGGCGCTGAAACGTCAGATGCGCACCAGAGCGTGGAGGGACGGCATCGGCATCCCACACGCCTGCCGCTGGCTGAGCAATCAGCGGTGGACGGACAAGCTCCCGGATGAGCCTGTGCCTCAGGACCGCGGCGGCTGGGCGGACGACCCGGAGGTGTGTACATGAGACGCTGCAAGATCCCCACCGGCTGCAAGCTGCCGCACCACCCCTGCTGCGCGGACTGCAAAGACAAGACCTGCACCGCCCGGTGCTGGAACAGCCCGGAACGCTGCGGCTGCTGGGCGGATTCACCCGAGCCCAAGGCCGAGGCCGCGCGGCCTGGCCGGCCAACTAAAATCGACGCCCAGGAAGTGCTTCACCTGTATCAGCAAGGTTTGCTCCAGTTCCAGATTGCACAGCGCCTGGAGTGCAATCCAAATACTGTGAGCAGAATTTTGCGGAAACTGGGGGTGAAACGGTATGGATAACCTGGACGCAGCCCTCACCGGGGGCCGGGAGGCCCAGCTGTCCGTCATCGGCTCCATGCTGATTGACGACCGGTGCATCCCGCTGGTGCTGTCCCGCATGACGCCGGACGACTTTGTGGACGGCACCTGCCGGGCCACCTTCCAGGCCATCCGGAAACTGACCATGGAGGGGCGGCCCGCCGACCCGGTGACGGTGTTAGACGCCATGCAGGGCGGCGATCAGTACATAGGCTGGATGCGGCAAGTCATGGATCTCACTCCCACCGCCGCCAACGTGGAGGCGTATTTAGACATCACCCGGCGGGCGGCGATCCTGTACCGCCTGCGGGAACTGGCGGACAAGCTGACCCAGTGCCTGGACCTGGACGAGGCGGAGCCTCTGGTGCGGAAAATGTCCGCCGCCCTGTCTTTCACCGACCGAATGCCCCGCATGACTGGCCAGGAGCTGGCCGCGGATTTCTGGGAGCGTGTCAAGCAAAAGGACAAGCCCAAATATCTGCCCTGGGGCATCCCCACCGCCGATCGGGCCACCTACGCCGAGCTGGGCGATATGATCCTGCTGGGGGGCTACGCCTCGTCGGGGAAAACCCTGCTGTCCCTGCTGATGGCCATGGCCCAGGCCAAGGCGGGCTACAAGGTGGGCTACTACAGCCTGGAAACGAAGCCAGAAAAGCTGGCTGACCGAATTTTTGCCGGTCTGGCCAAGGTTCCACTTGGCCGGATCAAAACCAGGGACTTCGGAGAGCCAGAGTGGGGCCGACTGGCGGATGCGGCCTGTCAGATCAGCAGCGTATGTCCTTTTGACGTGATCCGGGCGGCGGGCTCCACGGTGGACGACATCCCCGCCGACGCGGTGGGCCATGGCTACCAGGTGATTTACGTGGACTATGTGCAGCTGGTGCAGGTGCCCGGGGTGCGGGCCTCCGACCGCTACGCCCAAGTGACGGCGGCCTGCCAGGGGCTGAAAACCTTTGCCCAGAGCACCAACACCGCCGTGGTTGCCCTGGCCCAGCTCTCCCGCCCGGAGAAGTCCTGGGACAAGGCGGGGAAGCTCATCCCGCCCTCTATGCACTCCTTCCGGGAGTCCGGCCAGCTGGAGCAGGACGCGGACGTGGCCTTCCTGGTGTATCCTTCTGACCCGGATAATAACAGATCCAACCGGATTTTTAAGATTGGCAAAAATAAGGAGGGCCCCCGCCCCAATGCGGAGCTGGCCTTCTACGGCGACACCCAGACCATGGTGGAGCTGGAAAAAGAGCCGGATCATTTTGTGGCTCGGGAGATGGCGGAGAAAGGACAGGCCGCAAAGCAGGCCAACCGAATGGCCGGACAGGTGCAATTCCAAGAGTGCCGGAGCGGGGGCAACCCGTTCGCTTAAAGGTCAATTTGGCACCGCCGAAGGCGGGACGGCGCAAGTGTGCCGCACAAGCGTTTTGCGTGAGCAAAACCTTGGCGCAGGCGGAATTCACTTCCGCCGAGCATTTAAAATCAAAAGGGGCCCCCATCCGGGGGACCCGGATGGGGAGGTTACATACCGTGAGAACATTCGCGATTTTGAACATGAAGGGCGGCGCGGGCAAGACCACCACCGCCATTAACCTGGCCTATCTGCTGGCCACGGAATACCAGCGCCGGGTGCTGCTCATCGATGCGGATCCCCAGGCCAACGCCACCCACGCCCTGCTGCCCGATGGGGACTGGGCAGGGCTGGCGGGGCTGCTGGGCGGCTATGCCACCGTGTACGATGAGGTGGTGGTGTCCACCGACCTGCCCAGCCTGGACGTGATTCCCGCCTCTGACGAGCTATGGGAAATCGACCTGAAGGAGCGCACCGGGAGGGGCCTGCTCCACGGCACCGCCAATACCCTGCGGGATCTGCGGGACGCGGCCATGGAGGATGACGCCTATGACGTGATCGTCATCGACTGCCCGCCCAACTTCTCGGCGGCCTGTGTGTCCGCCATCAACGCCGCCAACAGCATTATCATCCCGGTGCTGCCCGACGCCTTCTCCGCCGCCGGCATGGGCAGTCTCACCATGCAGATTGACGGCGTGCGGAAAATCCACCCGGACGTGCGGGTGGCCGGCTGCCTGATCACCCAGTGGCACCGGGCGGACGTGGTGGAGGACGCCACCGCCTACTTGCGGGAGAACTCCCCGGTGCCGGTGTTCAACACGGTGATCCGCCGGACGGACAAGGTGCTGGAGTCCACCTGGGTGCGGGAGCCGGTGCAGGTGTGGAGCCCCTTCAGCTCGGCAGCCCGGGACTATCGGGCCTGGGTGAAGGAGCTGGTGGAAAGGGAGGGGCTGGATCGTGGGGAAGTTTAACCTGGCGGAGCACATCGCCAAAGGAATTGTGCCCGAATTGGGCACAACCGGCGGCAGGGAACAGATCGAGTATATCGACATCGGTCTGCTGGATGATGACCCAATGAATTATTACGATCTGTCAAAGATTGATGAGCTGGCGGCCAACATTGAGTTACTGGGCCTCCAGCAGCCCCTACGGGTGCGGCCCGCCTACGAGCCGGGGCGGTATGTCATCGTGTCCGGCCACCGCCGCCGGGCGGCGGTGTGGCGGCTGGTGGAGGACGGCCACAGGGAGCTGTCCGCCATTCCCTGTATTGTGGATCGGGATCAGGTTCCCGTTGCTCTCCAGGAGTTGCGGCTGATCTACGCTAACAGCGACACCCGGATAATGACCTCCGCCGAGATCGCCCGCCAGGCGGAACGGGTGGAGGAACTGCTGTACCAGCTCAAAGAGGAGGGCTACGAGTTCCCGGGCCGGATGCGGGATCACGTGGCGGAGGCCTGCAAGGTCTCCAAGTCCAAACTGTCCCGGCTGAAGGTGATCCGGGAGAACCTGGAGGAATCCTGGCGCGTCGGCTACGAGAAGGGAAAACTGGCGGAGTCCGCGGCCTATGCCCTGGCCCAGATGCCCCAGGCGCGCCAGCGGGTGATCTATGACGGGCTGGCGAAGCAGGGGGAATATCCCAACGCGGTGAGTGAGCATTGCGTCAAGACCTATGGCGACGCCCTTGCCGCGGTGGATAAAATCGACTGCCAAACCTATGCCCACGGCCCCTGCGCCAACCGGGACGAAATGCGTAAGCGGGTTATGAGCAAGCCACCCTATTCCTACAGCTACTGCCGCCAGTGCTGCGCGGAATGCCCGGAGCTGGCCAAATGCAAATACGCCTGCCCCATGCTGGCGGAGCGGGTCAAGGCCCTGAAGGAGGACGCCAAGGCCCGCCGCCAGCAGGAACAGGACGCCAAAGCGGCGGTGGAACACCAAGCCGTGGAACAGATTAAGGCGCTGTGGCGGCGGTTCGGTGAGGCCCGGGCCGCGGCGGGGAAAACCATGGATGAGTGCTTCGAGGCGGCGGGAATGTCTGTGACCGAATCCTTTATCACAGAGCGTGAGAAATTTGAACGGCTTGAAGGATCGTTTGTGGCCGAAACCCCGCTGCCTTATGGCTATAACAGCTCCCTGTATGAAGTCCGGAAGTTTGTAAAACTGGCCGACCTGCTGGGCGTGTCGCTGGACTATCTGCTGTGCCGGACGGATACCCCGGAGGGGCCTGCCCCCGCCCAGCCGGAGGGCCATCTGGTGCTGAACGGCTGGATGCCCGGCGGGACGCTGCCCTCCACGGACTGCGACGTGGTGGTGGATTTCGTCCGGGCTGGGAAGCCGGTCCGGGTGACTTGCCGGTACGCAAATGGTAGCTTCCGATCATCAGAATCCGATGCGCCCCGTACTTATCCGGTGGTACGCTGGATGGCCCTGCCGCCGGTGGAGGACGCGCCGAAACTTGTGCCCGAATTGGGCCCCGGAACGGTGGTATAGGTCCATGAACGCTGTCATGAAATACCCCGGGGCCAAGTGGGCGCTGGCGGAGTGGATTATTGCCCACTTCCCGCCCCACCACAGCTACCTGGAGCCCTTCTTCGGCAGCGGGGCGGTGCTGTTCCGAAAACCCCGCTCCCACATTGAGACGGTGAACGATCTGGACGGTCAGGTGGTGAACCTGTTCCGCTGGATTCGGGACGACCCCCAGCGTCTGGCGGACGCAGTCTATTGGACGCCCTATGCCCGGGAGGCGTACCACGCGGCCTTTGCGGATCCGGATGGAGCGGACAGCCTGAAGCGGGCAGTGGATTTCTACATCCGGCTGATGATGGGCCATGGCTACCGCACCACAGGGGAGCGAATGGGCTGGAAGCGGGACGTGGCGGCCAGGGAGCGGGCCTATGCAGCAGAATACTGGCGGGCCGCGCCGGAGGCCATTATGCAGGCGGCGGAACGGCTGCGGGGCGTCCAGATTGAGTGCCGTCCGGCGGTGGAGCTGATCCGGGCGTTCAACCAACCCAGTGTGCTGATTTACGCTGACCCGCCCTATCTGCTGTCCACCCGGCACGGGAAGCAGTACCGTTATGAGATGACAGACGCAGACCATCTGGCGCTGCTGGACGCGCTGAAGGCCCACCTGGGGCCGGTGCTGCTGTCCGGGTATGACAGCGGCCTGTACCGGGAGGCGCTGAAGGGCTGGCACCGGGAGGTTCGGACGGCGCTGGCCCAGAACTCCACCCGGCGGAAGGAGGTCCTGTGGATGAATTTCGAGCCGCCCACGCAGGAAAGTTTATTTCGAGGGGAGAACCTGCCATGTCAGAACTGTTAAAGCCCGGAGACCCCTGCCCCTGCTGCGGGGAACCGATCCAGACCAGCGACCCGGACAGGCTGCTGGTGTTGAGCTGGCTGGCGCAAATGCTGGGGGCGCCGGGAAAGGGCCGCCTCGCCGGTGATGAGGACCCCGGGCCGGGCCCGGACAGAACAAACCGCCCCGAACCCGGGGCGGCCGATCATTCCTGATGTTCCGCGTCTGCGGCGTGGGGCTGCCCGTGGTACACCTTCAGCTCCGGGCCGGAGGTTCCGGCGATGATGGGATTGGCCTTGGTTTTCGTGTGTTTGGCCTTGCCCTGAAGCTCAGGCACCGGCGGAACGTCGTTCCGGGGATGGGTGTGCGTCCAGTCCGGGCGTGCCATTCCTTTCTTTGCCATGAAAATCACCTCCGGGACAGTTTGCCCGGAATGGGGAGGAAATAGTCGATGAAACGACTGACCTATAAAAAGGGCCTGAACAGGTGGGACATGGGAAAACACCCCACTAAGTACACATCACGGCATACCTTCCAGGAGGTGGTGGCCCGTCTCGCCGCCTATGAGGACACCGGGCTGGAGCCGGAGGACATAGACGTACTCAAAAAGCGCGAGCAGGGCCTTGCCGAATTGCTTGTAAATGTATCTTGCGGGTGTGCCGTGTCCTATACTCGCCTCGCGGAGCTTGCCCAGGCCGAGAAGGACGGGCGGCTGGTGGTACTGGAACCTGCAGCAAGAGAAGGCGAGAAGAAGCCGCCTTGTTTTTACAACGACATGGGGCAGGCTTTGTGTCTTGGATTCGCACGGGGAGAGTACGATGATGAACCTATCGACGGGTGCAAGGAGTGCTGGTATTGCGAATCGACCCGCGAAGAAGCCGAGGCGGCGCTGAAAAAGAGGGAGGCGACGGAATGAAGCCTATCTTATTTAGCACCGAAATGGTCCGCGCCCTTCTGGGTAACCGTAAGACGGTGACGCGGCGGGTGGTGAAAGGCGCGGGCGCTGATTGGGATTTTGTTGGAATCGAAGAACGGCCATACGAGCGGCGGGTTAAAGCGGATGGGATGGAATATCCAAAAGAGCTGGACTGGCCCCATGCCGTGTTTTCTGCTGGTGACAGCTATTGCGATTACCCGATGATAAAAGCGCCCTACCGCCCCGGCGACATCCTGTATGTGCGGGAGACGTGGTGCAAAAGTGATTGTTTTGGGTTACAAGACGGATATGTTTATAAATCAAATGACAATTCTATTTTGGAGTACACGGGGTTTACTCCAAAATGGCGTCCCTCCATCCATATGCCCCGTGAGGCTGCGCGGATTTTCCTGCGGGTGAGGTCAGTGTCTGTGGAACGGCTGCAAGAGAGCTTTTTTACGCCGGGGGTCACCGTGTTTGCCTGTCAGGCTGAGGGCATCGACATAGGCGACCAATGTCGGGAGTGCCTCGCAGACTACGGCAACCCCGTTTGCATCGACGAAAATGACAACGACGACGATGCAGAGTGCGAATGCGGGATCCTGGACGGCATCCGAGCCGAGTTTGCCGATCTGTGGGACAGCACCATCAAGCCCGCCGACCGTGCCCTCTATGGCTGGGAAGCAAATCCGTGGGTTTGGGTGATTACCTTTGAGAGAATCAGCCGAGAGGAGGCGGGGCTATGAGCCAGGTGCTTCTGAACCTGGCGGTGGACAACGCCACAATAGGGAACATCATCGGGATCAAAGAGGCCATCGCCATGGATTTAGAGAAGTACGGGGACGTGAAGGTGCTGCGGGTGGAGACCCAGGAGCCGGAGCAGATAATTATGAAGGAGGTTCAATAGATGGCGCGGGCGATCAAGCATATCAAGGCGGGCCTGCTCCATGTGGAGGTCATCGGAACCATCCCGGAGCGGGAACCGGGGCGGCGGCGGTCAGGCCGCTGCCGCCCCACCTCCGCCGCCCAGCAGTTCTACAACGACAAGTGCTCCTGGAAGGAATGCAGGCTGAACCTGGCGGCCAATTTTGGTCGGGAGGATTGGGTGGCCACGCCTACCTATGACGACCTCCACCTGCCGCCGGACAAAAAGGCGGCGGATAAAGAGTTCCAGAAATTCATCCGAAAGCTGCGCACCGCACGAAAACGGCGGGGGGAAAATCTGCGGTACATCTACGTCACCGAGGGTTGGCACGGAAAATCTGAGGATGAGTATTTCGGAGTCGACGGCAAGCTGGAGGACCGCCGTCTCCACCATCACGTAGTGCTGAATGGTCTGGGGCCGGGAGACCTGGATGAGATCCGCAGCCTATGGCAGGGCGGCGGGTATGTTCGGATCGAGCCGGTGGACGTTCACTATTACAAGGAACTGGCCAAATATCTCACAAAGGAGGTTCGGGAATTCGGACGGGCCAAGCCGGGAGAGCGCGTCTGGCGGGCCAGCCGAAATCTCAAAAGGTATGATGTGGAGTACATTGAAATCCCATCCGATAGCGTGACCCTGTCCCCTCCGCCTGGGGCGGTGGATTACATCCAGTTTGCGGAGAAAAACCCCTTCGGTTTTGCCGATTGTGTTTATGCCGAATATCTGCTATTCCCAAATGAGGCGCCTCCCAATTATAGTTACACGCAGGGCAGAAAGCGGCAGGGCTCTAATAATTTTTCAGCTTGAAACCACTCTTAATAATCCGTAACGGGTGGTAGAAAAGGGGGGAAAGCCATTGCAAGGCAAGGAAAGTTGTGGTAAACTGACAGTGACGGATGGGTGGGTGACCTGTCCAGTCTGCAAGCGAAACCGCCGTCTGCTCCGGGTTGAGCCGGACACGGTGGCCGTGGCACTCCCGGTTTTCTGCCGGGACTGCAAGACCGAAATCATCCTGAACATCGAGAGAGGCCAGAGCGTTGAACGCCGGAGCCCGTGAGACCAACCGGGAGGTTGGATCATGGGGCCGGCGTTTTTGTTTTGCCCGGAGGTGATAGCCCGATGGCACAAAAACCCCTGCGCCCCTGCCGGCACCCAGGCTGTCCCGAGCTGACCAGGGAGGGTTGGTGCCCAAAGCACAGGCCAAAGCAAGCACCCCGGCGGGAGTCCAACCCGTGGCACGGCTGGTACAGCCTGCCCGTGTGGACGGATGACCTGCGTCCCGGGCAGCTGCTGGCGGAGCCTTTCTGCCAGGAATGCGACCGGCGCGGCCTGCGCACCCTGGCCACCGACGTGGATCACATCCGCGACCACAAGGGAGACTGGACGCTGTTTACCGACCGGGCGAACCTGCAAAGCCTGTGCCACGCCTGCCATTCCCGCAAGACCATGCGGGAGTTGTGGCAAAAACGGCGGGAAAAACGGACGTAAACCCCACGAGTTGGAAGGCAAGGCGGCGTCCAGCCTTGGGCGCGGGCGCGTGCCCGTGTGCGGCCTGCGCGCCTGGGCGGGGTTCCTTGCGGGCCCTCCCCCCACCCCAAAAAAGTTTTGGGTGCAGGGCGAAAGACCGCACAGCCCCCTCGGAACGAAAAATTTTCCCCATGGCGGGATCAAAATCTGGGCAGCGATGGAGGCGAGAAATTTGCCAGGAAAAAGACAGCCCACCGATCTGGTGGTGGCCGGCGGTCGGAAGCATTTAAGCCGTTCGGAGGAGGAGCAGCGGCGGGATCAGGAAGTCCATGTGCCAGTCCCGGAACAGGCGGAGCCTCCCCGCTGGCTGCCCAAGAAGCTCCATGTGGAGTTTGCCCAGATCGGCGAGATCCTCCGAACGGCCGGGCTGTACTCTGAGCTGGATCGGGACGCCCTGGGACAGTATTTTCTCGCCAGGGAGCGGTGGCAGCGGGCGGACAAGCTGGCCAGCGCCGCGATCCGGGCAAAGGACGAGGCAGCGGCCACAAAGTGGGCCGGGGTGCAGGCAACCTACTTTCGGCAGTGCCGGCAGTGCGCGGAGGTTCTGGGCCTGTCCATTTCCTCGCGGTGCCGGCTGGTGGTGCCGCCGGCCATGCGTGCAGCTACTTCCCCCGTCGAGGAAGATGAGTTTACCAAAACGCTCCGGGCTCGGCAGGAAAGAGCCGTGGGAGGATAGGCCATGGCTGGCCAGGTTGTCATAGATCAGTCCCTCGGTCAGTTCGTCTGCGATTTCGTGGAGCGGCTGCCCACCACGGACACGGGCCGCCCGTTTGCCCTGCACCCATGGCAGCGGGACAATATCATGGAGTTTTACTCCACGCTGGAGCCCTTTGACGAGGGCCCGCGATATGACACGGCGGCGCTTGTCCGCAAATACCAGTACCTGTACCTGGAGATCCCCAAGAAAAACGGGAAGTCAGAGCTGGCCGCGG
This sequence comes from uncultured Oscillospiraceae bacterium, assembly GCA_949916125.1. Classification (GTDB taxonomy): domain Bacteria; phylum Bacillota; class Clostridia; order Oscillospirales; family Oscillospiraceae; genus Enterenecus. Next base: position 17,637 of record CATLEJ010000012.1, read on the forward strand.
CCCTTGGGATCTATCACCTGTTTGCCGATGGCGAGATGTCCGCGGAGGTGTACGTATGCGCCGCAGACCGGGAAAACGCCGGCATTGTCTTCCGGGCCGCTGTGTTTATGCTGGAAAATGCGTCGTGGACGGCCAAGATGATCGCCTCCGGGGAGCTGCGGGTGGTAGCTTCCCAGAAACGGGTGGAGTACCGGCAGCGTAGAAAGGCGGAAAACGGCCGGGTGGACTGGGTGGAGGTGGGCAGGCTCCAGGTGCTGTCCGCGGAGGCTTACTCCAAACATGGCTACCGCCCCTCCTGCGTGATTTTTGACGAGCTCCACGCCCAGCCCAACCGAGACCTTTGGGACGTGATGACCTTCGGCGCCGGTTCCGGCCGGCGCCAGCCGGTGTGGATCGTGCTGACCACCGCCGGCGATGACCCGGATCGGAACAGCATCGGCTGGGAAGTCCACGAAAAGGCTGTGGCAATCCGGGACGCCAGACAGCTCCGGGCCATCCTGGATAAGGGTGGCGATCCCAGACAGGTGCTGTCCCTGCGCCATGTGGAACCGGAGGACATGGCACAGGCTCAGGCCGCCCTGCTGGAGCGGGATATGCCCAACTGGCTGCCGGTGCTGTACGGCCTCACCGCCATGTGCGGGGATGACCCGGACGATTTGGCCAAGATTGATATCTGGGACGAGGCACTGTGGTATCAGTGCAATCCGTCCCTGGGAACCCACCTGGCCCTGCGAACCCTGCGGCTGGAGGCCCGGGAGGCCAAAAAGAGCGAGTCAGGGGAACGGCTGTTTCGATGGCTGCGGCTGAACCAGTGGATCGCGGTAAAATCGGTGGGCTGGCTGCCGCTGCCCCTGTACGACAAGACCCAGTGGGGGCCGTCCAAGCGGGCCGAGCGGGAGGCTTGGGCCGAACAGCTCCGGGGCAAGACCTGTTTTGGCGGGCTGGATATGTCCATCACCACCGACCTGACGGCCCTCACCCTGCTGTTCCCGCCCCAGGAGGGGCTGGATACGTGGGTGGCCCTGTTCCAGGCGTGGCGGCCCCGGAACACGGTGCTGGAGGCGGAGCGGCGGGATCATGTGCCCTACCGGGACTGGGAGCGGGCGGGCTTCCTGACGCTGTGCGAGGGGGACATGGTGGACTACCGGGACGTGACGGCGGCTGTGCTGGAAGCGGCGGGGCGCTACGACCTCCAGGCGCTGGGGATAGACCAGCACCTGACCCAGACCATCACCCCAGCCCTCCAGGACGCGAGGGTGCTGGTCATCGCCATCCCCCAGACCATGATGGGGATGTCGCCGGCCATGAAGGAGCTGGAACAGCTCATCCGGCGGCATGAGATGCTTCATGTGCACAACACCTGCGCCCGGTGGTGTTTCGGCAACGTGCGGTGCGCGGTGGATGGGAACGAGAACATCAAGCCCATGAAAAACCGCTCTATCGGGCGGATTGATATCACGGTGTCCTGGATTATCGCCATGGCAGCGGCCATCCAGCGCAGGAACGTGCCGCCGGATTTGAGCGCCGCGTTGGAGCGCGGGGACTATTCGATGTGAAGGAAGTGGACGCAAGTGGACACAAAGGGACAAGAGGGGAACCCCCGGGACAGGCCCGGGGCGCGGGAACGGCTGGCGCGGTTTGCCGCCGACTGGGGCGCGGATCTGCTGATGACGTTTGGCGGCGTCCTGATCAGCGCCGGGGCCGGGTTGGTTTACCCGCCCGCGGGGCTGATCACGGCAGGGGCGCTGCTTATCGCCGGCGGCGTGCTGTGGGCGAAGGGAGGCGGTAACCCGTGATCTTTGACAGGGCGCTGCGGAAGCGCAGCGCGGAACCTCAAAACGCCGTCACTTCCGCGGCGATCATTGAGACGGGCGTGCCGGCGTCTGGTTTCCGGGAGACCGGCGCGAAAACCGCCATGAAACTGTCCACAGTGAACCGGTGCGTGGAAGCCCTGTCCGACTCCATGGGCAAGCTGCCCGTCTATGTCATGGATCGGAGTACCCGGAAGAAGGTGGATGAGCACCACCTGAACGCGCTGCTGTCCGTCCGCGCCAATGAGGCCCAAAGCCCGCTGGTGTGCAAAAAGATGGCGGAGGGCAACCGGCTGTGCGGCGGCAACGGATACCTGTGGATCCTCCGGGATCCCGGATCGCTGCGTCCCGTGGAGCTGATCCCGGTGCCTCACGAGCTTGTGACCTCTTGGCTGGATGACGGGGGACACCTATGGTATTCGGTGATCCATCCCTTTACTGGAGCTCCCTTCACCGTCCACAGGGCGGACATGATCCACCTGATGGCCTATACCTACAACGGATGGCAGGGGGTCAGCGTCCTGAAGCGGGCCAGCGACGTGATCGGCGCGGGCTGGGCGGCCCAGCTCTACAACCTGAACTACTACGAAAACGGCGGGCAGCCCGCTGGGGTGCTCCAGACGGAGACCGACCTGTCCGGCTATGTGGACGTACCCATGGCGGACGGCAAGACGGAGCGGGTGGCCAAGAAGGATCTGGTCCGGGCGGAGTGGGAAAAGCGCCACGCCGGCCCGTCCAACTCCCACCGCATTGCGGTGCTGGACTATGGGCTCAAATATAACCCGATCAGCATCAGCAACAAGGACGCCCAGTTCGTGGAGCAGAGCGAACTGTCTGTGCAGGATATTGCCCGATTTTTCGGGGTACCACTCTACAAGCTCCAGGCGGGCAAGCAGTCCTATGAGAGCAATGAACAGAACGCCATCGAGTACGTGGTGTCCACCCTCCATCCCATTGTGACCCAGTATGAGGAAGAATTGACGTGGAAGCTGCTCACCTCATCCGAGATCGCCCGGGGGCTGGAGATCCGCATCAACATGATGGCGGAGCTGCGGGGCGATTACCAGAGCCGGTCGGCCTGGTACCGCACCATGCGGGAGCTGGGCCCGTTCTCGGCCAACGACATCCTGGCGCTGGAGGATATGCCGGCCGTGGAGGGCGGGGACGAGCGGTATGCCAGCCTCAACTATGTGCCTCTGTCCCTGTGGCGGGAGCTGAGCGTCAATCGAAACAAAGGAGGAAACGGCAATGCGGATCACGCTTAATGGGCGGGTGGTGGCCAGCGAGGATCAGTGGCTTTATGACTGGTTTGGCATCGAGGCCTTTTCCCCCGCCGTGGTGCGGCAGGCCCTGGCGGACAACCCGGAGGGGGAGGCGCTGGAGGTAGAGCTGAACAGCCCGGGCGGCTCGGTGTTCGCGGGATTTGAGCTGTACAGCCTGCTCCGGGAGGCCAAGTGCAAGACGGTGGCCATCGTCCAGTCCCTGGCCGGGAGCGCGGCCTCCACGGTGATGGCGGCCTGCGACCTGGTGCAGATGTCCCCGGTGGCCCAGGTGATGATCCACCTGCCAAGCTCCCGGGCCGCCGGGAACCAGAACGACATGAAGCACGAGGCCAAGGTTCTGGAACAAATCACGCAAAGCATTTTGAACGGGTATGAAGCCAAGTGCCGGGGCAAGGCAGACCGGGCCCGACTGGACAAGCTTATCCGGGCGGAGAGCTGGCTCACCGCCCAGGAGGCGGTGGAGCTGGGGCTGGCCGACGAGATCCTGGGCTGGGAGGACGCCCCGGAGGGGGCGGCGGAGTTTGTCAACGCCATCGGCGGGAACATCCGGACGCTTGTCAACAGCGTGGGCCCGGGCGCGTCCTCGGCCGAGCTGCTGGCCCGGTATGAGCAGCTGGTGCGGGACGGCGCCGCCCCGGCAGACGGGCACCCCGTCCTTGATCCGGGGCAGGCCCCCGAACACAGTGACCCTTCCGGCGGAACGCCGGAGACGATAGCGGATGACTGGACGCGCAGGGCGCGGCTGGCCATCGAAAAGTGCAGAAGCGATATTCTCCCTCCCCGTTGGGGAGGGGAGAATACCAAAAATTAATGGAGGTATGACAGCATGGATTGGAAAAAGAAACTGATCGACCTGGCGGACGAGCGGGCCAATGCCCTGTCCGCCGCGGAGCAGAGCCTGAGCGGCAGCAATGAGGCGGACTATAACGCCGCCATGGAGCGGGTGTCCAACCTGAACAAGGAGATCCAGCGGGTGCAGGATCTGCTGGCGGAGCAGCAGAAGCAGCTGGACCGGCAGCAGCCCTCCCAGGCTGAGGCGGCGGACATGGCCGGGGAGCGGGGTGAGGCCCTGCGCCGGGGGAACGAGGTGAAGTTCACCGCCCAGGAGGTGCGCCGGGCGGTGATGAACTCCGTCACCGTGGCCACCGGCACCTTGGTGGAGCCCACCGGGGCGGGCAGCAACGTCCGGGATCCCCTGGGCAATATGGCCAGCTCCATTGTGGACCAGGTGTATGTCCAGGATCTCACCGGCCTTGGCGCGTACATGGAGCCCTATGTGATCTCGGAGCTGGACGCCAAGGGCGGCAAGGTGACCACCACCGCCGGCACGGCCCGGACGCAGTCCACCGATCCCACCTTCGGCGTGGCGGTGATCAAGCCCTACGAGCTGACGGTGACCACGTTTGTGGATCGGAACATCTCCAACCTGACCCCGGCGAACTACTACGCCAAGATCTACAACATGGCCATGCGGGCGCTGCGCCGGAAGCTGGCGGGGCTGATCGTCAACGGCGACGGCCAGACCACCCCGGATATGTACGGGATCAAGAACGCCACCAACAAGGCCGGCAGCGCCATCTATGCCGGGGTGGACGTGTCCAAGGTGGACGAGAGCCTGTTGGATACCCTCTATTTTGCCTACGGAAGCGACGCCGCCACCGGCCCCGCGGCTCGGCTGTACCTGAATAAGGCGGATCTGGCCGCCATCGGCAAGCTGCGCAACAGCGACAAGGATCGGGTGTTCAAGATCCGGCCCGATTCCGCCAACGCCAACACCGGCACCATTGAGGACGGCGGCGTGATCGTGCCCTACACCATCGTGCCCGACCTGACCGCGCTGTCCGGCTCCACCGCCGGGGCCTCCGCCATCCAGACTATGGTGTACGGCGATCCCCTCAACTACGAGCTGGGCCTGTTTGGGGACTATTCCATCCGGGTGGACGAGAGCGTCAAGGCCGTGGAGCGGATGGTGGCCATCCTGGGCGACGTGTTCGTGGGCGGCAACCTGGTGGTGGACAAGGGCTTTGTGGTGGCCAACCTGCCCCAAAAGGCCTCCTGATGGCGCTGACTGAGGAACGCAGGGCCAGCCTATTGGCCTACTGCAAGCTCACCGAGCTGGCGGACGACCCGGAGGTGGAGGCGCTGATCCCGGCGCTGTATGACGCGGCGGTGGGGTACATGGAGGGCGCGGGGGTCAATGTGCCCAAATCGGGCACAACCCGGGCGGCGCAGTATGACCTGTGTGTCAATTATCTGACGCTGAACGGATGGGAACAAAGGGATATCACCATAACCGGAACCGCTGTGGTAGAGAACCCCGCCTTCCGCCGGCTGATCAACCAGCTAAAGCTGACAGAGACAGCCGCGGGGACGAGCTGAGAGGGGGACAGTCCGATGGCAAAGCGGGCAAGCGCCGGAGAGCTGCGCACCCGGATCTATATCCGTCGGTTGGAAAAAGAGGCGGACAAGGAGGGCGTGGCCGGGGAGCAGATGGAAAGCGTTTTTGCCCCCGGAGCGGACGGAAAAGAGCGGGTATGGCACTGCAAATGGGTGAACGCCTACGGCACGGAGGCGGTGACGGCTATGCAGCTCCAGATCCGGGAGCCCGCCACGCTGACCATGCGATACTCCCCCAGGATCAAGGCAGACTGCCTGATCTACCGGCTGGGCGACCGGTCGCCCTATGAGATCATCGGTATCAATGATGTTGAGGAACGGCACACATGGCTGGAGGTGAAAGTATGCCGGAAACAGGCGGCCCAGTAAGTGTGGAGGCCCGGATTGTGGCCGCGTTGAGCCCCTTCGGCGACCCGGTGGAGAAGTCCCTGCTCTACGCCGCGGCCAACAAGCGGCCCCACCGGTACTATACCTTTGTCGTCCAGTCCCTCGGGGACGCCTACGGGGACGACGAGCCGGGGTGCGAGCGGTGGCTGGTGCAGGTGCATCTCTTTGCGCCGCTGGCGGAGAACTGCATCCGGCGGGCGGCGCAGACCAAAAAGGCGCTGTTTGAGGCCGGATTCACCTGGCCGTCTATGGTGGACGCCACCGACCAGGACGGACAGCACTATGTGTTTGAGTGCGAGACGGCGGCGGGCGTGCCGGATTTGGAGGTTGAGTAATGGCATACATGGAAGTGGACGGTCTGGATGGGCTGCTGGACGACCTGGAGGCCCTGGCCGGGCTGCCGGACAGCGTGGGGGAGGATATCCTGAACGCGGAGGCGGATGTGATCGTCACTGCCCAGCGGGATGAGATCGGGCGCCGATGGAGCGGCCGGTATTCCGAGGGCATTTCCGCCGAGGCGGTCAAGAAGGGGCCGGTCAAGCGGAAGGGTTCCGGGCAGTCCATCTCCGTCTATCCCCAGGGAACCAGGAAGCGGGGCGGAAATTCCGTCCGCAACGCGGAAATCGCGTTTATCAACGAGTATGGCGCGCCGGGGCGGGGAATCGCCGCCCGTCCCGCCATCGCTACCGCCAACGCAAAGGCGGAAGAGGCGGCTGTGGAGGCCGGGGCCAAGGTCTTTGACGCCTATTTGGACAGTAAAAATCTTTAATTCATGAGGAGGAAATCAATATGGCAGGTTTTGGCGCGGCATATCCCTATTTTTTCCCGGTGGAAACGGAGCCGGAGGGCGCCCGGCCCACCTATACCGGTAAGGCCATCCAGATTGGCCGCCTGGTCAAGGCAGACCGAAACATCGAGCTGGCCTCCGGCCAGCTGTATGCCGACAACCAGCTGGCGGAGTCCGTGAATGAGTTCGTCAGCGGCTCGGTGGTGCTGGAGACCGACGATATGAAGGACGAGGTGGCCGCCGAAGTGTATGGCGCCACGGTGGAGGACGGCGTGGTGCATTACAATGTGGGGGACGATCCCCCCAAGGGCGGCCACGGTTATGTCAAAAAGCTGATGCGGGACAAGAAGGTGCTGTACAAGGCCTACTTCTACCCCCTGGTCAAGGCGATTCTGGGCAACGATTCCGCCGCCACCAAGAGCAACAGCATCACCTTCGGCACCACCACCACTACTTTTACCGTCTTTGCCTGTGAACGCGGCGAGTGGGAGGCCACCAAAGCGTCGGAGACCGAGGCCGAGGCCCTGGCCTGGCTCAAGACGCAGGGCAGCGCCAAAGAACCCGAGGTCGCCCTGGGCGAGCTCACGGTAACCAGCGCGGCGGGGACGGAGAGCGGCGACACCGCCATCACTGTCACCCCGGCCAAGGGGTCGGGGAACCTGTACAAGTACAAGGTGGGGGCGTCCGCCACCGATGTGACCTACGGGCAGAACGTGCAGACCTGGCAGGCCTGGGACGGCTCCGCCGACATCACCGCCGCCACGGGCCAGGTGATCACCGTGGTGGAGTGCGGCGTGGACTATAAGGCCCTGGCCGCCGGGAGCGCCACGGTGACGGCCAAGGCGTAACACACCATGAAAGCAGTCAAGTTTACGCTGGCGGGGCGGGAGCGGTATCTGTCCCTCACCGTGGAGGCCATGGCCTGCCTTGAAGAACGGTTCGGGACAATCGACGCGCTGATTGACACTTTGTCGGACCTCGGCAGGGCCGGCGCATCCGCCGCGTGCGAGGCCGCGGCCATTCTGGCAGAGCACGGGGAGCTGGCCCGCCGCGCCCTGGGCTATGACCCGGCCCCCATTGCGGACAAGGAGGCAATCCAGGCCACCCTATCGCCCAAGGAGGCCGTGGATCTGAGGCTGGCCATCCCCGCCGTCATCTCCCTGGGCTTTGGCCGGGAGGTGTCGCCGGAGGATAACGAGGTCGACCTGGGCCTGGCCGAGCTGAACGCGCAAAAAAAAACACCGTGACGCGGGCCCATTACCTGCACTATGGCATGGCGGCCGGTATGACCAAAACCGAGGTGCTGCTGTCCACGCCGGGAGAGGTGGGAGACCAGTGGGAGCTTTACCTGCGGGCCCACGGGGTGCGGCGGCAGGGGAATGACGAATAAGACCGCCCCGGCCTGTGGGCCGGGGCGGGGCGTCAAACCTGGATTTTCGCGATCAGCGCGTCCTGCAAGACCTTGGAGAAGTTCAGCCCCATGGACACCGCACGGTCATTCAGCCACGAGGGGATGGTCAGCGTTTTCTTCACCGCCTTTGTATCCTTGTATTGGTCAATATCGCAGGATACCAGGGAGGAAAACCCATCCTCCGGGCGGAACGCCGAGACATCGGACGGCGCGGCCAACGGGCGGCCCTGCTCCATCAGGGTGAGCAGGTAGGCGGACAGGGCCTCCTGGGCAGCCTCCATCGTCTCCGGGATGGAGCTGCCAAAGGTGTGGCAGCCCTCCAGGTCGGGGAATTCCACCCAGTAGGCGTCGTCCTCTTTGTGGAAAATGGCGGGATATACGAACAGCATTGTATGAACCTCCTTTGGAGAGCGGGGCTATTTCAGCCCCGTCTCCTTGAGAATTTGATTGAGCAGGCCGGTGGGTACGTCTCTGCCGTGTACGGGAACTACGGTTGTCTGTTCTCCCTTTTGAAGTACGTGGTGGCTTCCGGTTATCCTGACCACCGTCCACCCGTTCTTCTTCAAAAGTCTTAGCAGATCTTTGTCTTTCATGCCCTCCCTCCTTACAAAAATATAATAACACGTATAATACGTATTGTCAAGAAGGAAAAAGGAATTTCTGAAAATTTTTGCGGAAAGGGATGTCTCTATGGCCCCGCGGACGATCACAACCAAGCTTGAACTGTCTGGGGAAGCGGAATACCGGGCAAAGCTGAAAAATATCAATGCGGAGCTGGCCCTGCAAAAATCCGAGCTGGAAAGAATCCAGGCCCAGTACCGGAGCAGCGCCAACAGCATGGAGGCCCTATCCGCCAAGCAGTCCGCCCTGGAGGGGCGGATCTCGGCACTGAACGAGAAGCACCGGGAGCAGGCCGCCATGCTGGAGCAGGCCCGTCAGGCCCAGCAGAAGTATGCCACCCAGGCAGAGGAACTGCGGGAGAGGCTGAACGGTCTGGCAGGCTCTGCGGAGGACACGTCGGAGGAACAGAAAAAGCTCCAGGAGGAAATCGACGCCGCCGAGGTGGCCATGCAGAAGGCGGCCAATTCCGTCACCTACTATCAGAGGGAACTCAATAAAACCGAGCGGGATCAGGCCAAGTGGGAGGATGAACTGGGTCGAACAAGGCAGTACCTGGATGAGGCCAAATCAAGCACGAATGAGTGCGCCCGCTCCATCGACCAGTACGGCAAGGAGGTCAAGCAGGCCGGGGACAGCTCGGAGCAGTTTGGGAGCGTGTCCGCAGAGGCTGTGAACCAGCTGGCCTCCGCCCTGGCGGCGGCCGGCGTGGCCAAGACGGTGAAGGAGATCGCGGACGCGCTGATGGCCAGCGTGGACGCTTTCGCGGCGTTCCAGTCCCAGATGTCCGCTGTGCAGGCCATCTCCGGGGCGTCCGGCGAGGAAATGGACGCGCTGGCGGAGAAGGCCAAGTACATGGGCTCCACCACCGCTTTCACCGCCACGGAGGCGGGGCAGGCCCTGGAGTACATGGCCATGGCCGGATGGAAAACCGGGGATATGCTGGGCGGCCTGGAGGGCATCATGAATCTGGCCGCGGCCTCAGGGGAGAGCCTGGGCGCCACCTCCGATATCGTCACCGACGCCCTCACCGCCTTTGGGCTGGCGGCGCAGGACAGCGCCCGCTTTGCCGACGTGCTGGCGGCGGCCAGCTCCAACTCCAACACCAATGTGGCCATGATGGGCGAGACGTTCAAGTACGCCGCCCCGGTGGCGGGGGCGCTGGGGTACTCCATTGAGGACACGGCGCTGGCCATCGGCCTGATGGCCAACGCGGGCATCAAGGGCAGTCAGGCGGGCACCGCCCTGCGTGGCACCCTTACCAATCTGGCCAAGCCCAGCGACGATGTACTTTGGTACATGGATGAGCTGGGCGTCTCCCTCACGGACAGCGCGGGACGTACGCGCTCCCTATCCGAGCTGATGGACGTGCTCCGGGCCCGGTTTGCCGACCTCACGGAGGCCCAGAAGGCGGAGTACGCCGCGGGCATCGCCGGCAAGGAGGCCATGAGCGGCCTGCTGGCCATTGTCAACGCTGGGGAGCAAGACTATCAGCGGCTGCGGGACGCCATCGCCGCCAGCTCCGGCGCGGCCAAAGAGATGTCGGAGATCCGGCTGGACAACTTTTCGGGGCAGATGACGCTGCTCAGCTCCGCCGCGGATGGGCTCAAGCTGGCCATTGGGGAGCAACTGACGCCGGTGCTGACCCATCTGGCGGAGGCGGGCACGGATGCCTTTACCTGGGCCACGGAGTTTGTCAGCGAGAACGAGTGGGTGGTAAGTGTCATTGTGGGTCTTACCGCCGCGCTGGGGGCGTTGGTAGCAGGGTTTGCCGGGTTTTCAATTCTCAGTACCATTACGCCGCTGATAAAAGACTTTACCCTGGCCTTGGCGGCCAACCCTATCGGGGCGGTAGCCATCGCCGTGGTTGGAGTTGTGGCGGCGCTGGGCACGCTGGCCGCCACGATGGAAAACACAAGCGGCGAGACCAAAAAGTTTACCAAGTCCCTCCAGGAGAGCAAGCAGGCCTATGAAGAGCTCCAGGACGCCATGGACGAGCGCCAGGGTTCCACCAAGGCCACCGCGGACGCCCTGAAGGATTTGCTGATGGTGGAGGAAAAATCCGCCGCCCAAAAGGCCGTCATCCTGGACCTGGTGGCACAGCTCAATGAGGCGGTACCGGGGCTCAACCTGGCCTATGACAGCGAGAAGGACGCGCTGGTGGGGCTCACCGCCTCGGAGGTGGCCGCGGCCTTGGAACGGGCCGCGGCCCAGGAAGAGCAGGAGGCCAGGGTGAAGCGCCTGTCCGAGCTGTACGCCGAACGGGCGGAGCTTGAGGCCCGGCTGACGCAGGCCCAGGGGGAGCTGTCTGCGGCCTATGAGTCGGGCGTCACCAGCGCGGAGGCCTATGAGCGCTCATCCGGCGCGGCCGGGGCCGCCGTGCGCAACGCGGAGGGCGCCGTGCGCACCCTCACTTCCGCCTTCGATGAGAACGCGGCGGAGATCGCGGAACTGGAAGATGCGACCAACGCCTACGCCCAGCAGCAGGATGAACATACCCTGACCGTGGAAACCATGACCGCCCGGGTGGACGAGCTCACCGCCCAGATGCAGTCACTGGAGGAACAGTATCACAAGGACTACAACGCGGCCATGGAGAGCATCGAGGGCCAGCTGGGGCTGTTCAAAAAGATGGACGGCAGCGCCAAAACCTCCATTAACAGCCTGATTGAAACCCTCAAGGGCCAGGTGGCGTATATGGATGATTACGCCGCCAACATCCAGAAGGCCATGGAACTGGGGGTAGACGAGGGGCTGGTAAAAAAGCTGTCCGATGGCTCGGAGGAATCCGCCCAGATCCTGGCGGCCATTGTCCAGGGTGGAGAGGAAGATATCGCGGCCCTCAACGCGGAGTTGGCCAATGTGGACGAGGGCAAAAGGAAGTTTTCCGAAACCGTGGCGGACATGGAGCGGGATTTCGACGAGAAAATGGACGCGCTGACCGCGGATCTCAATGACGCGAAAAAGGAAATGGAGTGCTCCGACGAGCTGTATGCCATCGGGGCAAACGACGTCCGGGGGATCATCGAGGGGGCGAAAAGCCAGTACCTGCCCCTGCAAAACCAGTACCGCGAGCTGGGGCGGGCCGCTGTGGCCGCCTATAAAATGGCGGTGGACCAGAGATCCCCCTCGCATAAGTTTGAGGAAGCCGGCCGGTTTGACATCCAGGGCATTATCAAGGGGGCGGACGCAGAGACCCCAGAGTTAAAGGCCGCCTACGCCGCCGCGGCGGAAGCGGCCATGAACGGCTTTCAGGAGGCGGCGGAGGAAAAGACCGCCGAGGTGGGAAAGGCCATGATGTCGGGGCTGACCGAGTGGCTGAACGTGGTGGAGCACGGGCTGTTTTTGAATGAGAAAAACGGGAGCCGCAAGGATGTTGTAACCGCCTACCGGGAAATGCAGGACAAGATCCACAAAACGGCGGGAGAATTCCGGGCGCTGGGGTACGCGGAGACGTCTGACGAAATTCGGAAGCTCCAGAAAATGTGGTGGGGCTACCAGGATGAGATCACCAGCGCGGAGAAGGCCGCGCTGAAGGAGCGGGAGGACGCGGCGAGGGAGTACCTGTCCAATGTGCAGGACCTGTTCAGCCAGGTTTCCGGGCTGCTCACCGCAAAAAGCGACGTGACCGATTTGGAATATCAGCTCTGGGAGCGCACGGAGGGAAAGGACGCCACCGAGGCGGAAAAATATACAAAGCAGCTCCAAAATTTGTCCGCCCAGCAAAAAAATCAAGAGGCCATTGTGGCGGCGGCGGAAAAGGCATACCAGGATGTTACGGCCCAATACGGGGAGGCCAGCGAGGAAAGCTACCGATACCAGAAAGCGCTGCTCCAGGAGAAACTGGCATTGCAGGACCTGCTGGATGAAATCCAAAAGGTGAACGACGCCCGCGCCCAGGCGGAATCTGCCGCCCGGCAGGAGCGTGCAAAAGCCTTCCGGGAATGGGCAAAGGGGGACAAAGCAGCCCCGTTTGAATGGCCTGGGGACGCGGCGTCCTCGTCCTGGAGCGCTGGCTCCGGCTATCAGGCGTCGGCCAAAACCGCGCTGGACGCCATGGCCCGAAATCAAATTACCGTATCGCAGGGGGCGCCGGCCCAGCGGGATATTGTCCGGCAGGTGGAGGCCATCTCCGCGGCTACGGTCAATGCCATCTCCAGTGTGGCCCAGGGCCAAGGGCCTGTTCGTGAAGTTGTCAGGTTGGTTACCGTAGATGGCAAAGTGTTGGCCTCCGCCACATTTGACGATTATGTGGACTATGGGGACTCCAACGGAACGCCCATTGTAAATCGGAGGTGAAGCGTATGGCCATGACGCAGCTGATTCTGAATTCCAGGGCGGATCCTGTCATTCTGCCGGAGGCCAGCAAAGAGCGCTATTCCGCCGCTCTGGCGCCGCTGTCGGAGGATGTGGAGATGATCTCCGGGCGGCTGGTTCGGGAACTGCGGGGGGACGTGTGGCAGGTCGCCTATGAGTATAACTACTTCAAGCAGGCGATGAAGGACCGGGTGATCGCTGTCTGCCGGAAAGGGATGCGGGAGCCCATCTGGTGCGACTTTCTGCCGCCGGAGTCCGGCGGGGAGGAGCCCGATCTGTCCCAGCCCCCGGAGACCCAGCAGCCCCAGATCTGCTACATCGGCAACCGGAACTCCAAGGTGTTCCATCTGGAGACCTGCCCCAACCTGCC
>CATLEJ010000013.1 GCA_949916125.1 uncultured Oscillospiraceae bacterium
ACCCTCACCAGCGAGGCGGTGCGCATCTGCTCGCTGGACACCTTTGTGGCGCTGATGGCGGGTCTGATCATCTTCCCCGCCTGCTTCTCCTTCGGGGTGGAGCCGGACGCGGGGCCGTCCCTCATCATCAACACCCAGCCCAAGGTGTTCCTGGGCATGGCCGGGGGGCGGCTGTGGGGGGCGCTGTTCTTCCTGTTCATGAGTTTCGCCAGCTTCTCCACGGTGATTGCCGTGTTTGAGAACCTCCAGGCCAACGCCATCGACAACTTCGGCTGGAGCCGGAAAAAGGCCGCTATCATCAACTGCGTGTTCATCCTCCTGGCCAGTATGCCCTGTGTGCTGGGCAACAACCTGTGGAGCGGGGTGCGCATCCTGGGCCGGGACGTGCTGGACTTCGAGGATTTCCTGGTGAGCAACCTGCTGCTCCCCCTGGGCTCCCTGGTGTACCTGCTGTTCTGCGTCACCAAATGGGGCTGGGGCTGGGACAAATACCTGGCCGAGGCCAACGCCGGGGCCGGGATCAAAATGCCCCGCTGGCTCAAGCCCGTGTTCCAGTTTGTGCTGCCGGTGCTGGTGCTGGTCATTCTGGTCCAGGGCCTTCTTCCATAAAACTACACATGGGCAGTCAAAAGGCGGCGGGGAGCAGAGCTCCCCGCCGCCTTGTCTTCTGTCGTCAGTTCTGATAACGGATCTGCTCCCCCATGACCAGGGGGTACCGGATCAGCGCCGCGCCGTCCAGGTTTTCCCGGTGCATATCCACCGCCGAGACCTGGTGGTTATCATAGGTGGTGTAATAGTAGACGCCCCGGTCCACATTGCAGCAGGAGGTATAGATGGTGTACTCCCAGGCCCCATCCGCTACCTCGCAGCAGCCCCGCTGCTGGTCCACACTGTTCAGGATGTGGAAGAACTGGCTGACACTCTCCCCCTCCGACTGGCCGGAGCGGGAATTCATCCGCACAAATGCCGCCCGGACGAACCGGGACTGGGAGGACAGGTCGCCGGGCAGGCCCAGGCCCCCCATCCCCCGGCTGTAGCAGGACAGATCCAGCCGGTCGGAAAAACAGTTTTCAGGCTGGCGGGGGGACAGGCCCATATAGTTGTTCAGGTTGAACAGCTGCTGCGGAAAGGGCGGGTTGTTGGTGAGCACCCCCACGGGGTTGTCGTGTACGTGCAGGCCGTCCGCCATGCACTCCACCACCACCGCCTCTTCCCGGTCCGCGAGCAGCCAGTGGAGCTGGGCTGTGGGCAGGGCCGCGCTGAACGCTTCCCCCGTGAGGTTCACCCGGCCCAGCAGGGCGCGGGCCTCGCCCACGCAGGCGCACCGGCCCAGGATCCATGGGATAAACTCAAACACGGCCACGTTATCCCTGTCCGGATCCTCCCCGCCATAGGCGGCGTTGCCCACAAAGTTCAGCCCGGCCATCCCCAGGCCCTTCTCGTTTACCGCGTCGTAATAGAGGGGATAGCCCTCCGCCACGTGGGCCATGCCGATCATGGCATAGTGGCGGCCCAGCGCCCCGGCCCGCCGGAAGCGGAAGGGGTAGCCCCGCGGGGTGACGGTGACCTCCTCCCCGTAGGAGTCCTCATAGTCCAGTGTCCTGCCGAAGTAAAAGTCTTTCGTGAGGTAGGTGGCCGCCGTGCACATGAAAATCCCCCGTTTCGTGTTATGTATTCGCCGCGCGGCCTTTCATCACAAACAGGAAGCCCACCATCAGCGCGATTCCCACAGGCAGGGCGATGAGCCCCGGCGCGCCCACGGAGGCCAGCACCCCCGCGACGAGGTAGGCGATCCCCGCGATCACCGCGCAGGAGATGGCGTAGGGCAGCTGGGTGGACACGTGATTTACGTGGTCGCACTGGGCGCCGGCGGAGGCCATGATAGTGGTGTCCGAAATGGGGGAGCAGTGGTCGCCGCACACCGCGCCCGCCATGCAGGCGGAGATGCAGATGATAGCCAGGGGGTTGTCCATGGAGAATACGTTCTGGACAATGGGGATCAGGATGCCGAAGGTGCCCCAGGAGGTGCCGGTGGCAAAGGCCAGCAGGCAGCCCACCGCGAACACGATGACGGGCAGCAGCACCTGGATGCCGGAGGCGGAGCGGACGAAATCGCGCACGAAGTATTTCGCGCCCAGGGAGTCGGTCATGCTCTTCAGGGACCAGGCAAAGGTGAGGATCAGGATGGCGGGCACCATGGCCTTGAAGCCCTCGGGGATGCAGCCCATGATCTCGCGGAAGGACAGGGCCCGCCGGACAAGGTAGTAAATGATGGCGAACACCAGCCCGAAGGCGGAGCCCAGCATCAGGCCCACGGAGGCGTCGGAGTTGGAGAAGGCGACGACGAAATCGTGATAGCCGTCGGACCCCGGCAGGAAGAACTCGCCGGAGTAGATCATGCCGATGACGCAGGCCACCACCAGCACCACGATGGGCAGCACCAGATCCAGCACGGAGCCCTTGTTCTCGTTGATCTCCTCGTCCACACCGGCGTAGGGGTTGGAGCCGGAGAACAGATCGTTGTTCTCCACGGCGTTGCGCTCAAATTTGGCCATGGAGCCGAAGTCCACGTTCATTACCACCAGGCCCACCATCATGACAATGGTGAACAGGGCGTAAAAGTTGTAGGGGATGGCCCGGATGAACAGGTTCAGGCCCTGGCCGTCCTCGGCGAAGGCGGCCACCGCAGCGGCCCAGGAGGAAATGGGCGCGATGATGCACACCGGGGCGGCGGTGGCGTCGATGAGGTAGGCCAGCTTGGCCCGGGAGACGTTGTGCTTGTCGGTGATGGGCCGCATGACGCTGCCCACGGTGAGGCAGTTGAAATAGTCGTCGATGAAGATCAGGCAGCCCAGCACGATGGAGGACAGCTGCGCCCCCACCCGGGTCTTGATGTTCTTCTGGGCCCAGCGGCCGAAGGCGGCGGAGCCCCCCGCCTTGTTCATCAGGCACACAATGGCCCCCAAAATCACCAGGAAGATGAGGATACCCACATTGTAGCTGTCGGACAGGGAGGCCACGATCCCGTCGTTGAAGGCGTGGGTCACCGTGCCCTCAAAGGAGAAGTTCGAGTGGAGCAGCCCGCCCACGAGTATGCCGATAAACAGGGAGGAATAGACCTCCTTGGTGATCAGCGCCAGGGCGATGGCGATCACCGGGGGCAGCAGGGACCAGATGGTGTTGAAAAAATGGCTGGGGGACTGGATATATCCCACATACCCGCTGTCGGCGCAGGTCTCGCAGGGGACGGCCTCCCCCTCCTCGGACAGCACCACACCCAGGGTGCCGCAGTCGGGGCACTCCACATACTTCGTGCCGGTCAGCTCAGTGGGATCTTCGGCGGCGGCAAACGCGGTGGTGGTCAGGGCAAACGCCAGCAGGACGACCAGCGCCACCAGGCCCAGACGGTTTCTTCTCGTTCTCATTATCTCATTTCCCTTCTGCAAGTATACCGTATGACCACAAAAAAGGGGCGCTTCCGTATAGGAAACGCCCCTAAGCAGTTTGCACAAAGCAAAGAACCGGATAGCGCTCCACATTTCGTGACAGTCCGGGGGATATTCTCCCACGGCCCAGGATGGGGGCCCGGCAGGCCTCTGCACCTTCGGCGGGCGCCCCTCTCCCGCGAAGCCGGCTGCCTGACCATTGGCTTCGCGGTACGCATGACGTCCGCACCTCTATCAAACGGTATTTACTTGGAATATACAAGGATTATACTGTGTAATTGCCAGCTTGTCAAGGGGCACTTGCCACAGGCCTCCCGGCTTACCCGCCCCAGGGGACGAGCCCGTGGGGGGTGAGCTCCAGTACTCGGGTGCACACCTGCTCCAGATACAGCCGGTCATGGGACACGCTGACGATGGCGCCGGGGAACTGGGCCAGCACCGACCGGATCACCGGGGCGGACAGGGGGGAGAAGTTCCGGGTGGGCTCGTCCAGCACCAGCACGTTGGCCCCGTTCAGCACCATGGACAGGAACAGCAGCTTGGCCCGCTGCCCGCCGGACAGGGCTGCCGCGGGGTGCTCCATCTCCTCCGCCTTGTACTTCATGCTGCCCAGCAGGGTGCGGGCCCGGGTGACGTCGTCCCTGTGCCCGGAGGGGGCCAGCAGCTCCACCGGCGTCTTATCCCCCAGCAGCAGATCATTGTAATTCTGGGGCATATAGGCCGCCCGGATGTCGGTACGGGGCAGCAGCTCATCCGCCGCCAGCTTCAGCAGGGTGGACTTGCCCGCGCCGTTGGCCCCCACGATGCCGATGTGCTCGGGGCCGTCCACCCACAGCCGCACATCCCGGGCCAGCAGGCGATCCCCGGCCCGCAGCTCGGGCAGCTCCAGCCGCAGCACCGTCTTGCCCGCCGGCAGGGCGGCTTTATCCGCGTCGAAGGCGGTGAGGATGGCCTCCTCCCACTCGGGCAGGGCGGTCATGTCCTCCTTTTCCCGCTCAAACCGGCGGCCCATGGACAGCACCGTGTGCATCTTCTTTTTCAGCAGCCGCCCCTTACCCGGGTTCTGCCGGGACACGGTGTTGAGCTGGTGATCCACCGCGTCCCGGATCTGCCTGTATTTTTCCATTTTTTCGGCGTATTCCGCCCGTTCCTTCCGGGCCACCTGCTCCTGGTGGGCGAAGCCCGCTGAGCGCTGTTCCACATACTGGGCGTACCCCATCCGGGCCACGGTGCACCGGGGGGCGGTGCGCCGCCGCAGCCGCTCCAGGTGGATGATCAGATTGGCGGTGCGCTCCAGCAACGGCTCGTCGTGTGAAATGTACAGCACCGGCACCTTACAGCCCAGCAGGAACCGCTCCAGCCACTTCAGGGTGGCCAGATCCAGGTCGTTGGACGGCTCGTCCAGCAGCAGCACGTCCGGTTCGTCCAGCAGCAGCAGGGCCAGCCGCAGCTTCACCCGCTCCCCGCCGGACAGGGTGGACATGGGCCGGTCGTCCCAGAACAGGGCGGCGTCCAGCCCCACCTGGCGGGCGGCCCGGTCCTGCGCCCCGGGATCCGCCGGATCGAAGGCGGGGGCGTTTTGGCAGAACTCCCAGACGGGGAGGGCCAGCTCATCCGGGGACAGCTCCTGGGCCAGATACCCCTTGCGAAGGCCCTGATCCACGATCTCGCCCGTCCACTCGGCGTAGGGCTCCACCGACGCGGGGTCGTACAGCAGCCGCAGCAGGGTGGACTTGCCGTTGCCCTCCTCGCCGATGACGGCGGCCCGGTCGCCGGGGGCCAGGGTGAAGGACAGCCCCTCGATCAGGGCGGTGAGATCCTTTTTATGGGTGACGGTGAGGTCTTTCACCTGGTACATACGCATCCGCTCCTTTTCAAACAAAAAATCCGTCTTTCCACGGCGGGAAGACGGATTACATGACGAAAAGGCAGGGGCACGGCGTGTCTAAAACACAATGCCCCCCGGTCAGCAAGCCGCCCTTCGCGCCATGAAAACACCGGCCCATCATCGATAGGCCTCCATCATCATTCACAGCTTGAAGTTCGACTTACTTGCGCATCTTTTCACCCTTTTCCTATGAGGCTGCAAGAAGTATACCACGGATTGGGGCGGCTGTCAACCGCGGGGCTTGACAAGGCGGGAGATATCACATAAAATGGGTCGCGCGGCGCTCCGGCGCGGACGAACACACAGAAAGGGAGAACGGACATGGATCTGAAGTTTGACGTAAAGGCCAAGGTGGAGGAGATCGCGGCTAAGCTGCAAAAGGATCCGGAAATGCTCAAGAGCTTCCAGGGCGACCCGGTGAAGACGCTGGAAAAGCTCACCGGCGTCGACCTGCCGGATGAGCAGCTCCAGCCGGTGGTGGCGGGGATCAAGGCCAAGCTGGCCGCCGCCGACCTGGGCGACAAGCTGGGTGGGCTGAAAAAGCTGTTATAATGAGGAAAAACCGCCGGGCCGCAGCCCGGCGGTTTTTTTCAGGTCTGGCCGTATTTTGCCACAAAGGCGGGCACGTCGTTGAGGTCCGCCAGCCTGGCCCGGAGGGTCTCGTGATCCCAGTCCCACCAGCGGACGCGCAGCAGGGCGGCGATGGTGTCCCCGTCGTACCGCCAGCCCATGTGGCGGGCGGGCACGCCGCCCACGATCTCATAGGGCTTGACGTCGTGGGTGACCACCGCCCCGGCCCCCACCACCGCGCCGTCCCCCAGGGTGACGCCGCCCATGATGACGGCGTTGTGGCCGATCCACACGTCGTTCCCGGTGGACACCGGGCGGGACCGCCGCCATTCAATGATGGACGGGTCGTCCTCACCTAAACCGTAGTGGGCCGCCCGGTAGGTCAGGTGGTGGGCGGCCACCCGCTCCCGCATGGGGTGGTTGACGGGGTTAATGCGCACCCCGGTGGCGATGGAGTTGAACTTGCCCAGCGTGGTAAAAATGACGTCGTTGGAGCCGAACAGGTAGGTGTAGTCCCCGAAAGCGGTTTCCTCCGCGACGCAGTGGTCCCCCAGCTCCACATAGGCGCCGAAGGCGCAGTGTTTCACCGTGCAGGTGGGGTGGATCAGGGGCTGGTCCGGCCGCAGGGTTTGGGTGAAGTCCAGCATGGCGAACGCTCCTTTCAGTGGGCCAGCCGTTCCAGGATCCGGGTCATGAGGGCCACCCGGCGGAAGGGGGTCATCAGGTACAGCCCGTCGGTGCAGGGGGCGATCTCCCCGGCGATCCGGGCGGAGATTTCAATGGCCAGCTCCTCCGCTTCCTCCCGGGTTTTGCCCTCGTACAGGGCGGTGATCTCCGGGGCAATGCGCATCCCGGCGATCTCGTTGTTCAGGAAGCAGGCGTTTTTGTGGCTGACCACCGGGTAGACGCCCCCCAGGATTTTGCCCCGCAGCGTCTCCCGGGCCAGCCGCAGGTTGTCCAGCGCCTGGGCGGACAGCACCGGCTGGGTGAGGAAGCCGGACACGCCGTTCTCCTCCTTCTCCCTGGCCAGCCGGAGCTGGACGGCGAAGTTGGCGGCGTTCACGTTCAGCGCCCCGAAAATGCGGAAGGGGGTGCGCAGCACCGACTCGTTCAGGCCGCTGACGTACCGGGCCAGCTTCCGGGAGTTGAAGTTGAAGACGCTTTTCACCTCGTCCCGGTCGGTGGACGGGATGGGGTCGCCGGTGACCAGCAGCACGTTGTGGACGCCCTCCATGCTCAGGCCCAGCAGAAGGGCCTTGGTGGCGTTCAGGTTCCGGTCCCGACAGGTGAGGTGGGGCAGGGGCTCCACCCCCAGCTCCCGCTTCAGTTTGCAGGCCAGCAGGGAGCTGTCCGCCCGGGGGCGGCCGATGGGGCAGTCGGCGATAGTGACGGCGTCCGCCCCCGCTTCGGACAGCGCCCGCACGCCGTCCAGGAAGAAGGAGATGTCGTCGTCCGCCGGGGGGTCCAGCTCCACGGCGATCACCCGCTCCCCCCGATCCAGCTTGTCCGAGAGGGTGTTGGCGTGGGGGGCGGGCCGGGGGGCGGCGGTCCGCGCCGGCTCCAGCGGGACCGGGACAGGGGGGAGGGCGGCGATGGCCTGTGCGGCCTGGGCGAGATGTTCCGGGGTGGTGCCGCAGCAGCCCCCCACGATGGACGCCCCCGCCCGGACGATCTGGGCGAGCCGGCCGCCGAAGTAGTCCGGCGCGCCCTGGTAGGCCGTCCGGCGGCCCAGCACCGTGGGATAGCCCGCGTTGGGCATGACGGACAGGGCCTTGTCCCCCAGCACGGACAGGTCCAGCCTCCGGATGTAGTCCAGCAGATGGCGGGGGCCGGACACGCAGTTGAAGCCCACCGCGTCCACCTCGGGCAGGGCGGCGGCGCGGCGGAACAGGGCCTGGCCTTCGATGCCCTCCCGGGTAACCCCGTCAAAGGTGACGGCAAAGGAGACGATCAGATAGGCGTCCGGGCAGCGCTCCTTGAGGTGCCGGGCAAGCTGGGCCACGCCGTCGTCGGAGGGCAGGGTTTCCAGCAGGAAGCAGGTGATCCCCTGGGCCAGGAACAGGTCGGCCTCCCGGCAGTAGACCTCCCCCCGGCTCAGCCTGGCCCCCTCCGGGGCGGGGCCGATGTCGGCGAACACGTAAGCGCCATAGGGCGCGGCGCAGTCCTTTGCGATCCGGCAGGCGGCCCGGATCATCCGCGCCGGGGCTTCCCCCTGGTCCTGGGCCAGCTCCAGCCCGGCGGTGAAGGTGTTGGTTTTGATGGCGCGGCAGCCCGCTTCCAGATAGGACCGGTGGATGGCGGCGATTTCCTCCGGCTCGGTGAGGCTGGCCAGCTCGCACCGCTGGTCGGCCCGGCCGGGCAGGGCGGCGAAACAGGTGCCCATGGCCCCGTCGAACAGCAGGGGGCCATGCTCTTTAAGAAACGCGCGGATATCCGTCATCCCAGCACCTTCTTTGCGATCTCCACCGACTGCTTGGCATCCTTTGCGTAGTAGTCCGCGCCGATGCCACGGGCGTACTCCGGGGTGACCACCGCGCCCCCCACCCACACCACCGGGGGCTCGGGCAGGGATTTGAGCAGGCGGGTGGTTTCCTCCATGGCGGGCAGGGTGGTGGTCATGAGGGCGGACAGCCCCACCAGACGGACGCTGTGGGCCTGCACGGCCTGGGCCACCGCCTCCGGCGGCACGTCCCGGCCCAGGTCGATTACGTCATAGCCGTAGTTTTCCAGCACCGTCTTGACGATGTTCTTGCCGATGTCGTGGATGTCCCCCCGGACGGTGGCTACCACAATCCGGCCCTTCTTCACCGGGGCGTCCCCCCGGTCCGCCAGGTTGGCGCGGACGGCCTCAAACACGGCCTGGGCGGCCTGGGCGGCGCTGAGCAGCTGGGGCAGGAACAACGTCCCCTTTTCATAGCCCTCGCCCACCCTGTCCAGGGCGGGGATCAGGCGGCCCTCCACCAGGGACAGGCTGTCCTGCGTCTCCAGCGCCCGCTTGGCCAGCCGCCCCGCGTCCCCCTTCAGGCCGCGGACGATGGCGTCCTCCAGCGTCATTTCCGGCGCCGCCCCGGCGGGGGCGGGGGAGGCGGGGGCCCCGGCAAAGCGGTCCACATAGGCGCGGCATTGCCCGTCCTCCCCGGACAGCACCCGGAAGGCCGCCACCGCGTCCATCATCTCCCGCTGGTTGGGGTTGACAATGGGCAGGGTCAGCCCCGCCGCCATGGCCTGGATGAGGAAATTCTGGGTGATCAAGCCCCGGTTGGGCAGGCCGAAGGAGATGTTGGACACGCCTAAGACCGTCTGGAGCCCCAGCTCCTCCCGCACTATGCGCACGGCCTTCAGGGTTTCCACCGCCTGATCCTGCTGGGCGGACACCGTGAGGGTGAGGCAGTCGATCCACACGTCCTCCCTGGGGATGCCGTGGGCCAGCGCCGCGTCCAGGATGCGCCGGGCGATGGCCACCCGGCCCTCCGCCGTCTGGGGGATGCCGTTTTTGTCCAGGGTCAGGCCCACCACCGCCGCGCCGTATTTCTTCACGATGGGCAGGATGCGCTCCAGTACCTCGGGCTCGCCGTTGACGGAGTTCACCGCCGCCTTGCCGTTGTACACCCGCAGGCCCGCCTCCAGGGCGTCCGGGTTAGAGGAATCCAGCTGCAGGGGCAGGGACACGGCGGACTGGATTTTTTTCACCACCCGGGGGAGCATGGCGGCCTCGTCCACCCCTGGGTAGCCCACGTTGACGTCCAAAATGTCCGCCCCGGCCTCCTCCTGCTGGACGGCCACGTCCAGGATGTAGTCCAGGTCGTCCTCCAGCAGGGCCTGCTGGAACCGCTTTTTTCCCGTGGGGTTCACCCGCTCGCCGATGACCCGCACGCCGTCGATCCGGGTGGGAAAGGCGGGGGTGCAGACGAAGGAGGGGCGGTTGCAGGGGCGGGGGGCGGGCATTTTGTCCTTCAAGGCGGCGCAAAGGCGCTTGATGTACTCCGGGGAGGTGCCGCAGCAGCCGCCGAAGATGGTCACGCCGGCCTCCCGGCAGGGCAGGAGGGCGGCGGCGAACTCGTCGGGGCCCATGTCGTAGTGCCCGTCCACCGGGTCGGGCAGGCCCGCGTTGGGCTTGGCGATGACGGGCAGGCGGGTATTTTCACACAGCTCCTTCAGCAGGGGGGCCAGCTTGTCCGGCCCCAGGGAGCAGTTCAGGCCGATGGCGTCCGCCCCCAGGCCCTCCAGCGTCCGGGCCATGGAGGCCACGGTGCAGCCGGTGAAGGTGCGCCCGTCCGCCTCGAAGGACATGGTGACGAACACGGGCAGATGGGTGTTCTCCTTCACCGCCAGCAGGGCGGCCTTGGCCTCGTACAGGTCGGTCATGGTCTCGATGACCGCCAGGTCCGCCCCGGCCCGATCCCCGGCCTGGGCCACCTCCCGGAACAGCTCGTAGGCCCGCTCGAAGCTCAGGCTTCCCAGGGGCTCCAGCAGCTCGCCCAGGGGGCCGATGTCCAGCGCCACCCCGGCCTGCGTCCCGGCGGCCTGCCTGGCGATGGCCACGGCGGCGGACACCACCTCGTCCACCCCGTGCCCGGCGCGGCCCAGCTTCAGGGCGTTGGCCCCGAAGGTGTTGGCGTACACCACACGGCTCCCGGCGGCGATATACTCCCGGTGGATGGAGGCCAGCAGCTCCGGGTCGGTGAGGTTGAGCAGCTCCGGCACGCCGCCGGGGGGCAGGCCCCGCTGCTGGAGCATGGTGCCCATGGCCCCGTCCAGAATCAGGATGCCGCCGTGTAAAAAATCAGGCTTCACAGGTTTTCCCCTCCTTGCGGAATTGGCAGTCCTCCCGCCAGTTACAATACGCACACCCCCGGATGCGGGCGGGCTGGGGCGTGTCCGACAGGCCGATGACGGCCGTCACCGACTTCACCGGGTTGAGCATCAGGCTCTGGGTGACGGTGACGCCCAGCCGCCGCTGGATATCCAGGACGGCACACAGCGCGGGCTGAAGTTCCAGCGGCAGATCGCCGTAGCCGGGGCTGAATCGGTCGGTGAGGTATCGCCCGGGAACGTGTGCGGAGATATCATCCTCCGCCTGGTCGCAGCCCGCCTCCACAAAGGCGCTGCCCAGGGCGTCATAGATCACGGCCTTGGCCATATCCCTGGCCTGGACGGCCAGCAGCTTTGCGTCGAACCGGGCGCCAAGGGTGCAGGCCAGCACCGCCGCCCTGTCGCAGCCCGCCAGCATGGTCAGGGCGGTGGAGCCGGTGAGCGTGACGTCCGTACCCCGCAGGCAAATGCTGTCCGGCAGGTGTTCCAGCTCACAAACCCGGTAGAAATACCGGGGCTGGAGCGTGGCGGAAAGCTCGTCCGCCAGTTTTTCCGCCTCCCGGCACAGCTCCCCGGTGGGATGGGGTATGCCCAGGTAGCGCAGGGCCTCGTCCACGTCAGGCCTCATCGGCATCTCCGTCCCCGCCGGTGCGGGCCCCCTGCCGGATCTCCCGGATGTCATAGGGCACGGTCTGGTACACGCAGTAGTTCAGCCAGTTGGTATACAGCAGGTGGGCGCAGGAGCGCCACCGCACCAGGGGCTCCCGGCTGGGGTCGTCCCCCGGGAAATAGTGGCGGGGAAGCTGGATGTCCACCCCTGCCGCCACGTCCCGCCGGTACTCCTTCCGCAGGGTGTCCCGGTCGTACTCCGCATGGCCCATGAGGAACACCTGGCGGCACTGGGGGGTCTTGACGGCGTACACCCCCGCTTCCTCCGAGTCGGCCAGCACCTTCAGGCCGGGCACCGCCTCAATGTCCGTCCGGTCCACGGTGGTGTTCCGGGAGTGGGGCACCCAGAAGTCGTCGTCGAAGCCCCGGAACAGGATGAAGTTGGGATCCTCCACCCGGTGCCGGAACACGCCGAACAGCTTTTGGGGCAGGGTTCGTTTGGGGATACCGTAGTGGTAGTACAGCCCCGCCTGGGCCCCCCAGCAAATGTGGAGGGTGGAGTGGACGTGGGTCTTGCTCCACTCCATGATCCAGCATAGCTCCGGCCAGTAGTCCACCTCCTCGAAGGGAAGGTGCTCCACCGGGGCCCCGGTGATCACCAGGCCGTCAAAGGTGCGCTCTTTCACCTCGTCGAAGCCCTTGTAGAAGGACAGCATATGCTCCTGGGAGGTGTTGCGGGAGACGTGCCCGGTGGGGGCGATGAGCTCCAGCTCAATTTGAAGGGGCGTGTTGCCCAGCACCCGGGCCAGCTGGGTCTCGGTGTCCACCTTGGTGGGCATCAGGTTGAGCAGCAGGATTTGCAGGGGGCGGATGTCCTGGGTGACGGCCCGGGTCTCCGTCATGACGAAGATGTTCTCCTGCCGCAGGGTCCGGGTGGCGGGCAGGCGGTTGGGGATTTTGATGGGCATTGGGGTCAGCTCCTTATACATGGGCGCCCGTCTTCCGCTTCGTGGGAAAACGGGCGCCGGTCCGCAGGCCGCCGCGTTCAGGGCCCGTTTTCAATCAGGGGGACGCCTGATTCGGAAACCAGTCCTTAAGCGCGGGGCGTTTGCTGATATTATAGTTGGAACGGGTGAGAAAGTCAATAAAAACGCGCCGTCCCGGGACATGGGCGTCCCGCTCCGCATGGCTGTTCCAAGCCCTGCCTGCGTTTCCCCCTGTTTTTTGGTGATATTTCGCCTTGCGGTTTTGCCGCCGGGGTGCTATATTACACTTCGTTCGTTTTCTGTTAATATTTTATCGAGGTGCCATTATGCAAATCCTTCTGCAGCTTTCTTTCTCCCTGGTGGGCGGCCTGCTCATGTCCCGTCTGGCCAAAATGCTGAACCTCCCCGCGGTCACCGCGTATCTCATCACCGGCCTGCTGCTGGGCCCCTACTGCCTGGGGGCGCTCCAGCTGGCCCCGCTGGGCTTTACCACCGCGGAGTCGGTGGCCCACCTGGACATCATATCCCAGGTGGCCCTGGGCTTTATCGCCTTCACCATCGGCAACGAGTTCCGGCTGGAGCAGCTTCGCAGCATGGGTCGGCAGGCCATCACCGTGGGCATCCTCCAGGCCGTGGCCACCACCGCCCTGGTGGACGCGGCGCTCATTGCCCTGCACCTGGTCAACCCGGGGCTGATCTCCGTGTCCTCCGCCATCACCCTGGGGGCCATCGCCGCCGCCACCGCCCCCGCCGCCACCCTGATGGTGGTGCGCCAGTACAAGGCGGACGGCCCGTTGACCCGGCTGCTGCTGCTGGTGGTGGCCATTGACGACGCGGTGGGGCTGGTGCTGTTCTCCGCCTCCTTCGGGGTGGCGTCCGCCCTGGAGAGCGGGACCATCAGCATCCTCACCGTGCTGGTGGAGCCGGTGGTGGAGATCGTGCTGTCCCTGGCGCTGGGGGCGCTGGCGGGCTGGCTGCTGTACCGGGTGGAGAAGTATTTCCACTCCCGCAGCAAGCGCCTGTCCATCTCCATCGGCTTTGTACTGCTTACCGTGGGGCTGTCCATGGTGGAGTTTGAGGTGGCCGGGGTCCACTGCGGGTTCAGCCTGCTGCTGGTGTGCATGATGACGGGCACCATTTTCTGCAATATCTGCGACTTCTCCGAGGAGTTGATGGGCCGCGTGGACGGCTGGACCGCCCCGCTGTTTGTGCTGTTCTTCGTGCTCAGCGGCGCGGAGCTGAACCTGCAGGTGCTGGCAAACCCGGTGGTGCTGCTCATCGGCGTGGTGTATATCATCTCCCGCTCCCTGGGCAAGTACCTGGGGGCCTATGGGAGCTGCGCCCTCACAAAGTGCAGCGAGAGTATCCGGAAGCACCTCGGCATCACCCTGCTGCCCCAGGCGGGCGTGGCGCTGGGCATGGCCCTCACCGCCCAGCAGCTGGCCGACGGCGGGGTAGTGCGCAGCGTGGTGCTGTTCTCCGTACTGGTGTATGAGCTGGTGGGCCCGGCGCTGACCAAGCGCTCCCTCATCGCCGCCGGCGAGATCCGCACGGAGGGCAAAACCAACGCCCGGAAAAAGAACGAGCCGCGCAAGCCGGTGCGGCTCAGCGGCTGAAGGAAGCGCCCCGGCCTCTGGCCGGGGCGCTTTGATTATGTCCGTTTTGTCTTTGTCCCCCGCTGGTGGTCGGCATCCGGCCAGAAGTCGTTGGCCTCCATGATGTCCCGCAGGGCGTCCACGTACTTCTCCGACTGGTGCACCACGAAGGCGTCCGCGTCGATGGGCACCTGGCGGGCGTCCATCTGCCGGATGCTCCAGATATACAGGATGTCCAGGGCCGGGATCAGCCGCGCGCCCTCCACCGTGAGCACATAGTCGATGGCGGGCGGGAACTGGTCCTCGTGCACCACCCGGCGGATCAGCCCGTCGTCAATGAGCTCCTTCAGCTGCTGGCTGAGCACCTTTTCCGACACAGGCAGCACCTTCAGCGTCTCGTTGAAGTGGATTTTGCCGTAGGTGTGGATCTCGTGGAGGATGGTCATTTTCCACTTGCCGCCGATGCAGTGCAGGGTGTAGTGGTAGGGGTTGGTGGGCTCGTCAAAGGTTTTTCTGGCCATGGGCAATCGCCTCCTGCGCGCCGGATCCCGCCGGCGTCTCCCGCGCCGATGCGGGCGCTGCTTTTGTCTGTAGTTTAGCATATTTTTCCCTTGTTGAACAGTACAAATTTTGTGCGTTTTTTTCGGTGAAAATCACGGGAAATTTTTCACCTGCCCCGCCGTTTTTTTGCACTCTGTCCAAGCTGTCCCGGCGGAATTTGTGCACCTTCCCAGATACCGGGCGGTGAGTGCTTACCAAATGGTAACCAAGTGGGGGAAAAGTATGGGTTGCGCGGACAGGCGCCTTATTTTATAATTTAATCGTAGTAAACGGAACCATCCCCAGGGATGAAGAAAATTTTTCAAGGAGGAATTCATTTATGGCGAAGTACAGAATTCAGCGGGCCCGTGGTGTTGAGGGCAGCACCATTTACGCCTATGAGGCCGCCGGCCATTACGAGTGCGTCCCCACCCGGCTGTTCGACATCGACGGCGCCGGCGCCAACGACATCGAGGGCGGCAAGATCATCATGGGGATCACCTATTTTGTCCCCGGCGGCAGCACCGAGTTTACCTCCAACCCCATGGAGTCCATCTACTACATCCTCACCGGCGAGATGACCCTCAAGACCGACGACGGCGAGACCGTCCTCCACGCGGGCGACAGCTTCCACTGCGTGGGCGGCGTGAACAAGTCCGTGCGCAACACCGGCACCGAGGTCTGCAAAATGCTGGTCGTCCTCCAGCCTCCCCAGAAGTAAGCTAACGCCAGCGATCCCAGCCCACATTCAGGATATTATTTCAGGAGGTCATTATCATGGTTCCTATTGAAAAAAGCTTTGTCAACAATATGTTCTCCGTGGAGGGCAAGGTGGCCATGGTCACCGGCGCCACGGGCGCCCTGGGCAAGGTGCTGGCCAAGGCCTACGGCTACGCCGGCGCCAAGGTCATGATGACCGGCCGCAGCGAGGGCAAGCTGAAGGACCTGGAGGCCGAGTTCAAGGCCGAGGGCATCGACTGCGCCTACTTTGTGGCCGACCCCGCCAAGGAGGACGACGTGCAGGCCTTGGTGAAGGCCACCGTGGACAAGTACGGCGAGGTGAACATACTCGCCGTGTGCCACGGCTACAACAAGCCCAAGCCCATCCTGGAGCAGTCCGTGGAGGAGTGGCAGTACATCATGGACGCCGACTGCAAGAGCGTCTACATCGTGCTGAAGTACGTGGCCCAGCAGATGGTGGCCCAGGGCAAGGGCGGCAAGATCGTCGTCGTCACCAGCCAGCGCTCCAAGCGGGGCATGGCGGGCTACACCGGCTACTGCACCTCCAAGGGCGGCGCCGACCTGATGGTCAGCAGCATGGCCTGCGAGCTGTCCGCCCAGCACCACATCAACGTCAACTCCCTGTGCCCCACCGTGTTCCGCTCCGAGCTCACCGAGTGGATGTTCGACCCCGAGTCCGCCGTGTACCAGAACTTCCTGAAGCGGGAGCCCATCGGCCGTCTGGCCGAGCCCGCCGACTTCGCCGGCTACGCCCTGTTCCTGTCCTCCGACGCGTCCAACTACATCACCGGCGCCAACTGCGACTGCTCCGGCGGCTACCTGACCTGCTAAAAAACTGCCGCGTCCCCCGCTCTGTGGGCGGGCGCACGGAATCACGGTACTTCCCGCCTGCTCCGCGGGCGGGAAGTAGACACCGATATTATTTTTGGAGGAGATTACCATGGGCAAGACTGTTTTTGTTGACCTGACCCACCCCTTCGGCGCGGAGATCCCCCGCTGGCCCTACTTTGACAAGCCCGACATCGTGGGCGCCCACTCCATGGCCAAGGGCGGCGTGCTCACCCAGTCCATCAAGTGCACCATGCACACCGGCACCCACTGCGACGCCCCCCGCCACGTGATGGAGTATGAGTTCGACGGCCGCCGCGCCCGCTACTCCGACGAGATGCCCGTGGACGCCTACACCGGCCAGGCCGTCGTGCTGAAGATCGATATCGAGCCCTGGGGCCTCATCACCGACAAGCACCTGGACGCCGCCTGCGAGAAGTACGGCGTGAACCAGGCCGACCTGGAGGGCAAGGTGGTGTGCCTGAACACCGGGATGCACCGGCTGTTCGACGACTCCAAGGCCTACTACCACTACTCCGCCGGCACCGGCATCGACGCGGGCAAGTGGTTCGTGAAGAACAAGGTCAAGTGCGTGGCCATGGACAGCCAGGCCCTGGACCACCCCCTGCACACCGCCATGGGCAACAACGGCATGACCCGCATGAACCTGCTGGGCGCCACCGGCAAGCCCATCACCGAGGAGTACAAGGAGCTGTTCGGCGAGGAGGCCTACGCCGAGTTCGACAAGTTCGAGTACATCCGCATCCACGGCCAGGCCGCCTATGACGAGAAGTTCGGCGAGCTGGAGAACATCGGCGTCTGGGGCACCTGGGAGCCCTGCCACAAGGAGATGCTGGGCCACGGCATCGTGGGCGTGGAGAACCTGGGCGGCGACCTGGACAAGATCCCCGCCGGCGTGTGGTTCCGCTTCAACTGCTTCCCCCTGCGCTGGTACATGGGCGACGGCTCCATGGCCCGCTGCAGCGCCGAGATCGACGAGGACCTGCTGGTCAAGGGCGTGCCCACCCGCACCTACAAGTACGGCGGCACCGGCTACGGCGAGGCCGACGGCAACGGCGACAGCTGCCTGGAGTACATCCAGAAGCTGTTCAAGCGCAATAAGTAAGCGTTTCCCTCTCTTTCAGCGGGAGGCCCGGACGGTTCGGGTCTCCCGCCTTTTTTGCGCCGGGGTGGGGCGCACACCCCTTGACTGCCCCGCCTCTTTTGCGGTATACTATATTATTAGGGATATAGGGGCCTGTCACAGGCCCGGCGGAACAGACTGAATCAGGCAGGTGCAGCTATGGCAAGGACCAAACCGAACAAGCAGTATGACGACCAGTCCATTTCCTCGCTGAAGGGGGCCGACCGGGTGCGCAAGCGCCCCGGCGTGATTTTCGGCTCCGACGGGCTGGAGGGCTGCGAGCATACCGTATTTGAGATCATCTCCAACGCCATCGACGAGGCCAGGGAGGGCCACGGCGACCTCATCACCGTCACCCGGTACGAGGACAAGTCCATCGAGGTGGAGGACTTCGGCCGGGGCTGCCCCGTGGACTGGAACGAGGCGGAGGGCCGCTGGAACTGGGAGCTGGTGTTCTGCGAGATGTACGCCGGCGGCAAGTACGGGGACGGCGACGGGGACAACTACGAGTACGCCCTGGGCCTCAACGGCCTGGGGGCCTGCGCCACCCAGTACACCAGCGAGTACTTCGACGCGGTGATCTACCGGGACGGCTTCAAGTATACCCTCCACTTTGAGAAGGGCGAGATTGTGGGCGAGATGAAAAAGGAGCCCGCCGACCGGAAGAAGACCGGCTCCCGGTTCCGCTGGAAGCCCGACCTGGAGGTGTTCACCGATATCGACATACCGGCGGACTACTACACCGACATGATGAAGCGGCAGGCGGTGGTGAACGCCGGGGTGACCTTCCGCTTCCGGAACCAGGCGGGCGGGAAGCTGGAGACCACCGACTTCCGCTATGAGAACGGGATCATCGACTACGTGGCGGAGCTGGCAGGGGAAAACACCCTCACCGCCCCGGTGCTGTGGCAGGCGGAGCGCCGGGGCCGGGACCGGGAGGACAAGGCGGAGTACAAGGTGAAGCTGTCCGTGTCCTTCTGCTTCTCCAACACGGTGCAGGTCATCGAGCACTACCACAATTCCTCCTGGCTGGAGCACGGCGGCGCGCCGGAGAAGGCCATGCGCTCCGCCTTCGTGTCCGCCATCGACGGCTGGCTGAAGCAGAACGGCAAGTACCAGAAAAACGAGGCGAAGATCACCTTCAACGATATCCAGGACGCGCTGGTGCTGGTGAGCAGCAACTTCTCCACCCAGACCAGCTATGAGAACCAGACCAAGAAATCCATCACCAACAAATTCGTCCAGGAGGCCATGACGGAGTTCCTCCGCTCCCAGCTGGAGGTCTACTTCATCGAAAACCCCATGGACGCGGAAAAGATCGCCGGGCAGGTGCTGGTGAACAAGCGCTCCCGGGAGACGGCGGAAAAGACCCGCTTAGGCATCAAGAAGAAGCTGTCCGGGTCGGTGGACATCTCCAACCGGGTGCAGAAGTTCGTGGACTGCCGCACCAAGGATGTGGACAGGCGGGAGCTCTACATCGTGGAGGGCGACTCCGCCATGGGGGCGGTGAAGCTCAGCCGGGACGCGGAGTTCCAGGGGATCATGCCGGTGCGGGGCAAGATCCTGAACTGTCTCAAGGCGGACTACGCCCGGATTTTCAAAAGCGAGATCATCACCGACCTGCTCAAGGTGATGGGCTGCGGCGTGGAGGTCAAGGACAAGCACGTGAAGGACCTCAACGCCTTCGACCTGGACAGTCTGCGGTGGAACAAGATCGTCATCTGCACCGACGGCGACGAGGACGGCTTCCAGATCCGCACCCTGATCCTGGCCATGCTCTACCGGCTCACCCCCACGCTCATCGAGAAGGGGTATGTGTATATCGCGGAGTCCCCGCTGTACGAGATCACATATAAGGAGAAGACCTGGTTTGCCTACTCCGACCGGGAGCGCAACGAGATCGCGGCCTCGCTGGAGGGGAAGAAGTTCGAGGTACAGCGCTCCAAGGGCCTGGGCGAGAACGAGCCGGACATGATGTGGCTGACCACCATGAACCCGGAGACCCGGCGGCTCATCAAGGTGATGCCGGAGGATGTGGAGCGCACCGCCCAGGTGTTTGAGATGTTCCTGGGCAACGACCTGCAGGGCCGTAAGGACCACATCGCGGACAGCGGGTATAAGTATTTGGAGCTGGCGGATATTTCCTGATTTTCGCCGCGGCCCAACTACACCCCCAGCCTTCCCCCTTGGAGGGGGAAGGCTTGACGTCCCCAACGCCGCGGGCGCGGCGGACATATAAGATGTTATCGATGTGAAAAGGAGGAACTCATGATGAAAAAACGATTGGCATCCCTTTTGGCCATGGTGCTGGCCCTGACCCTGACGGTTCCGGCGCTGGCGGCCCCCGCCCCGGACGCGGGGCTGGAGGACGTCATCCCCATCAGCGGCATACTGGACAGCCTGCCCGACGGCGTCATCGGCGGGGAGGACATGATTTACATCGACGATGAGACGTGCCTGGCCTATTTGGAGGAACACCCCGAGGAGGCGGCCCGGCTGCGGGCCAACGCCTATGAGTATTTCGAGCAGGAATTCACCTGGTACGATTCCGCCGAGGAGTACATGGAGATCCGCGGGCTGACCGAGGACGAGTTCCGGGACGATATGGCGGCGCGCCAGGTCAGGCAGCTTTTGGCGGAGGAGGTGCGCAAGCAGATCATCGACGCCCAGAAGCAGGCGATGGGCGGCGTGCCCGGCCAGATCGGCGTGATGATCAACGGCGAATACGTCAAATTCCCCGACGCCGTGCCCGAGCTGGCCAACGGCCGCACCATGGTGCCCGTCCGGCCCATCGTGGAGGCCCTGGGCGGCGAGGCCAGCTACAGCGGCGGCGAGGTTTTGTGCAAGCTGGACGGCCTGTCCCTCACCTTCACCGTGGGCAGCAATGAGGTGCTGGCGGAGTACACCGGCGGCGAGCTGCCCGGCGACGCCCAGGTGTTCCCCATGGACTGCGCGCCCTACATCAAGGACGGGCGCACCTATGTGCCCGTGCGCTTTATCGGCGAGGCCCTGGGCTATGAGGTGGGCTGGGACGGCGACTACAAGACCGCTGTCTTCACCAGCCAGGACGCGCTGGCGGGGGAAATCGACAAGAGCTTTGCCATCCTCAACCGGGTGCTGGCCAACCTGAACGCGCCCCTGGACAACGGGCAGGCCTACCGCACCACCCAGAAGTCGGAGGCCGTGTTTACCGCCTTTGACACCCTGGACGGCGACACCACCTACAGTGCCAGCGCCTCCGGGGAGCAGCTGCTGAGCGCGGAGGCGGTCAGCGGCAGCTACCGCGCCGCCCTGTCCGACACCCTGGCGGAGGCGCTGGTCAACCTGCTGGCGGGCGAGATCAACCCGCTGGAGGAGGACGCGGATAAGCTGGCCGCCGACCTGAAGGAGCTGCTGAAGGCCATCGACTACAGCTACATTATCACCCGCGACGGGCTGGCCTGGATGCGCTCCAACCTGCTGGCGGCCGGCGGGACTCTGGACGGCGACGCCTGGTATGCCCTGCCCTTGGGCCCGGAGGGGGCGGCTGGCCTGTTTGCGGGCGGCGAGGTCCCCACTGTGGGCCGTATGCTTGCGGCGGGGCTGGACGGCGATTCCGCCCTGTCCTGGAAGACCGTCACCTCCCTGGCGCAGGAGGCCGCCGCCGTTGTGGGCGACGGGTGCTTCACCACCGCCGGCGGCGTGTCCACCCTGCGCGTGGACGCGGAGACGCTGGTGGAGTGGCTGATGGCGGGCAGTGCCCTGGACGGGATGGGCAACGTCACCTTCAAGGAGCTGGACCTCACCCTCACCGTAGACGGCCAGGGGAAGGCCGCGCTGTCCTTCGCGATGCACGCCAGGCCCGAGAACCCGCTGTTCCACGGGGCGAAGGTGGCGCTGAAATGCGAGCTGTCCTCCGGCCTGCTGTCCGTGGGGGTGGATGCGCACCTGGCCAACGTGGGGACGCTGAAGCTCACCGCGTCCAGCACCTGGCAGGCCACTGACCAGAAGCCCATGACCCAGCCGCCCGAGGGCGACGCCATCCTTGACCTGAACGACCTGACGGAGCCCTGAGGAGGCACCATCCGCCCGGCCCCCTGTGGGGGCCGGGCGGATGGAACAAATGTCAAAGTAAGGACTGATCCCATTGGCTAAGAAGAAACCCCCTGAGCAGAAGGGGCCGAAAAAGGTTGACAACCCCAACGTCATGGGCCTGCGGGCCCAGGTGCTGGAGCAGCCCATCACCGAGACGCTGGAGCTCAACTATATGCCCTACGCCATGTCCGTCATCGTCTCCCGGGCCATCCCGGAGATCGACGGCTTCAAGCCCTCCCACCGGAAGCTGCTGTACACCATGTACCAGATGAAGCTGCTGGGCGGCAGCCGCACCAAGTCCGCCAATGTGGTGGGGGCGACGATGAAGCTCAACCCCCACGGGGACGCCGCCATCTACGACACCATGGTGCGCCTGTCCCGGGGGTACGGGGCGCTGCTCCACCCGCTGGTGGACTCCAAGGGCAACTTCGGCAAGGTGTACTCCCGGGACATGGCCTGGGCCGCCTCCCGGTACACGGAGGTGCGCCTGGATCCCATCTGCCAGGAGCTGTTCCGGGACATCGACCAGGACGCGGTGGATTTTGTCCCCAACTACGACGGCAAGCTCACCGAGCCCACCCTGCTGCCCACCACCTTCCCCAACGTGCTGGTGTCGGCCAACCAGGGCATCGCCGTCAGCATGGCGTCCAACCTGTGCGGGTTCAATTTGGGCGAGGTGTGCGACGCCGCCATCGCCTGCATGAAGGACCCGGGGGTGGACCTGCTGGGCATTTTGAAGGCCCCGGACTTCTCCACCGGGGGGCAGCTGCTGTACGACGCCGCCGGGCTGGCGGAGATCTACCGCACCGGCCGGGGCCCTGTCAGGCTGCGGGCTAAGTGGCGGTATACCAAGGCGGACAACGTCATCGAGATCTACGAGATCCCCTATTCTACCACGGTGGAGGCCATCCTGGACAAGGTGGCCGAACTGGTAAAGGCGGGCAAGGTCCGGGAGATCGCCGATATGCGGGACGAGACCGACCTGAACGGCCTGAAGCTGGCCATCGACCTGAAGCGGGGGGCGGACCCGGAAAAGCTCATGGCCCGGCTGTACCAGATGACCCCCCTCCAGGACACCTTCTCCTGCAACTTCAACATCCTCATCGCCGGGGTGCCCCGGGTGATGGGGGTGGGGGAGATCCTGGAGGAGTGGATCGCCTGGCGGATGGACGGGGTGCGCCGGCGCACCTGGCACATCTGCAAAAAGAAGGAGGAAAAGCTCCACCTGCTCAAGGGCCTGAAGCGCATCCTGCTGGACATCGACAAGGCCATCCGCATCATCCGGGAGACGGAGGAAGAGGCCGAGGTGGTGCCCAACCTGATCATCGGCTTCGGCATCGACCAGGTCCAGGCGGAGTACGTGGCCGACATCCGGCTGCGGAACATCAACAAGGAGTATATCCTCAAGCGGACGGAGGAGACCGCCGCCCTGGAGGAGGAGATCGCCGACCTGAAGGAGATCATCAACTCCCCCGACCGCATCAAGGAGATCATCACCGCCGAGCTGGAGAACGTCAAAAAGAAGTACGCCGTCCCCCGGCGCACCGAGATCGTCTATGAGTACCAGCAGGCGGTGGAGGAGCAGGCCGCGGCGGGGGCGGAGATCCCCGCCTACCCGGTGAACGTGTTCATCTCCCGGGAGGGGTACTTCAAGAAGATCACCCCCCAGTCCCTGCGCATGAGCGGCGAGCAGAAGTACAAGGAGGGGGACGGCCCGTTCCTCCAGTGGGAGGGGGACAATGGGGACGAGCTGCTGGTGTTTACCGACAAGCAGCAGTGCTACAAGACCCGCCTCAGCGACTTCGACGACTCCAAGGCCAGCCTGCTGGGGGACTACCTGCCCACCAGGCTGGGCATGGACAGTGAGGAAAAATTCGTGTGGGCCTGCGCCCCGGGGGACTACTCGGCCCACCTGCTGTTCTTCTTCGACAACGGCAAGGCCGCCCGGGTGGAGCTGTCCGCCTACCAGACCCAGACCCGGCGGCGGAAGCTCACCGGGGCGTACTGCGACAAGTTCCCCCTGGTGTCCGCCCTGCTGCTGGCGGAGGACCAGGAGCTGGCGGTGGGCAGCAGCGACGGGCGGTGCGTGGTGTTCCACACCGCGTCCCTCACCCCGAAAACCACCCGGAACACCCAGGGCGTGGGCGTGATGGCGGTGAAGGCCCGGCATAAGGTGGTGTGGGCAAAGCCGCTGTCCGCCACCCATATCGTCAACGCCGCCCGGTACCGGGCCCGCTCCCTCCCCGCCGCCGGGGCCCTCCTGAAGGAGGACGACCGGGGGGAGGAACAGCTGACGCTGCTGTAAAGCGCGTCGGGGCAAGCCGCGCCGCTCTCCCGCGCCGCACGGCAAGACCCCATCCCCATCATTGGAAAGAAGGCCGCCCTATGGCAACTGTGAAAAAGACCCTGATCTCCTTTGTGATCATCACCCTGGGCGCCGCCGCCTACGCCCTGGGCTTTGTGTGGTGCTATGCCCCCAACGGCATCGCCTTCGGCGGCGTCACCGGTGTGGCCCAGATCCTCAACTACCTGATCCCGGCCCTGCCCGTAGGCGTCACCGTCATTGCGCTCAACGTCCCCCTGTTCATTTTGGGGTGGAAGCTCATCGGCGGGCGGCTGCTGGTGTCGTCGCTGTACGCCATGTTTCTCTCGTCGGTGTTCATCGACGTGCTCACCGCCGTCTACCCCTGGCAGCCCATGGACCCCATGCTGGCCACCATCTTCGGCGGGGTGCTGATGGGGCTGTCCCTGGGGCTGGTGTTCCAGCAGGGGGCCACCACCGGCGGCACCGACCTGCTGGCCCGGCTGCTGAAGCTGAAGCTGGCGTGGCTGCCCATGGGCAAGCTGATTATGGGCATTGACCTGGCGGTGATCGTGGCGGTGGCGGCGGTATTCGGCACGCTGAAGGCCGCCCTGTACGGGCTGGTGGCGCTGTATATCACGTCCATCGTCATGGACGGGGTGCTCTACGGCATGGACAAGGCCAAGGTGGCCTATATCATCAGCGACCGGAACCAGGAGATCTCGGAGGCCATTTTCAAGGGGCTGGACCGGGGGGTGACCATCCTCCACGGCCAGGGGGCGTATACGGGGAAGGAGAAGGACGTGCTGATGTGCGCCTTCAAGCAGCGGGAGATCACCGCCATCAAGGCGGCGGTGAAGGAGGTAGACCCGGAGGCGTTCCTCATCGTGTGCGACGCCCACGACGTGCTGGGCGAGGGCTTCAAGGAGTACAGGAAGGACGATTTGTAGGGCGGGACGACCCCGGACCGCCGCACCATGAACGTGAGGCGCCGGCACAAACGGCGCGCCAGGTCGTCGCGCCCTACGGGCGCAAAAGGGGGGACCGCAGTGAAAAAGCGCATATTGGCCCTGCTGCTGTGCCTGGGGCTGCTGCCCCTGGGCGGCTGCGCGGCCATGCTGGAGCGGGTCCATGTGTCCTCCACCGCCCACGTGGACTATGCCGTGGAGGAGGACGAGTCCGTCCTCCGGGCGGAGACCTACCAGGGGCTGGTGAGGTCCATGCTGTACTTTGTGGACGGGCACAAGGGGGGCGGGACCATCCGGCTGTATAACTATGCCGGGGATGTGGAGGCGGACCTGGCCGCCGCCCATGACGCGGTGTTCCAGACCCCCGTGGGCGCCTACGCCGTGGGGACCCTGAGCTATGACAGCACCCGCATCCTCACCTACTACGAGGTGAAGCTGACCATCACCTATCTCCACACCGCCCGGGAGGTGGAGGCTATCCCAGAGGTCACCGGCCTGGCCGGGGTGCGGCAGGAGCTGAACCGGCTGGTGAGCGACCGGCAGCGCTCGGCGGTATTCCTGGCATCCTATTTCTCCGGGGATGGGGCGCTGGTGGACAATCTGTTCCTCCAGGGCCTTTACAACGCCCCCGCCCTGTTCTGCTACCCAAACGGGCCGGAGCGGGATCTGAACTATGAGATTTCCCTCTACCCCGAGACGGGGACCCGGCGCATTGTGGAAATCCGGGTGAGCTGGCGGGAGGGCATCCTCCAGTCGGAAAAACGGGTGGAGGAGCTGGAACGGACGGTGTCCGCCCTGCTGGAGGCCAACCCGCCGGAGGGGGAGGGCCACACCGTGGAGGAGTTGGCCGCCATCGTCCGGGGGGCCCACGGCGGGTTGGACGCCGGGGGGACGCGGCTGCCTATCGAGGCGCTCACCGGGGCGCCCGCGTCGGAGACCGGGCTCCTGCTGGTGATGGAGTACCTGTGCCACCAGTGCGGGATCGAGGCGTCTATCGCCTGGGATGAGGACAGGGGGCGCTGCTGGCTCATCGTGTCCACCCCGGAGGGCTTCCGCCACCTGCTGAGCGAATCGCTGTATGTCCCGGAGCCGGGGGAGGACGGGGAGGAACCGCCGGAACCGGTGTTCCGGCTGTATACCGACCAGGAGCTGAGGTCGCTGGGCTATGAGTGGCCCGCGTCCCTCTATCCCGTGTGTGCGGAGGATGAGGGCGGCGGCCTGTAAGCCGCTTCGCCGGCGGAGAGGCAATGAGGACAGCGGGACGGCCCGGCAGGGCCGTCCCGCTCGGCCTGTCCGCCCCCTGTTTGGACAGGCAGGCTGCCGATAAGGGGCCGCGAACGCTATATTTCTTGACATCATGATAAAAATGTACTATTGTATTGATACAACAACTGCCGCACCCTTTTTCCGGAGATAAAATGGAGGAGACGGACAGGTGAACATGACATGGTAAACATTGTGATTGGGCTGGAATGGTTTGGAATATGTCTGATCCTGGTGGCCCTGATTCTCCTGCTCAACGGAGACGGGGCACGGGAGCAGAAGCTGCTGATTTTCATCATGTGCGGGTCGCTGGTGCAGAATGTGGGCTATCTGCTGGAGCTGACCGCCCCCACCGTGGAGGCCGCCATAGCGGCGGTGACGGTGGAGAATGTGGGCTCGACCTTCGTCCCGTTGTGCTACTGCTGGTTCATCTACTCCTACTGCTACGCCGCGCCCCCCAAAAAGCCGCTGCAGGTTTTGGCCGCCGTCAATTTCCTGGCGCTGCCCGTGGTGTTTTTTAACTGGGACGGCCTGTTCTACCGGGATTTCCAATGGCTGACTGCGGCGGATGGCTTCCAGTATGTCAGCATCACCTACGGCCCCCTGTACCTGTTTTTCACCGTCACCCGCATTGTCATTCCCTACATCCTGTGTTTTGCCACCCTGGTGCGGGCCATCCGCCTGCGCTCGGACCAGCAGGTCAACCGCCAGTACCAGACCATCCTGATCATATCCACCCTCCCCGTGATCGTGCTGGTGGCCTATGTCTTCAAGCTGGCGGCGGTGTTTGATTTCACCCCGGTGACGCTGGCCATCTCCATGTCCATGGTGGTCATTGTGGTGTGGAGCCGCCGCAACTACGATTTCCGCCACCTGGCGGCGGAAAAGGTGCTGGAAAGCCTGGGGGACGGCGTGATCTCCCTGGACGACCATGACAGGCTTGTCAGCTACAATCGGGCGGCCGCCCGCATCTTCACCAGCCTGCCCGAGCACAAGCTGGGGGAGAACATCCGGGTGGTGGAGGACTTCCGGGAGGAGATGCTCAATGAGAACATCCCCTGGAGCTTCTCCATCAACGGGCAGAACTACGAGTGCCACAGCAAGCAGATCACAGACGAAAACGGCCGGAAACAGGGCTGCGTCATTCTGGTCCTCGATATGACCGACATCAAGGCCTACATCAACGAGATCAAGCGGGTACGGCAGCAGGCGGAGAAGGCGAACATCGCAAAGAGCGAGTTTTTGGCCAATATGTCACATGAGATCCGCACCCCCATGAACGCCATCATCGGCCTGAACGACATCATTATGGAGGAGTGCGGGGACACCCAGATCTATGCCCATGCCAAGGACGTGCAGTCGGCGGCCAAAAACCTGCTGGCCATCATCAACGACATTCTGGACCTGTCCAAGGTGGAGGCGGGCAAGATGGAGCTGGTGTACACCGACTACCACTTGAAAACCGTGGTGGGCGAGGTGGTGGGCATGATGGACATGGCCGCCTCCAAGCGCGGGCTGATTATGAAATACGAGTGCGACGAGAGCCTCCCCTGCCGCTACAACGGCGACGAGGGGCGGATCAAGCAGATCCTGATCAACATCCTCAACAACGCCATCAAGTTCACCAAGGAGGGGTATGTGAAGGCCTGCGTCACCGGCCGGCCCGGCGGGCAGGAGGACGAGGAGCTGATCACCTTCCGGGTGGAGGACACCGGCTGCGGCATCCGGGAGGAGGACCTGGAGAAGATCTTTGAGGACTTCCGGCAGGTGGATTCCAAGCGCAACCGGAGCGTAGAGGGCACCGGCCTGGGGCTGGCCATCGTCAAGCACCTGGTGGAGCTGATGGGCGGCACCATCAACGTGGAGAGCGTCTACGGCCAGGGGACCGTGGTGACCATCACCATCCCCCAGAGGATTGTGGACCGGCGCTCCATCGCGGAGGTGCCGGAAATCCCCCAGGAGGAGCTGGAGTGTGCGGAACAGTTCACCGCCCCCGGCGTAAAGGTGCTGGTGGTGGACGACAACGTAATCAACCGCAAGGTGGCCCGGGGCTTTTTAAAGAACTATGCCTTCGACCTGACGGAGGCCGGGAGCGGGCCGGAGGCCATCGAGCTGGTGCGGCAAAATCGGTATGACATCATCTTCATGGATCATATGATGCCCATGATGGACGGCATTGAGGCGGCGGAGATCATCCGCCGGGACTGCGGCGAGAACGGGACCTCCCCGGCCATGATCGCCCTCACCGCCAACGCCATGGAGGGGATACGGGAGAAGTTCCTGGACTGCGGCTTCCAGGACTTTATCACCAAGCCCCTGGACCGAAAGGAGCTGGGCCGGCTTTTGGCGCGCTGGGTCCCGGAGGGGCGCCGGCAGGCCGCGGAAGGCGCGGGGCCGGAGGAAGCCGCCGGCTGCCTGAACCCGGACGCATTCCAGATCGAGGGCGTCGATATGGACACCGCAATGCGCTATTTTTCCGGCGACGATGCGGGCTTCCTGGAGCTGCTGGAGCTCTACTACATGGACGGGCGGCGCAAGACGGAGCTTTTGCGGGAGACTGCCGAATCGGACCTGTCCCGCTACCGGACGGAGGTACACGGCCTCAAGAGCGCGGCGGCCAATATCGGGGCCATGGAGGTGTCCAACCTGGCCCGGGCCCAGGAGAACGCCGCGGCCCAGGGCGATACGCAGTTCATTGCCGGGCAGCTTCCCCGGCTGCTGGAGGCCCACGAGACGCTCCTGGATCGGATCGGGGCGTTTCTGGAGCAACGCAGGCAGGGGGAACCCCAGGCGGAGAAGCTGCCCCCGCCGCCCCCACAGGAGCTGAGGGAGCGGGTGACGCAGGCCCTGCGGGAGCTGGAGGACTTCCGGTCGCAGGAGTGCGCCGGCATGGTGGAGGACCTTCTGCGCTGTACGCTGCCCCCGGACGTGGAGGGCAGCCTCCGGGAGATTCAGGGACAGCTGAAACTGTATGAGGACGACAACGCGGAAATGCTTCTGGGTAAGCTGATAAGCGAGCTGGAAAAGGAGGTTGGATGAAATGATTCCAACGCAGACGAGCAGGCGGGCGAATCGAAAGTGCATCTTAGCGGTGGACGACGCTGCGACGGTATTGCTGCGGATTACGGACACCCTGGGGAAATACTACGATGTGGTCACGGTGAACTCCGGGGCCCGGGCCCTGCGGTATCTGGAGAAGGTGAAGCCGGACCTGATCCTGCTGGATATCCGCATGGCCCCCAAAAACGGGTACGAGACCCTGCGGGAGATCCGGGATATGCCGGATCGGGCCGACGTCCCGGTGATTATGCTCACCGCCATGGAGGACAAAAACTCTGTCCTGGAGGGCATCACCCTGGGAATTCAGGACTATATTTTGAAGCCCTTTGCCCCCGACGACCTGCTCAGCCGGATCCGGCGGGTGCTGGAACCGGAAAAGCAGGACGGGGCACAATCGTGACGGGACAGGGGGGCTTTGGCTGATGAATACCGCCATGACAAAAGAAGAACTTGAAAAAATATTGGACCAGGCTCTTCAGGATGTGACGGAGCGGACCGCGGGGGTGCGCCTGTGCCAGGGGGAGCAGCCGCTGGGGGAGGACCTGTGCACCGTCCATATCACCTTTGACAAGGGGTTTGGGACCAGCCTCACCCTCTGCGCCGACACGAGCCTGCTTGTCCGCATGGCCCAGAACTCCTTCCACGAGGACGCGGTGACGCAGGAGGACCTGGAGGAGTTCAGCAAGGAATATTTTAACGTGCTCTGCGGCAAGGTGGTGGGGGCGATGTTCCGGGCGACGCAGGTTTCGGCCCATTTCGGCGCCCCTGTGTTT
Organism: uncultured Oscillospiraceae bacterium; assembly: GCA_949916125.1. Lineage (GTDB taxonomy): Bacteria > Bacillota > Clostridia > Oscillospirales > Oscillospiraceae > Enterenecus. The sequence continues at coordinate 29,600 of CATLEJ010000013.1, forward strand.
TACCATGGGCGCTATGAGCCGGAAGGGCAGGAGGCGCAGTTTATCCTGACCTATTCCGATGAGCACAGCGAGGGCGCGCAGCTGATCCACCATGTGCCCCGCGCCCAGGAGGATGGGGCCGTTCCAAGCGAAAACTGACAGGAGGGGGTATATTCAGATGAGCAGGCGGATTATGGTGGTGGACGATTCCCGGCTGGTCAGGGTTCAGCTGGAGGATGTGCTGAAGGGCACGGAGTACGAGGTTGCGGCCTACTGCCGCAGCGGCGAGGACGCCATTGAGCAGTACGCCTCGGTACAGCCCGACCTGGTGACCATGGATATTATCATGCAGGGGATGGACGGGCTGGACGCGGCGGAGGTCATCCTGAAAAACCACCCCGACGCGAGGATTGTGATGGTGTCGTCCCTGGCGTATGACGATACGTTCCAACGGGCCAAGGCCATTGGCACAAAGGGCTTTGTGGATAAGCCGTTCCACCAGGAGCAGCTGCTGAGGGTATTTGAACAGGCGCTGCTGTAGCCGG
>CATLEJ010000014.1 GCA_949916125.1 uncultured Oscillospiraceae bacterium
AAAGCCGTCTGCCATTCGGCAGACGGCTTTTTTGTCCTGCGTCAGTCCGCCAGGGCGGCGGTGATGATCGCCATCGAATAGACCTCCAGGGCGTTGCAGCCCCGGGACAGGTCGTTGATGGGGGCGTTCAGGCCCAGCAGGATGGGGCCGTAGGCGTCGAAATTGCCCATGCGCTGGGCGATCTTATAGCCGATGTTGCCCGAGGTGATCTCCGGGAAGATGAAGGTGTTGGCGTAGCCCGCCACCTCGGAGCCGGGGAACTTGAGCTGGCCCACCGAGGGGTTGACGGCCGCGTCGAACTGGATCTCGCCGTCCACGGGGAAGTCCAGCATCATGTCCTGGAGCCGCTTGGTGGCGTTGCGCATCTTCTCCACCACGGGGCCCTTGCCGGAGCCGTTGGTGGAGTAGCTCAGCATGGCCACCTTGGGGTCCACGCCGAAGATCCGGGCGCACTTGGCCACCTCCTGGGTGATCTCGATGAGCTCGTCCTCGGAGGGGTCGATGTTGATGGCGCAGTCGCCCATGGCCAGCACCTGGTTGCCGCCGGTGGCGAAGGGGCGCACCAGGATGAAGCAGGAGGACACGATCTTGTTGCCCGGCCTGGTCTTGACCAGCTGGAGGGCGGGGCGCACCGTGTCGGCGGTGGAGTATGTAGCGCCGCCCAGCAGGCAGTCCGCCTTGCCCATGGCCACCAGCATGGTGCCGAAATAGTTGGCCTTCTGCAGGGCCTCCCGGCACTCCTCGGCGGTCATCTTGCCCTTACGCAGCTCCACCATCTTCTCCACCATCTCGTCCATGCCCTCGTAGGTGGCGGGGTCCAGCACCTGCACGTCCCGCATATTGAGGCACTCGTGCTCGGCGGCGGCCAGTACTTCCTCCCGGTCCCCGATCAGGATGGGGGTGAGGAACGTGCCGGACAGCAGGCGGGCGGCCGCCTCCAGGATGCGGGGATCGCTGCCCTCGGTGAAGACAATGGTTTTGGGGTTGTGCTTCAGCTTTTGAATCAGTTTTCGGAACATATTTTGTTACCTCCCAGTCAGGTTTTGCCTGTGCGGCGTAAAAACCGCTTTGAAAATAATGTACCACCCTTCCCCCCATTTTTCAAGGGGGGAAGGGAGATTTTGAAAAATACTGTGCGCCCCCTAAAAAAGTTTTGCCGGGATAAGATGGCAAAACACCCTTTACAAACCGTTTTCCCGTGGTTATACTATACCTGCTGTACTTGGGGCGCCCATGCCCCGCACAAGACGCCGCCCGGAGCTGCCGGGCGGACCCTTGAGGAATCGCCGGAACATCCCACGCCCACGGACCTGTCCCGCCCTTCCTCGATGAGACATACAGGAGGGGGAAATAGAGACATGACAAATCCGGATTTTTCGCGCACCCTTTCCCTGCTGCGGCAGGAAAAGGGCATCTCCCAGCGGCAGGCCGCCAAGGCCCTGGGCATCTCCCAGGCACTGCTTTCCCATTACGAGAACGGGGCCCGGGAGCCCGGCCTGGTTTTCGTGGGCAAGGCCTGTGACTTCTATAACGTGTCCGCAGACTTCCTGCTGGGCCGCACCCTCAGCCGGGACGGCACCACCATCCTGGACGCGGACTCCCTGTACGACGTGTCCGACGAACGGGACAACGTGCTGCGTGGCTCGGTGCTGGCCACCCTGTCCAAGAAGCTGGTGGTCAACTCCGTGGGCCTGCTGTTCGACCTGCTCAGCCAGCTGGGAAACAAAAGCGCCATCCGGGCGGCGGCCAACTACCTGTCCGCCACCATCTACATCCTGTTCCGGCACCTCCACCGGGCCAGCCCCAACCGGGACGAGGACATTTTCAACGTCCCCGACCAGTGGTTTGTGGCCGGGCTGCCCCGGGCGGACCTGATTATGAGCGAATCGGAATACGTCCAGGCCCTGGCCAGCCCCGGCAAGACCGCCCGGTTTCCCGCCATGGACCACGCCGCCATGAAGGAGGCCTACCCCGGCACCTACCAGTCCCTGCTCCAGATCGTCCACACCTGTGGCGAGCGGCTCAACGGCGAGATGTCCGCCCACACGGAGCACACGAAGTAAGGGGGATCCCCCCTCTGAGGAGAAGCCATGAATGTACAAAGCCATCTGTTTGTGCTGGCCTACCTGCCCGCCGTGCTGATCCTGTGGCGGCTGCTGAGCAGCCGCGCCGGGAGCCTGGCGGCGCGGGTGTTCCTGCTGTGCGCGGGCGTCCTGTTCTGCGGGTGGGCCTCCCCCCTGTCGCTGGCGGTGCTGGCGGGGGAGGGGGCGGCCAGCTACCTGCTGGGCCGCCGCATCGCCAGGGACCCCGCCCGCGGAAAGCCCTTTTTGTGGGCGGGGGCGGCGCTGCTGCTGGCGGTGCTGGCGTTTTTCAAGTACACCGGCTTCGCCCTGTCCCTGACCCCGCTGGAGGGCCTGTTCACCCCTCCGGCCTGGCTGGCCCCCCTGGGGCTGTCCTTCGCCACCTTCCAGCAGATTTTCTGGCTCCGGGACTGCTATGACGGCGAGGCGGGGACGGACGCCTCCCCCCTGGACTTCGCCTGCTGCCTCACCTTTTTCGCCACCGCCACCTGCGGCCCCATCACCCGGGTGGGGGAGCTGGCCCCCCAGCTCCGGAAGCCCGCCCCCTTCTCCTGGGACGACCTGTCGGCGGGGCTGTACTGCTTTTCCCTGGGCCTGTTCAAAAAGGTGATCCTGGCCGCCATGTTCGCCAACGGCGCGGACTACGGCTTTGCCAACGCCTGGTCGCTGCTGCCCATGGACTGCGCCCTCACCATCCTGTGCTACACGCTGCAGATCTACTTCGATTTCTCCGGCTACTGCGACATGGCCCACGGCATGGCCAAAATGATGGGCGTCACCCTGCCCGTCAACTTCAACAGCCCCTACCAGGCCGTGTCGGTGAAGGACTTCTGGGGCCGCTGGCACATCACCCTGTCCCGGTTCTTCCGCCAATGCGTCTATATCCCCCTGGGGGGCAACCGGAAGGGCACGGTGGTCACCTGCCGCAACATCATGCTCATCTTCCTGCTGTCCGGCCTGTGGCACGGGGCGGGCTGGGGCTTCCTCATCTGGGGCGCCCTCCACGGCGCGGCCCAGGTGGCGGAGCGGCTGCTCAAGGGCAGGGTTACCCTGCCCCGGCCGCTGGCGTGGCTGCTCACCTTCGCGTTTGTCAACGTGGCCTGGGTGTTCTTCCGGGCGGAGACCACCGGACAGGCCCTGGCCCTGCTGCGCGGCCTGTTTTTGAACCACTGGGAGCTGCCCAGCGCCAATTTTGTGGCCACCCTCCCGCTGGAGGTCATGTCCAACGGGCTGGGCTACCTCCAGAACCTGTGGCAGGAGGGGGGCCGGGCGCTGATCTACTGGGCGCCGCTGATGCTGATCCCGGCGGGGCTGGCCCTGCTGGCCGCCCCCAACCCGGTGGCCCAGTCGGCGCGGTTCCGCCCGGCGGCGTGGAAGGCCGCGCTGGCGGTGGTGTGCCTGGTGGTGTCGGTGCTGTTCTTCTCCGGGGTGGATACGTTTATTTACGCGAATTTTTAGCAGAAGCGCGGAGCAGCGGGCTGACACCGCGGCGCGGCCGCATTTGGAAAGGAGACCGGCCCCATGAAGGCAAAGAGCTTTTTCGTCACCGTCATCGCCGGCGTGCTGGCCTGCTTCGGCGTGCTGATCCTGCTGCTGTCGGCGGAGGACCCCTTCTTCGTGCTCGGCGGCATCGGCAGCGGGGAAACCGCCCGGTTTGACAACCAGCGCTACCAGATGGCGGGGCTGATCCGCCACCAGGAGTACTCCGCCGTGGTGATGGGCACCTCGCTGGTGGCCAACTATCGGGCGTCCTGGTTTACCGAGGGGCTGGGGGAGGAAACGCTGAAAATCACCTTTCCCGACGGCTGGATCTCCGAGTTCGACACCGCCCTGACCCTGGCCTTCCGCACCCACCCCGGGCTGGACAAGGTGTATTTCTGCCTGGACCCCAACATCCTCATCCGGCCGGACAGTGAGCGGACGGTGGAGCTGCCCCGGTATCTCTACAACCAGAACCCGCTGGACGATGTGGAATACCTGCTCAACGCCGACACCTATCAGGAGGCCATACGCAGCTTCCTGCGCCGGGGTACGGCGGAGATGTCCACCCTGGACGAGGCCTATGTGTGGGACGGGACGTATAAGTTCTCCAAAGCCAGCGCCCTGGCGGGCTATCCCAGGCCGGAGTCCTCCGGCACCGTCCTGCCCGACGGGTTCTACCTGGACACGGTGGACGAGAACCTGGATGTGGTGTGCGGCTGGATTGAGGCCCACCCGGACGTGGAGTTTGTGCTCTGGTTCCCGCCGTACAGTATGCTCTACTGGGACAAAACCACCCGGGAGGGGACGGCGGACGCCATCCTCACGGCGGTGGAGCACGCCGCCACGCGGCTGCTGGAATACGACAACGTGGCCCTGCACAGCTTCCTCTACTCCCGCCCGGCCAGCGACCTGAACAACTACACCGACCACATCCACTGCTCCGGCGCCGTCACCCGGTGGGTGGCCCGGACCCTGATGGAGGACGGGCGGCGGCTCACCGCGGAGAACTGCCTGCAGGAGATGGAGGGGCTGCGGGCGTTTGTCCACGCCTATGACTACGAGGCCATCTTCCAATAACCGCTCGACGGAGGTTTCCTGTATGACTGAGCAATCGAAAATCCGAAACTTTTCTATTATCGCCCACATCGACCACGGCAAATCCACCCTGTCCGATCGGATGATTGAGATCTGCGGCGCGGTGGAGCAGCGGCAGATGGAGTCCCAGCTGCTGGACAATATGGAGCTGGAGAAGGAGCGGGGCATCACCATCAAGGCCCGGGCCGTCCGCATGGACTACAAGGCCGCCGACGGGGAGACCTACTGCCTGAACCTCATCGACACCCCGGGCCACGTGGACTTCAACTACGAGGTGAGCCGCTCCCTGGCCGCCTGCGAGGGGGCGGTGCTGGTGGTGGACGCCGCCCAGGGGGTGGAGGCCCAGACGCTGGCCAACACCTACCTGGCCCTGGATCACGATCTGGAAATCCGGCCGGTGCTCAACAAGATCGACCTGCCCGCCGCCGACCCTGCGCGGGTGAAGCACGAGATCGAGGACATCATCGGCCTGCCCGCCCTGGACGCCCCGGAGATCTCCGCCAAGCAGGGGATCAACATCCCGGCGGTGCTGGAGGACATCGTACACAACATCCCCGCCCCGGAGGGCGACCCGTCCGCGCCCCTGAAGGCCCTCATCTTCGACAGCCAATACGACCCCTATCTGGGGGTCATCGTCTACTTCCGCGTCATGGAGGGCACGCTGCGCCCGGGGATGCAGGTGCGCCTCATGGCCTCCGGGGCCCAGTACACGGTGCTGGACTGCGGCTACCTGCGGCCGCTGGGCATGGACAGCGCCCCCTCCCTGTCCGCCGGGGAGGTGGGCTGGTTCACCGCCTCCATCAAGAACGTGAAGGACACCCGGGTGGGCGACACCATCACCGAGGCCGCACGCCCTACCGCCGAGCCCCTCCCCGGCTACCGCCCCGCCCAGGCCATGGTGTACTGCGGCGTGTACACCGAGGACGGCTCCAAGTACCCCGACCTGCGGGACGCGCTGGAGAAGCTCCAGCTCAACGACGCGTCGCTGTCCTTTGAGCCGGAATCCTCCGTGGCCCTGGGCTTCGGCTTCCGGTGCGGCTTTTTGGGGATGCTCCACATGGAGATCATCCAGGAGCGGCTGGAGCGGGAGTTCGATCTGGATCTCATCACCACATTACCTTCCGTTATTTACGAGGTGACGAAAACGGACGGGACTGTGGTGCGGGTGGACAACCCCCACAACTACCCCGACCCCGGCTCCATCAAGCAGGCCATGGAGCCCTACGCCGCCGTGTCCATCATCACCCCGCCGGACTATGTGGGGGCCATCATGCCCCTGTGCCAGGACCGCCGGGGGGAGTACAAGGATATGCAGTATCTGGACACCAACCTGGTGGAGATCCGCTACCTCATGCCCCTCAACGAGATCATATACGACTTTTTCGACACCCTCAAGGCCAAGACCCGGGGCTACGCCTCCCTGGACTATGAGCTGGATGAATACCGGCCGTCGGATCTGGTGAAAGTAGATCTGCTGCTCAACGGCGACCAGGTGGACGCGCTGTCCTTCATCGCCCACCGGGAGAAGGCGTACAAGCGGGCGCGGCGGATCTGCGAGAAGCTGAAGGAGAACATCCCCCGCCAGATGTTCGAGGTGCCGATACAGGCCGCCATCGGCGGCAAGGTGATTGCCCGGGAGACGCTGAAGGCCCTGCGCAAGGACGTGCTGGCCAAGTGCTACGGCGGCGACATCACCCGGAAGAAAAAACTGCTGGAAAAGCAGAAGGAGGGCAAAAAGAAGATGCGCTCCCTGGGCACGGTGCAAATGCCTACGGAGGCATTTATGGCCGTCCTCAAGATCGACGACGAGGGGTAGCCCCTCTGGCAACCCCGCCCCTTGGGGGTGGCAGGGTGCGCCCTGCCGGGGGCGTTACTTTCTCTCCCATGAGAGAAAGTAACCAAAGAGAATGCTCAGGGTGAAATTTTGGTTCGACCCAGCCTTCGGCTGTGTCTCTCAAAAAATTTCCCCCTAAGAACCCCCGCTAAGGTCAAGGGCACGCCGCTTTCAAGTGGTTGGGGCGTGATCGGCGCTCTGGATCTGGAATGGCTTCTCCCCCATTGGTGCTGCCGCTTGTGTGCGGTTACGGTTCCGGGCGGTTCCCTCGATTGGCGCCTGGGTGGCGCGGGGGACTGCTGAGGGGCGGGGAAACCCGCCGGATATAGTGCAGATGCGCCTTTAACACCTGCCGGAGGTAGGCCGACAGGGAACGGGAAGTATCTTGTGCCAGTGCGTCCAACTCCTCATAGAGATCCATAGGTACCAGTATAGAAATTGTTTTCTTCGGGCCGCTTCTCATAAACAATCACCTCAAGTCTATTTTAACCTGTTTCAGGTTGAAAGTAAATACCCTGTTTCAGGTTAGGATATAGTCTTGGGTGAGGTGATTGCTTTGTATCCAAGACTGCGAGATTTACGGGAAGATGCCAACCTGAGCCAAGCAAAACTTGCCAAACGGCTTGATATGTCACAAACGGGATATTCTAAATATGAAACCGGGGAAAACGACATCCCTACCGCGATTCTGATCACCCTGGCCCGGTTCTACAATACCAGCGTAGATTATCTGCTGGGCCTGACCAACGTGCGGAAACCCTATCCCAGAATACCAGGATAGTAGCGGAACCGGTGCGCCCGACATACACCCTGTCCGCACCCCCGCACACCCAGGCGCAGCCCGTGGACCGCAGCCGGCCTCAGTACTGCGCCCACGAGCGGCAGCGGGTAGACGGGGAGAAACGCGTGCGAAAGCCCCACGCGCCGGAAGGGCCACACCCCACCCCCCGTATAGGCCTCCTCCGTAAAAAAGGGGTTCTTAGGGGGTAATTTTTTGAGAGACACAGCCTCCGGCTGTGTCGAACCAAAATTCCCCCCTAAGCATTCTCTTTGGGTACTTTCTCTCATGGGAGAGAAAGTACCGCCCCCCGCAGGGCGGCACCCCTGCCTGCACCCTCATCCGCCCCCTTCGGGGGCACCTTCCCCCTGTGAGGGGGAAGGCCAAGGGCAGGGAGCATCCCTGCCTCCTGAAAGGAGAATTTGAATGGCAAACGCCGAAGCGTTGCAATACTACTCCGCCGCCCTGAAGCAGGGCCAGAAGGAATACAAAAACTGCGTCCACCGGGGGCGCTACCCCTATATCCAATCCCTCCAGCAGGTGCGCCAGAAGCCCCTGTCCCAGGTGGCCCTGGGGACCATGGAGATCCCCATCTACCTGGTGGTGGGCTCCACCCAGGACGCCCGCTGCAACTCCTTCTCCCCCGGCTTCTTCCCCCTGCTGGGGCCGGACACCGAGTTCGCCGCCAAGTGGACCAACCTGTGCGCCGCCCAGCTCACCGAGGGCATCCACGACCCCATCAAATGCTATGAGTATCTGGGCCGGTTCTACGTGGAGGAGGGCAACAAGCGGGTCAGCGTGCTGAAATCCCTGGGCTCTGCCACCATCCGGGCGGAGGTGATCCGCCTCATGCCCGACCAGACCGACGATATCACGGTCAAAATCTATCTGGAGTTCCTGGATTTCTTCCGCTGCTCCAAATGCTGGGGTATCCACTTTACCGAGCCGGGCGGGTACGCCGCCCTCCAGGCCGCCTTCGGCTTCGCCAAGGACCAGGAGTGGCCCGAGGAGTTCCAGCGGAAATTCAAGCGGCACTTCTTCACCTTCCGGGACAGCTTCTACCGCCTGGGCGGCGCGGGGCTGGGCCTGACCTCCGGCGACGCGCTGCTGCGCTGGCTCAGCTTCCACTCCGGCGCGGAATTCCTCACCATGGAGGCGGAGGACTACCGCCAGACCCTGTCCGCCGTGTGGCGGGAGCTGTGCGTTTCCACCGAGACCCAGCCCATCGCCGTCAGCCTGGCCCCCATGGGGGAGGGGAAAAAGACCGCCGGCGCGCCGGGGCTGCTCCCCTTCACCCGGCGGAAGCTGCGCTGCGCTTTCCTGTTCCAGAAAAACCCCGAGACCAGCGCCTGGACCGCCGCCCACGACAAGGGCCGGGCCTACCTGGACGAGGCGCTCTCGGACAGCGTGACCACCGCCTGCTACTACGACGTGGACCCCCAGGGGGCGGACGCGGTGCTGGTGGAGGCGGTGGAGGCCGGGGCGGAGCTGGTCTTCACCACCTCCGTCAGCCTCATCGACGCGGCCCTCCGGGTGGCGGTGAAGTACCCCAAGGTGCGCTTCATGAACTGCTCCATCGACCAGCCCTATGTGAACGTGAAGGCGTACTACTGCCGGGTCTACGAGGCCAAGTTCATCACCGGGGCCATCGCCGGGGCGCTGTGCAAAACCGGCCGGATCGGCTACGTGGGCAGCTACCCCATCCTGGGCGTGCCCGCCAGCATCAACGCCTTCGCCCTGGGGGCCTCCCTCACCAACCCGGACGCCCGCATTGACCTGCGTTGGCACTGCCTGCCCGGGGACTACCTGGCGGAGTTCCGGCGGCAGGGCGTGGAGCTGGTCAGCGACCGGGACCACATCGCCGAGCAGCCCGAGAACGCCCAGGGCCTGGCCCGGCTGGGCCCGGACGGCAGGCTGAAGCTGCTGGCCTCCCCCAGCTGGCTGTGGGGGGAGTTCTATGTGCGCATCGTCCGGGAGCTGCTCCAGGACCCCCGGCGCATCCCCCTCGCCGAGGACAGCGACAAAGCCATCAACTACTGGTGGGGCATGAACAGCGGCGTGGTGGACCTGAAGCTCAGCCCCGACCTGCCCGAGGGGGTGCGGGAGCTGGCCCGCATCCTCCAGACCGGCATCCAGGCCGGGGCCATCCAGCCCTTCCAGCGCCAGATCGTCACCCAGGACGGCCGGACCGTCAACGACGGAAGCCGCCCGCTGTCCATGGAGGAGATCCTGAAAATGGACTGGCTGTGCGACCGGGTGGACGGGCGCCTGCCCGCCTATGAGGAAGTGCTGAGCGTGGCCCAGCCCACCGTCCGCCGCCTTGGGATCCACCGCCGGCTGATCCCCCCGGAGGAGGCGAGCGTTTGAAGCTTCTGGTCATCGCGGATGAAGCGGACCCCGGCCTGTGGGATTTCTTCACCAAGGAGAAGCTGGGCGGGGCGGACGCCATCCTGTCCTGCGGGGACCTGCCCGCCAGCTACCTCAGTTTCCTGGTCACCATGGGCAATATCCCCCTGTTCTATGTCCACGGCAACCATGACGCCAAATACGACCAAAACCCCCCGGAGGGCTGCGACTGCATCGACGGGGAGCTGATCAATTTCCGGGGCTACCGGATCCTGGGCCTGGGGGGCAGCATGGAGTACAGCCGGGGCCCCCACCAATACACCGAGCGGGGGATGCGCCGCCGCATCGCCAAGGTGAGCGCCGGGCTGCGCCGGGGCGGGGTGGACATCCTGGTCACCCACGCCCCCGCCCGCGGGCTGGGGGACATGGACGACAACTGCCACCGGGGGTTCCAGTGCTTCCGGGAGCTGTTGGATCGCTGCTGCCCCCTGTACCACTGCTACGGCCATGTCCACTTGCAGTACGTCCCCACTCAGCCCCGGCTGCGGCAGTACGGGGACACCGTTGTGGTCAACGCCTCCGGGAAATACCTCATCGAGCTGCCCGACCGGGTGGAACCGCCAAAGCCCTGGTGGCGGAGGCTGGCCCGCCGCAGGGCATAACAACAGAGCCCCATCCCGGCCGGGATGGGGCTCTGTCTCTATGGATGCTCAGGGCCGGTCCCCCGCCTCCACCGCGGCGGCGGCCTCCTTCTGGATGTCCGCAAAGCTGGACAGCATGGGCTCCACGTCCCTGCCCCGGAGTCGGCGGTCCACATAGTTGCGCGTGATGGCCACCACCACCGGGGACAGGGCCAGTACCCCCACCAGGTTGGGCAGCATCATCATGCCGTTGAGGGTGTCGGCAATGTCCCAGGCCAGGTTTTCCCCCATCACCGCGCCGCCAAAGGTGGCCAGCACGAAAATCACCTGATACACCTTTGTGATCTTCTCCCCGAATAAAAACTCGCAGGCCTTGCTGCCGTAGTGGCTCCAGCCCAGGCAGGTGGAGAAGGCGAACAGCATGACCGAGATGGCCACAAAGGCCGCCCCGGCAAAGCCGAAGTGCATGGAGAACACGGTGCTCACCAGGTTGGCCTTGGTCAGCGCCACCCCCTGGTACGCCGTCTGCGTCACCCCGGTGTCCAGGTCCACCAGCCCGGAGGACAGCACCGTGAAGGCGGTGAGGGTACACACCACGATGGTGTCGGCAAACACCTCAAAAATGCCCCACATCCCCTGGCGCACCGGCTCCTTCACGTTGGAGCTGGAGTGGACCATGACCGAGGAGCCCAGGCCCGCCTCGTTGGAGAACACCCCCCGCTTCATGCCCTGCTCGATGGCCAGCTTCACGCCGTAGCCCACCGCGCCGCCGCCCGCGGCCTTCAGGGCAAAAGCCCCCTTGAAGATGGCGGCGAACACCGGGCCCACCATGGACAGGTTGGTGCAGAAGATCACAATGGAGCCCACCATGTAGAGGATCACCATAAAGGGCACGATCTTCTCCGTGACGGAGGCGATGCGCTTCAGGCCCCCCAGCACCACCAGCCCGGTGAGCACCACCACCACGGCGCCGGTGACCCAGGTGGGGATGCCGAACACGGCGTCCATATTGCCGGAGATGGAGTTGATCTGGGTCATGTTGCCGATGCCGAAGGAGGCCAGGAAGCAGAACACGGAGAACAGCACCGCCAGCACCGCGCCCACGGTTTTGCAGCCCTTTTTGGCCCCCAGCCCGTCCCGCAGGTAGTACATGGCCCCGCCCGACCACTCCCCGGCGGAGTTTTTCCGGCGGTAGAAGATGCCCAGCACGTTTTCCGAATAGTTGGTCATCATCCCGAAAAAGGCGATGAGCCACATCCAGAACACCGCGCCGGGGCCGCCCACGATGATGGCCCCCGCCACGCCCACGATGTTGCCGGTGCCCACGGTGGCGGCCAGCGCCGTACACAGGGACTGGAACTGGGAGATGGACTTGTCCCCGGTGTGGCTGCGCACGTGCTTCTCGCTGAAGATGGCGCCGATGGTCTCCTTCACCCAGTGGCCGAAGTGGCTGATCTGGAAGAATTTCGTGCGGCAGGTCATGAACACGCCCACGAAGGCCAGCAGGATCAGCGCGGGCCAGCCCCAGACAATGTTGTTGAGGAAGCTGTTGACGGTTTCCACCAGCCGGATCACCTGGTCAACCGGGCCGGGCCCGGGCTGCCGGGCCGCGGCGATGGGCAGGAAGGCTTGGAGCATGAAAATCCCCTCTTTTCTCTTTTCTTGCCTGCCAGTATATAACAGGGGCGGGGGAAATGCAAGAAAAAATACGCCGTTTTCATTTTCTGACGGAGATTTTTCCGGAAAACGCCAAATATCAGGGGCGTCCCCCGGGATTTTTGTGGGAAAACGCAAGCCGGTTTTTCATTTCCTGCGTTTTGGCGGGAAACAATCCCCTGCCGCGCTTTGCCGTCCGGCTCTTGTAAAAAACGGGGCGGATATGCTATAATATTTCCCGAACGATCCGCGGCGGGGGCGGCCCGCCGCAAGACGGAAAGGATGCGGGATACATATGGCGGAGGAACGAAACGGGGCCCTGCTGCCCGAGGGGCAGGACGGCTTTATGGTGTATATCGACCCGAACCTGATCCAGAGCATGGCGGACGTGTCCGCCAAGAAGGAGCAGAGCTTCCGGGAGCTGCTGGAGGCCGCCGAGGAGGGCGACCTGGACGCCCAGTACAAGGTGGCCATGGGCTACTGCAACGGCACCGGCGGCGCGCCCAGGGACGAGGCCCTGGCCTTCCAGTGGTTCAGCCGGGCGGCCGAAGGGGACCACATCTCCGCCCAGTACGGCCTGGGGCTGTGCTGGCTGCGGGGCATCGGCGTGGAAAAGGACCCGGAGCGGGGCGTCCCCCTGCTGACCCAGGCGGCGGAGCAGGGCTATCCCCCCGCCCAGTGCGAGCTGGGGCTGTGCTACGAGCTGGGCAGCGGGGTGGAGATGGACAAGCTGCGGGCCGCGGAGCTGTACCGGGAGGCCGGGGAGGCGGACTACGCCCCCGCCCAGTGCAACCTGGGCTTCTTCTACTACCGGGGCATCGGGGTGGAGCGGGACTACGCCGAGGCGGTGGCCTGGTTTGCCCGGGCCGCGGCGGAGGAATATCCCCGCGCCCAGACCCTGCTGGGGGAGTGCTTTGAGAACGGCCTGGGCGTGGAGAAGGACCCGGCCCGGGCGGTGGAGCTCTACCGCGCCGCCCACGAGCAGCGGTACGACGCGGGCACCTGCGCCCTGGGCGTGTGCTACGACCGGGGCATCGGCCTGGAGAAGGACGAGAAGCGGGCGGCGGAGCTGTACCAGCAGTGCGCCGACCAGGGCTATGTCAAGGGCCTGTTCCTGCTGGCCCAGTGCTATGAGTATGGCAGCGGGGTGGAGAAGGACGAGGCCAAGGCCGCCCAGCTCTACGCCAGGGCCAGCGAGGACGAGGACGGGGACAGCTATCCCCCCGCCGCCTGTGCCCTGGGGCTGTGCTACGAGCTGGGCACCGGCGTGGAGCAGGACCTGCCCCGGGCGGTGGAGCTCTACCGGCAGGCGGCGGAGAAGGGCTACGTCCCCGCCCAGTGCAACCTGGGCTTCTGCTACTACCGGGCCATCGGCGTGGAGATGGACGACAAGCAGGCCGTCCACTGGTTTGAGCAGGCCGCGGAGGAGGGCTACCCCCGGGCCCTGGGCCTGCTGGGCGACTGCTACGACTTCGGCTACGGCGTGGAACAGGACGAGGCCAAGGCCGCCCGGCTGTATCAGGCGGCGGCGGACGGGGACTACCCCCCCGGCGTGTGCTCCCTGGGTCTGTGCTATGAGCTGGGCCGGGGCGTGGAGAAGGACCTGGCCCGGGCTGTGGAGCTCTACACCAGGGCCGCCGAGGCGGGGGACGCCCGGGCCCAGTGCAACCTGGGCTACTGCTACTACCGGGGCATCGGCGTGGAGGAAGACAACGACCAGGCCGCGGCCTGGTTTGACAAGGCCGCCCGGCAGGGCCACGGCAGGGCGCTGTTCCTGCTGGGCCAGTGCTATGAGGCGGGGTACGGCGTGGAAAAGGACCAGGCCCGGGCCGTGGAGCTGTACATCCAGGCCGACGAGAAGGGGCACCCGGCCGGCTCCTGCGCCCTGGGCCTGTGCTATGAGCTGGGGGCCGGCGTGGAGCAGGACAAGGCCCGGGCTGTGGAGCTCTACACCAAGGCCGCCGAGGCGGGGGACGCCCGGGCCCAGTGCAACCTGGGCTTCTGCTATTACCAGGGCATCGGCGTAGACACGGACGACAAGCAGGCCGTCCACTGGTTCGAGAAGGCCGCCGCCCAGGACTACCCCAGGGCCCAGCAGCTGCTGGGCGAGTGCTACGACAACGGCTACGGCGTGGAGCAGGATGAGGGCAAGGCCGCCGAGCTCTACCGGAAGGCCCACGAGGGCGGGCACCCGGCGGGCACCTGTGCCCTGGGCCTGTGCTACGAGCTGGGCACCGGCGTGGAGCAGGACCTGCCCCGGGCGGTGGAGCTCTACCGGCAGGCGGCGGAGCAGGGCTATGTCCGGGCCCAGTGTAACCTGGGCTACTGCTACTACCGGGCCATCGGGGTGGAGGAAGACAACGACGAGGCCGTCAAGTGGTTTGCCAAGGCCGCCGAGGCGGGCCAGGCCAGGGCCCAGCAGCTGCTGGGCGAGTGCTATGAGAACGGCTATGGCGTGGAGCAAAACCTGGAGAAGGCGGTGGAGCTCTACCAGAGGGCCCATGAGCAGCACTATCCCTCCGCCACCTGCGCCCTGGGCACCTGCTACGAGTTCGGCAAGGGCGTGGTGCAGGACAAGGCCCGGGCCGCCCAGCTCTACCTGGAGGCGGCGGAAGCCGGCAGCGTTTGGGCCCAGTGCAATTACGGCTTCTGCTGCTACCAGGGCATCGGCGTGGAGATGGACGACAACGAGGCCGTGAAGTGGTTCCGCAAGGCGGCGGAAGCCGGCAGCGCCCGGGCCCACTTCCTGCTGGGCGAGTGCCACGAGTACGGCTACGGCGTGGAAAAGGATATGGACGAGGCCGTCCGGCTGTACCGGATCGGCCACGAGGGGGGCTATGCCGCCGCCACCTGCTCCCTGGGGCTGTGCTACGAGCTGGGCGCCGGCGTGAAGCAGGACAAGGAAAAGGCCAGGGACCTTTACGAACAGGCGGCCAGGCGGGGCAACGCCCGGGCCATGTGCAACCTGGGCTTCTTCTACTACCACGGCATCACCGTGGACGAGGACAACGACAAGGCCGCGGAGTGGTTCCGGCGCTCCGCAGACCAGGGCTACCACCGGGCGGAGTTCCTGCTGGGCGAGTGCTATGAGAACGGCTACGGCGTGGAGCAGGACCCCGGCGAGGCGGTGCGGCTGTACATCCTGGCCGACAAGGGCGGGCATTCGGACGGCACCTGCTCCCTGGGGGAGTGCTTCCTCCAGGGCCTTGGCGCGGAAAAGGACGAGGCCCATGCCGTCCAGCTGTTCCAGCGGGCGGCGGACAAAAACAACGCCCGGGCCATGTACCTGCTGGGCCAGTGCTACCAGAAGGGCACCGGCGTGGGGCAGGACCTGGAGAAGGCCCGGGAGTTTTACCAGAAGGCGGCGGACAAGGGCTACAAGAAGGCCAAGGAGGCCCTGGAGCGCATGACGGCGGATGGGGACAGGGCCCCGGAGCCCGCCCCCAAAAAGCCGGAGCAGAAGAAGGATCGCAAGGGCTGGTGGCCCTTTGGCAGGAAATAATCGCGGACGCCATATGTAGGGGCGGGTATTACCCGCCCGCCGTCCCGCGCCATGATCCGGGACAAACGGGCGGATGATATCCGCCCCTACACGGGATTGCGGTTTTGGCAGCTGCGATAGAAGGGGGATTCTCAGTGGTGGAGCTGCTTCAAAAGCAGGTACAGCAGCTGGACCAGCGGCAGATCCAGCGCCTTGAGGTGCTTCAGATGAGTTCGCTGGAGCTGCGCGACTACTTACAGGAGCTGTCCCAGGACAACCCGGTGGTGGACCTCGACGAGGCCGCAGCCCCCCCCGACCCCGACCGGGAGGACCAGCAGCTCCAGCACCTGCGGTGGCTGGCGGACAACGACCGGCAGAACCGCTATTACCAGGGGCTGTGGGAGTATGAGTCCGACCCCATCGCCCGCATCGGCGTCAGCGGCGGGCTGGAGGAAACCCTGCCCCAGTTCGTCTCCCGGCAGCTGGATCGGCTGCGCCTGGACGGGGATACCGCCCGGACGGTGGGGTTCCTGGCCTCCTGCCTGGACGGGGACGGCTACCTGCGCCCGCCCCTGTCCGAGCTGGCGGCGGACAGCGGCATCCCCCTGCCCCTGCTGGAGCGGGGCCTGGCGGTGCTGCGCACCCTGGAGCCCGCCGGGGTGGGGGCGGAGAACCTGTCCCAGTGCCTGGCCCTCCAGCTGGAGCGGGCGGGGGTGGACGGCCCCGCCCTGGCCATCGTGCGGGATTACCTGGAGCCCCTGGCCCGGTGCCGGTACCGCCTCATCGCGGACAGGCTGGGGGTGTCCATGGACGAGGTGCTGTCCGCCCTGAAGGCCATCCGGGAGCTGGACCCCCGCCCCGGCGCGGTATTCGAGCAGCCGGGGCAGACCCCCTATGTCTACCCCGACATCTTTGTGGAGGAGCAGGACGGCCATTTTGTGGCCCGCTCACGGGCCGGGGAACGCCCTGCCTTCCAGATCAACGGCTATTACAAGGAGCTGCTGGCCAACACCGGCCAGCCGGAGGTAAAGGACTACCTGCGCCGGAAGGTGCAGGCCGCCCAGGACGTGCTCCAGGCCATTACCCAGCGGCGGGACACCCTGCTGCGGTGCGCCCAGGCCATTGTGGACCGGCAGGAGGAGTTCTTCCGCCTGGGGGAGCAGGCCCTGCGGCCCCTGCGCATGGCGGACGTGGCGGACGCGGTGGGCATCCATGAGTCCACTGTCAGCCGGGCGGTGCGGGAAAAGTACCTCCAGTGCCAGCGGGGGGTGTACCCCCTGGGCTGGTTTTTTTCCCGGGGCGGCGCGGGGGGCGATATGGGCGGCGCGGCGGCCAAGGCGGCCCTGCGCCGGCTCATCGACGGGGAGGACAAGGCCCACCCCCTGTCCGACCAGAAGCTGTGCGAGGCCCTGGCGGCGGAGGGCTGCCCCATCTCCCGGCGCACCGTGGCCAAGTACCGGGACGAGCTGAACATCCCCGGCGCGTCGGGCCGGAAGGACCGGGGCTGAGGGGCCGTACATTGCGCAAAAGAAGGGCGCGGCGGGAAAATCCGCCGCGCCTTTCTTTTGCGCAGGTCAGCCGTTCTTCTTCAGCCGCAGGATGTACATCCCGTCGTGCCAGGTGTCGATGTAGATATAGCCGCGGTCGTCCACCACGCAGTCCTCGGTGGTGGCGATCATGGGGCCGGGCACGGGCACGTCAAAGAGCAGCTTCTCCGGGTTGGGGGGGATGAAGTAGGCGATCTCCTTAATATAATAGGGATCGGACACGTCGAACACCCGCAGCCCCGCGTGGAAGTAGCAGTTATACACCAGATTGGGGTCGTCCTGGAGCCAGGGCTTGCCCATGGGCTCGTGGATGTTGTGGGGGCCGAAGGGGCCGGGGGCGCCGATGCCGCAGTCGTTGAAGTTGGGGTAGGGGAAATCCTCGGGCACCTCTGGGTAGGGGAACTCCGCCACCAGGGTGGGATCGGCGGGGTCGGACACGTCGATCATGTGCAGGTTGTTCATGGGCTGGGCGCCCTTGTGCACGCCGTTGAGGATCTTGTCCCTGGTGAAGAAGGGGAAGCGCTCCCCCTCGTTGGTGAGCACGGCGAAGTTCCGGCCGGTGAGGCGCATATAGGTGTGGCACTGGGCGCCGTCGACCTTGCCGGCGAAGGGGGGCTGCACCATGAGCTGGGAGATGAGCTTGGGCCGGGTGGGGTCGGATATGTCCAGGATGATGGCGCCGCCGCCGAAGTAGCCCAGGTACAGCTCGTTGGGCCGGTCGGCGCAGATGTTGCAGGCGTGGCACATCCCCCAGAACTTCTCCGCGTCATGGCCCACGGCGTAGGTGCCCTCCACCATGCCGTCCTTGAACTGCTTGGGCAGCCACCAGCGGCCCGCCTCCACCGGGTTGCGGGGGTCGGCGATGTCCAGGATGCGGACGATGAAGCCCACAAAGCCCGGGCACTCGGCGGGCATATAGACGTACCTGCCGCCGTTGTAGGCGAAGCGGTGGACGCCCATGCCGTTGGGCAGGCCGGTGTGCCAGTGGGAGAGCAGCTTGGGGTGGACGGGGTCCTCCTTCAGGTCGTAGATCTGGAGGCCGTCGTCGGCGGGGTCGCCGGGCTTGATGCCGTGGAGGAAGGGCACGCCGCCCCCCAGGGCCACAATCAGCAGGCCGTCGGCCACCTGGACCTTGGGGGTGGACTGGGCAAAATAGACATTGGGGTCGCTGACGTAGACGCAGCCCACCACCTCGGGTTTGGCGGGGTCAGTGACATCCACGATGTTCACCCCGGCCCCCTTGAAGGAGCCGCAGTACATATAGTACTTGTCCTCGGTTTTGTAGAGGGCCATCTGGAAGGCGTTGACGCCGTTCAAGTCGGAAAAGCCCACCACCTCCAGGTTTTTGATGTAGCCTTGGTTGGTCTCGCTTTTGGCGTAAAACGGGATGGACATTGGGATTCATTCCTCCTTTAAATAAAGCCGCAGGAGCGTCCCCGTTGAGACGCTCCTGCAACATAGGGACCTACAGTTCCATCAAATCAGCAGCCGGATCAGGGATGGCCGCCCGGAGGGAACGCGCCGGGGCCGGGATCCTTGCTGCACATCATGCCGGTGAGGGCCAGCAGGGGCTTGAACAGGATCAGCACGCTGATGTAAGCGGCGGCCAGCATGGGCAGCAGGGACATGGCCCAGATGTTCAGCATACCAAAGAGCCCGAAGCCCATTTCGATGAACATCATGCTGAAGCTCATGAGCAGCACCAGCAGGATGGCGATGAACAGGATGCGCACAAAGTAGGCGGGGGTGCCGCCCATATCCAGCTTGAACTTCTTCACGAAGAAGTTGCCGAAGCCGGGCAGGTCGATGAGGGTCTCCCAGGCCATGCACACGAAGAAGCCGCTGAAGGAGCCTACCACCACGGCCTCAAAGGTGAGCTGGCCGGCCAGGGCCTTGCTGACAATGGTCATGATGATGCCGATCACCAGCGCCAGCCAGAAATTGAACACCACGGGAAAACTTGTTTTCTTAAACATAAGGCGGTCATTCCTTTCACGTTAGAATAAGATTCCGCTCGTCCCCCGAAGGGGACCGGCGCGGGGCGGAACAGCCCCCGCTTGGTGATGGAACAAGGACAGGCCTTACCGCATGGTAATGTACCCCCGGTACTGGGTAAAGTTATCGCTGGCGGCCATGTCGGACAGGAACATCCCCACGATGTAGTGGTTGGGCTTCAGGAAGGGGAACTGCGCCTGGGGGGCCTCCTTGGGGTTCTCCGCGGCCCAGTCGGGCCGGGGCATATCCTTCGTGCCCTCCACCGCGGCGGCGTACCACTCCTCGGGGCCGTCGAACCACAGCTCCACCAGCCGGTGGAACTGGCAGCCCACCACGTCGTGGTAGATCTTGCTGGACACGAAGCGGTTGACCTCGGGCCGGCCCTGGAAGTAGGGCACAAACACCTCGTTGAACCACTTCTCTCCGGTCTTCTCGCAGGGCCAGCGCAGCACGAACTGCCAGCGGTAGTTGGGCCCGTCGTCGATGGTGCGGCCCGCGCCCTTGTAGTCCTCCTGCCAATTCATGGGCACGTGGGCAAACACGAAGGGGGGCATCCCGTTGTCCCCGCCGGAGGAGCGGTGGGCGTCGCCGTCCATGTTCTGGTCGCCGCCCAGGGCCTCGTCGGTGTCGGGGAGCATCCCCTGCCAGCGCAGGACATGGGGCGGCATCCGCTCGGTAAAGGCGTTGATGTGCATCTCCGGGGTCATCTCGTTGACCATCCAGTAGTGCTCGGTCATCTGCATCCGCCGGGTGCCGAACCGCTCCCCCTCGGGGGGCGTGGGCAGGGCGTTGTAGAAGGCGTACTTATTGCAGTAGGGGGCGAACTTGCTGATGCTGTCGGGCACATGGGTGGAGTACAGCCAGTGCTGGAGGCGATGGCGGTATTCCTCGCGTACGCAGTCCACGTAGATCACGCTGCGCATAGGGCGGTATTCAAAGGACATTGGATGCGGCCTCCTTTTTTATTTCTCCGGCTTGGAGGTCTGGATGAAGTCGCGGTACTTCTGCTTGCGGGCCTTGGCCTCGTCGGTCTGCATGAGGGTGCGGGCCTCGGCCTCGTTGCGCTGGATGTCGTCGCCATGGATGAACTTGCCGGGGATGGAGTCGTGGGCGTGGGGGATCCACTTCTCCCGGTCAAACTCGAAGACATACTTGCCGTCCACATTTTTCATGACGCCCTCGGTGCCGCACAGGCAGCAGATGGCCACGCCGTCCTCCTGGAGGTAGAAGTTGTTGCTGTGGCAGTAGGGGCACACGCCGGCGGGGCCCTTGTAGTCCTCGTTGAAGCAGCCGTGGGCGGGGACGAAGGTGCCGTCGGCGATCTTCTTGGCGGCGGCGGCCAGGTCGGCGCCCATCTGGTGGGCCTTGGCGATGGCGTCGTCGTTCATCAGGATGGTGAGGGACCAGGGGAAGCAGTGGTTGTCAATGACGGTCCACTTGGGGGTGAGGGCGTGGGTGGCGAAGTCACACTGGATGCGGGTGGCCCAGTCGGAGCCGCCGATGCCCATGAAGGTGACCACCTTCTCCTTGAGGTACTTGGGGTCGATGGGCTTGCCGCCGTGTTCCTCGGCGATCTTGGTGGCGATCATCAGGTTGCCCCGGTCCATGCGGGGGCCAAAGCGGTCCATAATGGTGTGGAAGATGCCGGGGGCGCACTTCTCGAAGATGGGGGCGGCCCAGATGATGCCGTCGGCGTCCATCATCTTGTCGATCAGCCACTGGAGGTCGTCCTTGAGGACGCAGCCGTTGCCCCGGCCGGAGAACAGGCCCATGACGCAGGCCTTGCAGCCGGTGCAGTGCTTGATGTCCAGTTGGGTGACATTGACGAACTCGATTTCGGCCCCGGCCTCCTGGGCGGCCATCAGGGCCTCCTTGCACAGGGAGTCGTTGGCGCCGTTGAGCGTTCCGGCGGACAGACCTAATACTTTCATGGGGAACTCCTCCTCGTTAATGTCTGCCAAGCCAAGGGCTTGGTCAGCTTATACACAAATATATCTTAGTTGTTTTTTATGTATGTGTAAAATGTAAAAATCGAATGGCAGAAATGCAAAAAAGGTTTAGATGGGGGAAAAAACGGGCCGTCGCGCTTGTTAGTTTTTGCTAACACTTGCCGGAATTGTGCAGACTGACAGAAAAATATGGTCGAATCTGGTCATATTCACGTTTTTCGTCAAAAATATTTATGGCTACTATGCAGAAAATAGATCAAAACCTGTGACAAATGACAAAAAATCTGGTATACTGGTAGGCAGCAATGACAGAGACCGGGTCCGTAGCCGGCGGCTGCGAACGCAGGCCGTTTCAGAGAGGATGTGCCGGAATGACACTGAACCAGTTGGAGAGCTTTGTCGTCCTTGCCCAGCGGCTGAATTTCACCCAGGCCGCGGACGACCTGTTCATTTCCCAGCCCGCCCTGAGCCGCATGATCTCCGCCCTGGAGCAGGAGCTGGGGCTGAAGCTGTTCTACCGCAGCTCCCGCAGCGTGTCCCTCACCCCGGCGGGCCGCGCCTTTGCCCAGGAGTGCCCGCACATCCTGGACAACTGCCGCGCCGGGGTGGACGCGGCCCTGCTGGCGCAGCAGGGGTACCGCGGGGACGTGACCGTGGGCATCCTGCGGGACACCTTTGACGCCAGCGCCGTGCGGATCCATCAGCGGATGGCGGAGGAGTACCCCAAAATCCACCTCACCTTCCAGGAGTACAGCCACTCGGACCTGGTCCGCAGCCTCCTGGCTGGGGAGTTGGACGCCATCATCAACACCGGGGAGGCCCTGTCCCCGGAGGATACCGACTCCATCATCCTGCGGCGGGACCGGCAGTGCGCGGTGGTGCCCACCGGCTCCCCGCTGGCCAGGATGCGCAGCCTGCGCATGGAGGACCTGCGGGACGAAAACTTTGTGGTGATGTCCCGCACGTCCTCCCTGCCGGGCTACGGCCTGGTATGGAAGATGGCGGCGGACGCGGGCTTCATGCCAAAGGTGGTGGCGGAGGCCAACTATGTGCCCAGCCTGCTGATGCTGGTGGCCTGCGGCGTGGGGGTGAGCACCCTGACGGACAACCTGGAATACCTGTCCCAGGAAATGGTGAGTTTTATCCCGCTGGTGGGGGTGCCCCTGTCCTGCCATTCGTTTGCCTGGAGCCGGGATAACCAGAACCCCTCCCTGCCCTTCCTGCTGGAGCTGGTCAGGAGGATGGCCGGGCAGGGCGGAAGATAAAAAAAGGGCTCATGGACAGTTCCATGAGCCCTTTTCGGGTTGTCTGATGGGGTTGGGGCAGGGTTAGGCTTACTTCAGCTCCACCTTGCCGCCGGCCTCCTCGATCTTCTTCTTCAGCTCCTCGGCGTCGTCCTTGGACACGGCCTCCTTCAGGGTCTTGGGGGCGCCCTCGACGGCTGCCTTGGCCTCGGCCAGGCCCAGGCCGGTGATCTCGCGGACGACCTTGATGACCTTGATCTTGGACGCGGCGTCGAAGCCGGCCAGCACCACGTCGAACTCGGTCTTCTCCTCCACGGCGGCGGCGGGGCCGGCGGCGGCGGGGGCGGCCATGGCGGCGGCGGAGACGCCGAACTCCTCCTCCAGGGCCTTGACCAGCTCATTGACTTCCAGAACGCTGAGGGTCTTGATTTCCTCAACCATAGCGGTGATCTTCTCGCTTGCCATGATGATGTTCCTCCTTAAAATTCAAATGTTAAAGTATGTGTGCCGCTCACTCGGCGGCGGGGGCGGACTCCTCGGCAGGGGCGGCGGCTTCGCCGTCCTTCTCCGCGATGGCCTTCAGCACGACGGCCAGGCTGGTCAGCGGGGCCAGCATCATGCCGAGCAGCTGCGCCATCAGCGCGTCCTTGGAGGGCAGCTCGGCCATGGCGATCACGTCGTCCAGGGGGAGCACCTTGCCGTCCATGAAGCCGGCCTTGATGTTGAAACGGTCGCCCATCTGCTTGGCGTACTTGTTGACGATGCGCATGGGGGCGATGGGGTCGTCCTTGGAGATGGCCATGGAGGTGGTGCCGTTGAGCACCCCGTCCAGGTCGCCCAGATCCACATCGTCCAGGGCGCGGCGCAGCAGGGTGTTCTTCACCACGGCGTACTCCACGCCGTTCTCCCGCAGCTCATGGCGCAGGGCAGTGTCCTCGGCCACGGTGATGCCCTTGTAGTCCACCAGGACGCCGGAATTGGCGGCCTTCAGATCTTCCACCAGGGCGGCCACGACGGCCTGCTTCTCACTGAGAACCTTTGCGTTAGGCATTGTTTAAATTCACCTCCGAATACTGGATAGCGGCGTTGTCACGTTCCCGTTGGACACGCTTTCGTCTCGGCTTCCCTCCGACTCGGGCTGGTCTCTGGGGCCTTACGGCCCCATCGTTCACCCTCGCTTCGGTCCATCCGAGACGGCGTGTCTACGCTCACGCTTCTAATAAAAAACGCCGCTTTCGTGTCCACACGAAAACAGCGCAAACGTAACGTTATCGGCTGTATTCTCGGCAGGACTTACGCTTGCGCACCTGCTGTCTTTGAACACGAAGGTTATTGTATCACCGGGAAGGTGGCTTGTCAAGAAGAAAATATCATGCCCGCCCTCTGCAAGGCCCGGGGGAGAGCCCAACTGCTTCATGGCGCTTCTCCGGATGAAATTTCAGCGCAGGGCCGGCAAAGCCGGCCCTGCGCAATTCTCCGCCGCCTGCGGCGTCCGCGTTCCGGCGGAGGGCACGGCGGGGCTTGCTTACCGCTGGATCCGGCCGGAGCCGTCGCCGCCGGCCAGCTTCTCCACCTCGGCCACCGTCACCATGTTGTAGTCGCCCTCGATGGAGTGCTTCAGCGCGGAGGCCGCCACGGCGAACTCCACCGCCGCCTGGGTGGACTTGCCGGTGAGCAGGGAGTAGATCAGCCCGCCGCCGAAGCTGTCGCCGCCGCCCACGCGGTCGATGATGTGCAGCTCGTACTTCTTGGAGAAGCAGTATTCGCCGGACGCCACATCGTAGAGCATGGCGCTCCAACCGTTGTCGAAGGCGGAGTGGGACTCCCGGAGGGTAATCGCCACCTTCTCAAACCCGAACTTGTCCGCCAGCTGCTTGGCCACGGACTTGTAGCCCTCGTGGTTGAGCTCGCCGCCGTAGATATCGGTGTTCTCCGCCTCAATGCCGAACACGTCCTTGGCGTCCTCCTCGTTGGAGATGCACACGTCCACGTACTGGCACAGGTCGGTCATGGCGGCCCGGGCCTGCTCCCTCGTCCACAGCTTGCCCCGGTAGTTCAGGTCGCAGGAGATCTTCACGCCGTGGGCCTTGGCGGCCTTGCAGGCCTCCTTGCAGATCTCAACGACATTGGGGCCCAGGGCCGGGGTGATGCCGGTGAAGTGGAACCAGTCCACGCCCTCGAAGATCTTGTCCCAGTCAAAGTCGGTGGTGGTGGCCTCCTGGATGGCGGAGTGCGCCCGGTCGTAGATGCACACGGATCCCCGCTGGGAGGCGCCCTTCTCGTTGAAGTAGATGCCCACCCGGTCGCCGCCCCGGACGATCTTGGAGGTGTCCACCCCGTACCGCCGCAGGGAGTTTACCGCCGCCTGGCCGATGGCGTGGGCGGGCAGCTTGGTGACGTAGGACACGTCCAGGCCGTAGTTGGCCAGGGACACGGCCACGTTAGCCTCGCCGCCGCCGAAGGTGAATTCCAGGTGGTCGGCCTGGACGAAGCGCTCATAGTTATAGGGCTGGAGCCGGATCATCAGTTCGCCGAAGGTTACTACTTTAGCCATGACAGAATACCTCCTCAAATTTTGTCCGCAGTGGTGGTGGATTTTTCCATAAATTGCCCAGAGGTGGGAGCATTATCCCCCTCCATGTCCGCTCTTGGGGCCTCCCTCACCGCGTTTCCCAGGCGGGCGGCCTCCACGATGTCACGGGATTTCCGGCACAGCCTGGTAATTTCGTCCCATTTTTGTCCATCAATCAGCTCAGCGGTGACCATGTAGGAGCCTCCGCAGGCGGCGATCATCGGGGCGCTGATATACTCGCTGAGGTTTTTCAGAGAGATACCGCCGGTGGGCATCACCTTGAACATGGGGAAGGGGGCGGACATGGCCTTGATCTTGGCCAGCCCGCCGGACTGCTCGGCGGGGAAGAACTTCAGCACCTCCAGCCCCAGCTTGTAGGCGGTGTGGTAGTCGGTGGGGGTGGTGCAGCCGGGGTAGATGGGCAGGTTTTTGCTCTGGCAGTATTTCACAAGGTCGGGATCCAGGCCGGGGGTGACGATGAACTTGGCCCCGGCGGCCAGGGCCTCGTCCACCTGTTGGGTGGTGAGCACGGTGCCCGCCCCCACCAGCATCTCCGGGCAGGCCTCGGCCATCAGCTTGATGGCGGTGGCGGCCCCGGCGGCCCGGAAGGTGACTTCCGCCACCGGCACACCGCCGGCGCACAGGGCGCGGGCCAGCGGGGCCGCGTCCCGCTCCGGGTGGTTCAGCTTGATCACCGGCACCACGCCGATGTTGGAAATCGTCTCGTTAATGTTCATGGGTATCGTTCCTCCTTTTCGTTCAAAATTTCGTCAAACCAAAGATTTGCTTGGTATCTCCCCGTCTGCGGCGGGGAGATACCCTATATTAGGCGTTCTTGAGAATTTCGTCAAAGCGGAAATAGCGCAGGGTGTTGTTGTAGCTGATGTTCTCCACCATCTGACCCAGCCGCTCCAGATCAGCGGGGTACTCCCCGTCCTCCACCAGCTGGCCGAACAGGTTGCAGAGAATCCGGCGGAAGTACTCGTGCCGGGTGTAGCTCAGGAAGGAGCGGGAGTCGGTGAGCATCCCGTTGAAGGTGCCGAAGGCCCCCAGGGTCATGAGGCTGGTCATCTGGGCCTCCATGCCCGGCTTGTGGTCGTTGAACCACCACGCCGAGCCCTGCTGCACCTTCCCCGGAATGGCGCTGTCCGTCTGGAAGGCGCCCATGACGGTGCCGATGGCGGCGTTGTCGCCTGGATTCAGGGAGTAGAGGATGGTCTTGCCCAAGGCCCCGGCCTGCTCCAGGGCGTCCAGCAGCTTGGCCAGCCCACGGGCGTTGGGCTCGTCGCAGATGGCGTCGAAGCCGGTGTCCGGGCCCAGCTTGGCGAACATGGTGGAGGAGTTGTCCCGGATGCAGCCGAAGTGGAGCTGCATCACCCAGTCCCGGCGGGCGTACTCCTGCCCCACGGCGAGCAGCAGGGCGGTGTGGTAGGCCAGCTGCTCGTCCCAGGTGATGCCGCGGCCGGCCTTGGCTCGGGCCAGGATGTCATCCAGCGTCTCCTCGTCCGCATCCACACAGAAGCAGTAGTCCAGGGCGTGGTCGGACACCCGGCAGCGGTGCTGGTCGAAGTATTCAATCCGGTCCCGCAGGGCGCGGCGCATATCCTCCATCTTCTCGATGGGGTAGCCCACCGCGGCCTCCAGCCGCTTGACATACTGGGGGAAGTCCGGCTTGTCCGCCCGCATGGCCTTGTCGGGGCGGAAGGCGGGCAGCACCGCCGCCGGGGCGGTGGGATCCGCCGCCAGCAGCTCGTGGGCCCGCAGGTCGTCCGCGGGGTCGTCGGTGGTGCAGATCAGCTTCACGTTGGAGCGGCGGATAATCTCCCGCACGGACAGCTCCTTGAGCTGCTCGTTGCACTTGGCGTAAATCTCCATGGCGTTGTCCCCGTTCAGCGGCTCCGTGATCCCGAAGTACCGCTGGAGCTCCAGGTGCGTCCAGTGGTAGAGGGGGTTGCCGATGAGGTTGGGGATGGTCGACCCCCACTTCTGGAACTTCTCCGCCGGGGAGGCGTCCCCGGTGATGTACTTTTCCGCCACGCCGCAGGAGCGCATGGCCCGCCATTTGTAGTGGTCGCCCCCCAGCCACACCTCGGTGATGGTGTCGTACCGCTTGTCCTCGTAGATCTCCATGGGGTTGATGTGGCAGTGGTAGTCGATGATGGGCATACCCTCCGCGTGGCCGTGATAGAGGGTTTTCGCCGTCTCCGTTTTCAGCAGGAAGTCCCGGTCCATAAACGCGTTCATGACAATTACCCCTTTCCAAGAAATTACAGCCGCTTTTCCATAACGGCCAGCGTGCCGCCGGCGCGGATTTCCTCCAGGCAGGAGGCCACGGCCGCCTCAAAGCCGGGGATCTGGGTGAGGTCCTGGCCCCACATCCGCTGGTTGGTCATGACGGCGTGGGCCAGCTGAGCGGCGCTGTCGTCCCGGTGCTCGTAGTAGAACTCCAACACCCAGCGGTCGTCGGAGCAGACGTAGTCGTCCCCCTTGGGGCGGCGGCACACCAGGCCCTTGTCGTTCAGCTCCCGGATGCCGCTGGAAAAAAACGCGGCGTACATGGCGAAGGAGGCGGTGAGGCAGGGGGGCAGCTTGCCGGCCTTGTCCAGGTATTCCAGGAAGGAGGGCATATTGCGGGCCCGCCACTTGGAGGTGGAGTTCAGCGAGATGGACATGAGCTCGTGATCCACAAATGGGTTGTTGAACCGGTCCTGCACCGCCCCGGCGAAGTCCTCCAGGTCCTTCTTGTCCAGGGGCAGGGTGGGGATGACCTCATCGTACAGCATCTTGTTCATGAAGCCCCGCACCGTGTCGTTCTGCATACAGTCCCGCACGATGTCAAAGCCCGCCAGATACGCCCCCAGCACGAAGCCGGTGTGGGCGCCGTTCAGGATGCGCACCTTCCGCTTTTTATAGGGGGTCACGTCGGGCACCACCGGGCAGTTCACCCCGGCCTTTTTGAAGGGCAGCTTCTCCTCCAGCCAGTCCGGGCCCTCGATGTTCCACACGCCGAAGATCTCGCCCACGTCGATGAGCTCGTCGTGGTAGCCGTTCTCCTGTTCCATCTTTTCCACTTCGGCGGGATCCTTCACCCGGCCGGGGACGATCCGGTCCACCAGGGTGGAGCAGAAGGTACACGCCCCGTTGACGTACTGCCGGAAGCCGTCCTCCAGCCCCCACTGGTCGATGTACTGGTTGACGCACTTCAAAAGCTCCCTGCCGTTGTTGTCGATGAGCTCGCAGGACAGGATCACCAGCCCGGACCCACCCGCCTGCCAGCGCTTGTACAGCACCTGGGTGAGCTTGCCGGGAAAGGAGGCGGCGGGAGTGTCGTCCAGTTTGCAGGCGGGGTCGTACACAATGCCCGCCTCGGTGGTGTTGGACACCACATACTCCAGCTCGCCGGAGACGGCCACCTCCATCATGGCGTCGAAATCCGCCTTTTCATAGGGGTTGAGGCACCGGGACACGGAGGAAATCACCCGCTTTTGGTCCACCTTCTCCCCGTTCTCCCGGCCCCGGAGGTAGAGGGTGTACAGCCCCTCCTGCTGGTTGATGAGCTTGGCCAGGCCCGGGGCGATGGGCTGCACCAGCACGCACTTGCCGTTCCAGCCCGCCTTCTCGTTGGCCACGTCGAACCAGTAGTTGACGAAGGCCCGCAGGAAGTTGCCCTCGCCGAATTGCAGCACCTTCTCCGGCGCGCGCTCCAGGAGGTAGCCGCCGTAGCCGGCCTCCTTCAGGGTCTGATAGTTCAGCAATTTCACAAATGATCCCCGCCTTTCTAATTTTTATAAAGTGACGCCCAGCTATGTGAGGTCTCCGCCCCCGCAGGGGGCGGAGACTCAGACTGTCGATAAAGTACGGACCGTTGTGCCATCGGGAAGGAAGATAGTGTGAAAGAAACCCAGGAGGGGTGTCTTTCACGTTCAATCAACGACTTTTTGGAACGTTCTTTGTTCCAAAAAGTCGCACTCAGCGTGGCGAAAAGACTTT
>CATLEJ010000015.1 GCA_949916125.1 uncultured Oscillospiraceae bacterium
CGCGGGGCGGCTTCCTCTGGGAAGCCGCCCCGCCCTTTTGTTTTTCAAGCCTGTTCCCGGACCCGGCCGGCCTATCCGTCCAGCAGCTCCCGCAGCGCCGCGTTCACCGCCTGGGGGTTGGCCCTGCCCTTCAGCTCCCGCATGGCCTGCCCCACCAGGAAGCCGAAGGCCTTGTCCTTACCGCCCCGGTAGTCCTCCAACGACCGGGGGTTGGAGGAGAGCACCCGTTGGCACACCTCCCGCACCAGCCCGTCGTCGTTCACCTGCTCCAGCCCGTGCTCCGCCACATAGGCGTCCACGTCGCCGTCCGTGTCAAAGACTGCCTCAAACACCTTCACGGCGGTGTTACGGTTGAGCCTGCCCTCCCCCACCAGGGCGATGAGCCTGGCCAGGGTGGGCGCGGTGAGCTTCATAGCCCCGGGCTCCATGCCGCGGGCGGACAACGCCCCCAGCACCTCGCCCATGATCCAGTTGGCCCCCTGCTTCGGGGGCGCGCCCAGCTCCACCATCCCCTCAAAGAGCGCCGCCAGCGCCCGGTCCGAGGTGATCATCCGGCAGTCGTACTCGGGCAGGCCGTAGTTTGCCTGGTACCGGGCCCGCTTCTCCTGAGCCAGCTCCGGCTGGGCGGCGCGCAGGCCGTCCAGGTACTCCTCGGACAGCTCGATGGGCGGCAGGTCTGGTTCCGGGAAATAGCGGTAGTCCTGAGCGTTCTCTTTGGAGCGCATGGCATAGGTGGCGTCCTTGTTCTCGTCCCAGCGGCGGGTCTCCTGCACCACCCGCTTGCCCTCCCCGATCAGCTCGACCTGCCGCTTGGCCTCGTAGTCGATGGCCCGGGCAATGGCCTTGAAGGAGTTCAGGTTCTTCATCTCCGTCCGGGTGCCCAGCTCTTCCGTACCCATGGGCCGTACGGACAGGTTTACGTCGCACCGCAGGGAGCCCTCCTGCATCTTGCAGTCGGACACCCCCAGGTATTGCAGCGTCTCCTTCAGCTTTTCCAGGTAGGCGACCACCTCGTCCGCCGTGCGGAAGTCTGGCTCGGTGACAATCTCAATGAGGGGGACGCCGCAGCGGTTGTAGTCCGCCCTGGTCTGGTCGGTCCAGGGGTCGTGGACCAGCTTGCCCGCGTCCTCCTCCATATGCAGCTCGTGGATGCGGATGGTCTTGTCCCCCGCCCCGGTGTGGATGGGGACGGCCCCGTCCCGGGCGATGGGCAGGTAGAGCTGGGAAATCTGGTAGGCCTTGGGCAGGTCGGGGTAAAAATAGTTTTTCCGGTCGAATTTGCTGTACCGGGTGATGGCGCAGTTCAGCGCCAGCCCCGCCTTGACGGCAAACTCCAGAACTTTTTTGTTGAGGACGGGCAGCGTCCCCGGCATACCGATGCACACCGGGCAGCAGTGGGTGTTGGGCGCGCCGCCAAATTCGGTGGTGCAGCCGCAGAAAATTTTCGTTTTGGTGGCCAGCTCCACATGGGTTTCCAGGCCGATGACGGTCTCCCAGGTCATTTCAAATCACCTCCGCATAAGCCTTCCCCCTTCAAGGCGGAAGGCGGCTCGGCGTCCGCCGCGGCGGGTGGGGGGCGCTTCCTGTGCCAGTCCGTCTCCAGCTGGAAGGCGTGGGCGGCGTTCAGCAGCGCCCCCTCCCCGAAATGGGGCCCGATCAGCTGGGCCCCGACGGGCAGGCCGTCCCCGTTCAACCCGCAGGGCATGGACAGCCCCGGCAGCCCCGCCAGGTTGACAGACACGGTGTAGACGTCGCTGAGGTACATTTGCAGCGGATCGGACAGGCTCTCCCCCAGGCGGGGGGCGGCGGTGGGGGCCACCGGGGTCAGGAGCAGATCGCACTGCTCAAACACCCGGTCAAAGGCGTCCCGGATCACCGCCTTCACCTGTAACGCCTTCTTATAGTAGGCGTCGTAGTACCCGGAGGACAGCACGAACGTCCCCAGCAGGATGCGCCGCTTCACCTCCGCGCCGAAGCCCTGGGTGCGGGTCTTGCAGTAGAGATCCCCCAGCCCGTCGTATTCCTCCGCCCGCCAGCCGTACTTCACCCCGTCGAACCGGGACAGGTTGGAGGACGCCTCGGCGCAGGCGATGATATAGTAGGCGGGCACCGCGTATGGGAGCACCGGGAAGGGCAGCTCCACGAGCTGCGCGCCCCGGCCCTTCAGCACCTCGGCGGCGGCCAATACGGCGGAGCGCACCTCCCCGTCCAGCCCGTCCCCGAAGCAGTCCACTGGCAGGCCGATTTTCATCCCCCGGATGTCGCCCGTCAGCCCGTCCAGCAGATGCCCGTAGTCCACCCGGGGCCCGGAGCCGTCCCACCGGCTGCGTGGGCCCGGCAGGCTGGTGGCATCCCGGCGGTCGTGGCCCATGAGCGCGTCCAGCACGGCGGCGCAGTCCGCCGCGTCCCGGCAGAGGGGCCCGATCTGGTCCAGAGACGAGGCGTAGGCGATCAGCCCGTACCGGCTGACGGTGCCGTAGGTGGGCTTGATCCCCGTGACGCCGCAGAAGGAGGCGGGCTGGCGGATGGAGCCGCCGGTGTCCGAGCCGATGGCGTACCAGCCCATGCCCGCCGCCACCGCCGCCGCCGCGCCGCCGGAGGAGCCCCCCGGCGCGCGCCCTAAATCCCAGGGGTTGCGCACCGGGCCGTAAAAGGACGTCTCCGAGGTGGAGCCCATGGCGAACTCGTCCATGTTCAGCTTGCCCAGGGACACCGCCCCGGCCCGGGCCAGGGCGTCCACCGCCGCGGCGTCATAAGGGGGTGTGAAGTCCCCTAAAATCCTGGACGCACAGGTGGTTTTCACCCCTTTTGTGCAGATGTTGTCTTTGATGGCCATGGGCACGCCGTACAGGGGGCCTTGGGCGTCCCTCACCCCGGCCTGTAACGCTTCCGCCCGCTCCAGCGCACGCGCCCCGGTGACGGTGATGAAGGCGTTCAGCGCCCCGTCCTGGGCGGACACCGCGTCCAGCGCCGTCTGGGCGGCCTCCACAATGGAGACCTCGCCCCGTCTGATGGCCGCGCCCAGCTCCAGGGCGGTCAGTTCTCGCAATTCCATACCCCGCCTCCTATTCCACGGTTTTCGGCACCAGGAATGCCTCCTGGTCCGGCGCGGGCGAGCCCGCCAGCAGCTCCGCCCTGTCCTGGGAGGGGATCACCTCGTCCTCCCGCAATACGTTCTTCACCGGGAACACATGGCTCACCGGCTCCACCTGCGTGGTATCCAGCCGGTTCAGCACGTCCATATAGGCCACAATCCGCTGCAGTTCGGCGGTCATGGCCTGCCGCTCCCCCTCCTGCACCTCCAGCCGGGACAGTCCGGCGAGGTAGTCAATGAGCTCCGCTGTGATCTTCATAATAGTCTCCTTTATCAAGTTATCTTCCGGGTGGTTGCCGACGCAAAAGCGTTGGATACGCTGTATGGTGGTAACGGTTTCAAGTTCTTTTTGCCTCAGCGTGTCGAAAAAGTCTTTTCGCCACGCTGAGCGCGAATTTTTGGAACAAAGAACGTTCCAAAAATTCGTTGATTGAACGTGAAAGACACCCCTCCTGGGTTTCTTTCACACTATCTTCCTTCCCGTCATCGGAACAGAAGCGGCTTTTTTGACAGCCTCACCACTTTTTCTTTCAAGAAAAAGTAGGTTACGGCTCCATCCGCGTCCGGTCCCTCGGGAACAGGCTGGCGCACCGGATGTTGTCCAGACCGCACAGCTGCATGGTCAGCCGCTCCAGTCCGATGCCCAGCCCGCCGTGGGGCGGCATCCCGTGCCTGTGGATCATCAGATAGCTTTCAAACTCCGCCGGGTCCATCCCCCGGTCCTCCATCTTGGCCACTTGGGCGGCATACTCATGCACCCGCTGGCCCCCGGTGGTCACCTCCATCCCCCGGAACAGCAGGTCAAAGGACAGAGTGTATTTGCGGTCGTCTGGGTCGTCCATGGCATAGAAGGGCCGCTTTTTGGAGGGGTAATGGGTGACGAACACAAAGTCGCTGCCATATTCCTCCCGCGCGTACCGGCCGATGTTGAGTTCCTCCTCCGGCTCCAGGTCATAGGGGTCGCGGATTGGGCGGCCGTATTTCTCCGCCGCCAGCCGCTTGGCGTCGTCGAACCGCAGGCAGGGGATTTTGTCCACACCGGGCAGCTCCGCCCCCAGCAGTGCCAGCTCCCGGCTGTACTCCTTTTCCAGCAGCGCCATGGCGCAGCACAGGTACCCGGTTTCCATCTCGATCACGTCGTAAAACGAATCGAGATAGCCCATCTCAAAGTCCAGCCCGGTGTACTCGTTGAGGTGCCGGGGGGTGGCGTGCTTCTCCGCCCGGAACACGGGGCCGATCTCAAACACCCGCTCGTACACGCCCACCATGGTCTGCTTGTAGAACTGGGGGGATTGGGCCAGATACGCCTTTTTGCCGAAGTAGTCCAGCCGGAAGATGTTGGAGCCCCCCTCCGCCCCGGCGTGGACGATTTTCGGGGTGTGGATCTCGGTAAACCTCTCCCCGGTGAGGAACTCCCGGAAGGCCCGGGCCAGCCCCTCCTGGATTTTGAACACCGCCCGCTCCCGCTCGTGGCGCAGCACGGCGGGGCGCAGGGGCAGTTCGGTGTCCAGATGCAGCCCCAGCGCCCGCTTGGACAGGGGCACGGGCATGGGGGCGGCGGGCCGGGACAGCACCGTGACCCCCTCCGCGGCGATCTCCACGCCCCCGGGGGCCCGGGGCTCGGCCCGGGGGACGCCGGACAGCTCCACGCAGCACTCCTCGCACAAATCCTCCGGGAGCACCTCCGGCGGGCACACGCACTGGACGGTCCCCCGGGCCAGCCGCAGGGTGAGGAAGGCCACGCCCCCCATGTCCCGCAGTAAGTGGACCGCGCCGTGGACGGTGACGGGCCGGTTGTTCAGCCCGCCCCCCGCGAGGTCTTGCCAGACAGTCAGTTGTTTGCTTGCGCCAGTGACGAACTTCATAACCATTCACTCCTATTCGTCGTCGCAAAGTCCGCTCAACTACGCTTCCGTCTTTGGCGAAAGCGACCTTCGCTCCCTTGCTCCTCCTCTCCCCACCGAACCCGCTTCGCTGGGCTTCGGCGGGGGCTCCAGATAATAAAAATCCCGGGCTGTACAAACGTACAGTCCGGGACGGAACAATCAAATCATTCCGCGGTACCACCCGCGTTGCCCCTCCAGCAAGGGGCCTCTCTCGAGCCCCGGTAACGTGGGGAGGACGGACAGCCCTACGCCCCCGCCTTTGGGGGTTCGAACCGTCGGCTCGGAAGCGTTGCGCCTTCTCGTCTTTCCGGGGCGGGCTTTCAGTCGGTGGCCCGCGTTCTCTGTCGGACGCCGTGAGGGGCGGTCTTCGTCGATGCCTTTGGCTTTTTTGCTTTGTTGATGGCATTGTACTCCCATTTTTCCCGCTTGTCAACCGAAGAATTTTCCAACTTCCTGTAGCCCATCCGTGAAATTTGTGGTATTATCTCCTAAAAAGGGGATGCGCGCCGGAGCGGCCGCCCCCGGCTGGAGGGAATGAAACGATGGCAAACTGGGAAGAATTGGAGCGCCGCTGCCTGAGCTGTCAGAAGTGTGCCCTGGCGGACACCCGCACCCACGTGGTGTTTGGCAAGGGGCCGCGGGACGCGCGGGTCATGTTCATCGGCGAGGGCCCCGGTGAGAACGAGGACCTCCAGGGCGAGCCCTTTGTGGGCCGGGGCGGCCAGCTGTTGGACGAGATGCTGTCCCTGGTGGGGCTCAGCCGGGAGAAAAACTTTTACATCACCAACATTGTCAAGTGCCGCCCGCCCAAAAACCGGGACCCGCTGAACACGGAGCAGGACGCCTGCATCGGCTACCTCCGGGAGCAGCTGGAGTTGATACAGCCCAAGATCGTGGTGTGCCTGGGCCGGATCGCCGCCATGCGCCTCATCAAGCCGGACTACCGGATCACCAAGGAGCACGGCCAGTGGGTGGAGAAGGACGGCGTGTTCTACACCGCCATCTACCACCCCGCCGCCCTGCTGCGCGACCCCACCAAGAAGCCGGACACCTTCGCCGACCTTCGCTCCATCCGGGCCAAGATCCGGGAGGTATGCCCCGAAACCTATTCCTGATCCCGCCGCTCACGACGGCTCCGCGCTGTCCCACTCACGCTGCGCAGACGCCTGACCGCTCGGTCGCTGTCTCGCCTTCGGCTCGGTCGTGCGGTAGACGTGTGCCACTGGCACACACCGCCGCTCCGATTCGGCCTGGTCTCTGGGGCGCACAGCGCCCCTGCGCTCGGCCTCACTCCGCTCCAAGCTCCCTCGCAGGCATCTGCTCCGCGCTGTCCAGCAGATTCATCACCGAGATCTCAAAAGCTGTGCGCTCCACCTGTTCCCCGTTGACCAGCTTATGGTATTGGCGGCTTTGCAGCCGCCCCTCCAGGCGCAGCCGGTCCCCCACGTCCAGCCCGCCGCAGTGGACCGCCAGGGAACCCCAGGCAATGCAGGGTAAGTAATCCGCCCGACCGTACAGGCGGTTTACCGCCAGCAGCAGGTCGCAGATCTCCCGGCCCAGGGGGGTGCGCCGCAGCACGGGCTTGCGGCACAGCGTCCCGGCCAGCGTCAGGCGGTTCTCCCCGTCCTCCGCCTGCGCGGGCTGGGCGGCGCGCACCAGCACGGTGATCACCAGCTTGCTGCCCTGGCCCGACCGGTTGTTGTAAGACCGCACCTCCCCCTGCGCCTCCACCCACCGCCCCGCGGCCCACAGGGCGGGGTCCGGGTCGGCGGTCACCAGGTTGAGCACGTCGTCCGTCCCCGACAGCCGGGGCACCCGCAGGGGGACCAGGTAATAGTCCACCCCGTGGTTCCGGTGGGAGAGGGCGGGCGCCCCCAACCCCTGCCCCCGCAGCAGGATTTTGTTTTCCCCTCTGAATTCATCCATTGGTATCACGCTCCGTATGTCATGTGTCGGCTGTTCCACTGTATGCGGGGGGCGGGGCAAGTATGCCGCCTGTGTCCGGCCGCACCATAAGACAGCAGCGGCGGCAAGTATGCCCATTGACAAACAGGGGACCTGGCGTATAAAATAGAAGGGATTCCGGGAGGCGCCCCCGCGCGCCCCTGTACAGAGCCGAAGGAGGGCTGAACATGGAATTGGAGCTGACGCGCAAGCAGCTGCGGCGGCTGCTTGACCTGGTTTACATCGGGAACTGGATCCTCAATTCCACCCGGGGCGAGGACCGCTTCAAGGACTATGACGAGGTGGAGAGCCTGCTGTTCGCCAGGGCCGCCCAGGAGGGGATGCCCACGCTGGCGGAGACCTACCAGGGCGAGGTGATCCCGTCCCGCGCCTTTGCCGAGGGCGGCATCCACGAGGCCATCATGGAATATGAGAACAATGTGTTCTTCGAAATCCTGGCGGAGGACCTGGCCCGCCGGGATATGGACGACGTGCCCATCGACGAGAGCAATTATGACGAGCTGGCCCAGCGCATCGACGCCTATATCGACGAGTTTGAGGCCCACGGGACGGACAACATCACCGTGGACTGCTGAATCAGAGGGGCCTGTATCCGCCGCACAGGCCCGGGGGCCGCAGACGCCGTTCTGCGGCCCTCTTTATGTCCGCCCCGGTTTCCCCAAACATTACAACACACTGGTAATTGTATTAGGTTATTTTTGTATCTTCTGTCCAATCTCTGTGGTTGTCCTTGACAAGCCTTACCTCAGACTGTACAATAACTGCATACCAGTGTATACCAGGATAAGGCTGGTAAATCAGCAAGGAAAAGGTGAGGAAAGCATGAAACACATCCCGTGGAAAAAAGCTGTTTCCCTGTTCACCGGACTGGCCCTGTGCCTGTCCCTGATCGCCATGCCCGCCATGGCCGCGCCCGCCGCGGACGCCCCCGCGTCAGGCGCCTCCTTCGTCAACGTCTCGGAGGACGGCGGCGAAAACGTCATCAACCTGACCCAGGCCCGTACCTTTAAGGCTTCTGTCCCTGTCGACATGACGGAGGACGCGGCCAAAGCCGCTGCCAAGGACGTTGTGTGGTCCCTGCTGCGCGACGGGGAGAAGGAGTACTTCTCCAAGGAACTCTACCCCCATCAGACTGAGGGCGGCCCGCTGGACAGCTGGATCTGCGTCGATGAGGAAACCCCGCTCTTTACCGACATTGTGCCGGGTGCCGAGCGGGTGGACGGAAAGACCTATCTGACCGTCACCTTTAAGAGCGTGTGCTACTTTAATACTGCTTATGCCTATAGTGAGGACTGCAAGGACATCTGCGGTTACTTTGACCTTACCGCTCTTGTGGACGGTGAGGCTAAGGGCTCCGTCCCGGTAAAGGTTGTCCCCTACGATCTGTTCCACACCATGGATGAGATCTATAGTGAAATTGACGCTATGGTGAGCTTTGCCGCCAAGGAGACTGACCTCTACGTGGAGCGCTTCTCCATGGGCAAGAGCCAGGGCAGCAACGGCATGGAGTCGCTGGATATGCCCTATCTTATCGTGGCTAAGAACAAGGCTGCCGTGGAGAATTGGAAGCAGATCAAGGCTCAGGCCGAGAGCGATCCCACCGCGCTGATCACCCGGTTGGAGAACGGTTCTCTGAAAGATTTCCAGGTTCCCGTGATGTTCTCCAATATCCATGCCAACGAGGTTTCTGCTGCCGACGGTATCCTGAATTTCGCGTGGCTGCTGCTGCGCACCGCCGCCAGCAAGGAGGGCACCATTGACTACAAGAACCTCACCGGCTTCACCGAGGAAGGCGAGGCAAAACTGGCCGAGCAGCTGGGCCCCAAGGGTGTGGAGGGCAGCATCGCCACCCCTGATCTGGTGAAGGACAGCGCCACCTACCTGGGCTTCCTCAAGGGCCAGGTGGTGAACGGTGAAACTGGGGACGGTACTGCCAAGGACGGCCCTGTCCCCTACTATGATGTTTCCGTCAATGTGAACCTGGAGAAGTACTACAATGTGGAGACTGTTACGGTGGACATTGACGAACTGCTGGATGACGTGTTCTTTATCATCGTTCCCGAGGAGAATGTGGAAGGCCGTACTTACCTGATCCGCGAGTCCTCCGGCGGCTTTGACCTGAACCGTGACAACTCCTTCCAGACCCAGGCCGAGACCCGGAATATGACCAGGCTCATCTCCCAGTGGAACCCCGTGAGCCTTACCGAGTTCCATGACCTCGTGGAAGCCTTCCAGTGTGAGCCCTGCGATCCCCCCCACGAGCCCAACTTTGAGTACGATTTGCTGGCGGAGCACCTGATCCCTGGTGGCGAGGCCGTGGGCATCGCCGCGGTGGCCAACAACCCCGCCCACAACAGCTATGTCATCCCCCAACGGGATTACCTGACCTATACCGGCGAAAAGAACGCCGACGGCACCGATCAGACCCAGTGGCTGGAGCCGTGGGACGATATGTCCACTTCTTACACACCGCAGTACGCCATGCTCCATGGCACCGTGTCCTATACGGTGGAACTGCCTGCCTACAGCGATGCGGCCACCACTGCCACCACCTATGGCGCGCTGGGCCTGGGTGTCTATGTGGCAGAAAACAAGGTGAGCTACCTGCTTAACCAGGCCAAGATCTATGAGCGCGGCGTCACCAACGCCAACTCCAACGCCTATGAACTGGTGGGCCAGTGGTTCTGCGACCAGTACGACGTAGAGGGCGCCGAGGCCAAGATTTTCCGCCCCGTGTACGACGGTGAGGGCCAGAACGGCAACTTCTATCCCGAGTGCTACATCATCCCCCTGGACGGCGCCCACCAGAAGAACCTGGACGCCGCCGACCAGATGGTGGAGTACCTGATCCGCAACGGCGTCAAGGTAATGATCGCCGACAAGGCCTTCACCTATGACGGCGCCGAGTACCCCGCCGGCACCGCCGTGGTGTCCATGTACCAGGCCAAGCGCAGCGTGGCCAACGGCGTGCTGTATGACGGCACCGTGATCACCGGCTGGCCCACCCTGTACTCTGAGGGCATCACCGCCTTCAACAAGACCCGCGGCTTCGACATGGTCACCTGTGCCGAGCCCGAGGCCTACAAGACCATCGCCGCTGCCTGCTCCGAGAAGACCTCCTGGACTGTGACCTCCGACAAGGTGGACAGCGAGCAGGTGATTCTGCGCAACACCTCCGAGGACGCCGTCGCCGCCGTCAATGAGCTGCTCAAGGCCGGCAAAGACGTGGCCCTCATCACCGCGGGCGACTACACCGGCAGCTTCCTGGTGGCCAAGGCCGACTATGAGAGCGTCTCCGGCAAGTACCTGCTCACCGCCGCGGCCGTAGAGGGTGACGCCCCCGCCACCCGGGCCCTGACCAAGGCCCCCGTGATCTACATTGCGGGCAAGGCTGAGGACTCTAAAACGGGCTTTATAAAATCGGATCTGTTCAGCAGTTCCTATCAGTATAACTACGATCAGCAGTCCCTGGCCCTGATGGGCTTTGAGACCACTGACGATCCCACCAAGGCCGACCTGATCATCGGCGCCGCCGCTCTGGATGACGCTGCCGTTGCCGCCGTCAAGGCCGGCACCGCGTACATCGGCTATGGCTCTCGTGCGTTCTCCAGCGCCGCCAAGATCTTTGGCGAGGGTGTCGTGGTTCGTAGCACTGTCAGGAGCGGCATGGACGCTCTGGGCTATGTGACCTATCCCACCAAGAGCCTGATCACCGCCAGCTATGTGGCTGAGGGCGATAACATCATGTACGGCTATGGCGCAGGTTACTTCACCAAGATCCCCACCGGCGCCAAGATCCTGGTCCGTATGGACGGCTCCAAGGAGCTGCTGGAGGGCTTCCTGCCCGCCGGCGACGGCCTTGAGGCCTTCAAGGACAACTCCATCCAGGCCTTCTCCTACCAGCAGGGCGGGATGAACGTGACCATGTTCGCCAACACCCTGACCAACAAGGTGCACCAGCGCGACGAGTTCACCTTCATCGCCAATGCCGCCTTCTCCGCCGTGTCCGACAGCTTCAAGGACGTGGCGTTTGACCAGTGGTACTTCGATGATGTGTATTCCGTAAAGGACGCGGGCCTGATGGACGGCGTGTCCGACAACGCCTTCAACCCCAAGGGGACCGTCACCCGCGAGATGGTGATCACCACCCTCTACCGCGCTGAGGGCAGCCCCGAGGTCTCCGGCAACGAGCTGGACGCCTTCGCCGACGCCGGCCAGATCCACGACTGGGCCAAGGACGCCATGCTCTGGGCCGTCCAGGAGAAGATCCTGGAGGGCACCGGCAACAGCCTTGAGCCCCTCCGTGAGGCCAACCGTCAGGAGCTGGCCACCATCTTCTACCGCTACGCCGACACCCCCGAGGTGGACAGCAATAAGCTGGACAGCTTTACCGACCGCGATTCCATCGCCGACTGGGCCACCGACGCCGCCGAGTGGTGCGTCTCCAACGAGATTATCAAGGGCACCAGCACCACCGACAACGTCTTCTCCCCCAAGATCGATTCCACCCGCGCCCAGCTGGCCGCCATGCTGCTGCGGCTCCCCAGCGCGGAGTAAGCAGGTCAAACCCTTTCCCGCGCCTGCGCACCCGGCACATGACAGACAGCGCCCCGCCGTTTCGGCGGGGCGCTGCTTTTTCATGGGCCCGTTTCCGGGATATCCACTTGCATTTTTTTCTGGTTCTGCTATAATACAGAGTGAGAAGGAAACACCACCATTCCCATGAGGTGATCTGTATGATAAACGGTATTTCCGGCACTGCCCCTTATTCCGCATACGGCCTCTATGGCGCGGGCTACAGCCCCCGCCCCGGCCAATCCCAGGGCGCGGACCGAACCCAGGCCGCCCAGCGCTCCGCCCCCATGTGGGGTGCCCAGAAGGCCGCCCAGCCAGAGTCCCCCGTCCAGCCCGTCACCCCGGCGCGGCCGGTGGCGGCTGACGAGGACCCCGCCCAGTCCGCCCTGCTGCGCTTTGCCTCCGACCCCGCGGAGATGGCGGTGCGGATGCGGATCCAGCAGCCCGGGGACCCCGCCGCCGAACAGGCCAAAGCCCCCGCCCTCCCCGGCCAGAAGGCCGCCCAGGACGCCAACCCCCTGACCCAGGGTGGGAACCCCAACCTGGAGGGCACCAAGAGCGCCCAGGAGGTCATGGAGGAGGGGGAGTGCCAGACCTGTAAGGAGCGTAAGTACCAGGACGGCTCGGACGACCCCGGCGTGTCCTTCAAGACCCCCACCAACGTGGCCCCGGAGCAGGCGGCCTCCGCCGTGCGGGGCCATGAGAACGAGCACGTAGTCCGGGAGCAGGCCAAGGCCCGGTCCGAGGGCCGCCGTGTGGTGAGCCAGTCCGTCACCTACCACACCGCCATCTGCCCGGAGTGCGGCAAGGCCTACGTCTCCGGCGGCACCACCCGCACCGTCACCAAAGCGGCGGACAGCCAGCAGCCCCAGCAGCAGCCCACGGAGAACCAGGACGCCCGAACCCCCTTCTCCGCTGTGGCGTAATCCAGCTACAAAACTGCCCCCCCGGCTTCGCCGGGGGGGCAGTGTTCGACAGCTCCAGCTGGTAGTCGCACCGGTCCTCAATCCGGAAGGCGCTGAAGTACCGCTCCTCCAGGGGGATCCACTGCTCCCGAAAATCCTTCAGCCGCGCCTCACCGTCCCGCTCCAAGATCCGCCGCAGCTGTTCCTCCGGATCCACCGTGAGAAACACCCGCCGGTGGTAATACTCCCACAGCGCCGGATGGCAGGAGTAGGAGCCCTCCACCACCACCACGGGCGACGGCTTCAGGGCAATGGGCTCGCCCAGCTCCCCGGTATGGCAGTGGTAGGGGCAGTATTCCGGGGTCCTGCCCTCCCGCAGGGGGATGAGCACCTCGTCCAGGAACCGCTCATGGTCGATATTCCCGCCGGGCTTGGCATACCGCGCCCGGGTACGCTGCTCAGGGCGCAGGAAAAAGTGATCCATATGTACTATGGGAAGCCCAAGGCGCCGTTCGATATGGCCGGACAGGGTGCTTTTCCCGGAGGCACACCGCCCGTCGATGGCCACAACGGCCCGCTCCCCGCTATCCCGCAGCTTCTCCAGCTCCCGGAACAGCGCCACAAGGGACAGCGATCGCCGCACCACCCGGTAGGCCGGATGATAGGCCGCCCGATAGGCGGGGCTGTGGGACAGCGGACAACAGCCCGCGTTGACATACTGCTCCAAATACTTCTCCAGCTCCCGGGGGGTGAAGCCAAACACCTGCTGCCCCGCCAGCGCCCGCAGGACGTCCAGCTTGCCCAGGAAGGATTTCCGCCTGCCCACATGGAGCTGGGCGGAGCGGAAAAAGTCCCGGTTCAGCACACGCAGGGCGGTGTCGGTGGGCTCCAGCGAGGCCAGCGCCACCCGCACCATACCGTTGCCAATGTCCTCCACCGGGGGGACAGCCGGGTCGTTAGGGGTGGCGGCCCGCTCCGCCCGCAGCCAGGCCAGGGTGGCGTTGGGCTCGCTGATCAGGTGCTCGCCCCCAAATTCGTTTTGAAAAATAAGTTTTACCGCATCGCAGGGGTCCATCAGGGGATAACGCCTTGCATGGTCGGTCAGAATACGGCACAATTCTGAAGGATGGCCCGCTCCCATCAGTAAATACCGTCCTTTCTGCCGGCGGCCGGCCGCCGCCCGTTTTGGTGTCTGAGCCAAAAAGGTATGCCCCCTCCCTCTCGGAAAAGTGCACACCCCCCGGTACGCGCAAGGGCGGCGTAAGAGGGCACAGGCCCTCTTACGCCGCCTGCCAAATCTTATTTTAGCAAGGAACCGCGCCCCTGTCAAGGCAGGATTCCATCCTCATTTTTCCTCTTATTGGGTGCTTACGGCAGTCTTAGAAATAGTTTCCAGAGACGCGGTGGGATGGCGCCGCATCAGATGGGCAATGCAGCCCAGGCACGCCGGGATGAGGAACAGGTCCGCGCAGATCCACGCCGCCGGGGAGGCAAAACAGGCGGCGTTATAGCCCATAAGTGGGACAAAGAAGTGGCCCACCACAGTCCGGGCGATCATCTCCAGCACTCCCGCCAGGATGGCAAACGTGCCGAACCCCATCCCCTGGATGGAGAAGCGCAGGATGTTCACCA
Organism: uncultured Oscillospiraceae bacterium; assembly: GCA_949916125.1. GTDB lineage: Bacteria > Bacillota > Clostridia > Oscillospirales > Oscillospiraceae > Enterenecus. The sequence goes on from CATLEJ010000015.1 coordinate 14,058, forward strand.
GGGCCAGGGGGAAGAAGAACGCGGTGAGGATCACGATATACTGCACGGTGAGGGACAGCAGCGTCTCCAGGCCCGCCTCGGCGGGATCCAGGAACAGCATGGCCGCCTGGGGCGCCAGGAACAGCATGGCCGCCAGGGCCCCCACGGAGTAGACCAGGCCCAGCAGGGAGCAGGCCCGCACCCCCTGGCGCAGGCGGTCCAGCCGTCCCGCACCCACATTCTGGCCGCAGTAGGTGGCCATAGCGGAGCCCATGGCGTCAAAGGGGCAGGCCAGGAGCTGATACACCTTGGAGCCGGTGGCCACGGCGGTGACATACAGGCTGCCCAGGGCGTTTACCGAGGTCTGGAGCACGATGGAGCCAATGGCGGTGATGGAGTATTGCAGGCCCATCGGCAGGCCCATGGCGCACAGGGACTTGCACGAATCCAGGCTTGGACGGCTCTCCTCCCGGGTCACCCGGAGGATGGGGAAGCGGCGCACCATATAGGCCAGGCAGGCCAGGCCGGACACAGTCTGGGACACCACCGTGGCAATGGCCGCCCCGGCCACGCCCCACCGGAAGATCAGGATAAAGGCGAGGTCCAGCACGATATTCAGCCCCGCGGACAGGGCCAGGAAATACACCGGCGTGCGGCTATCCCCCAGCGCCCGGACGATACACGCCAGCAGGTTATAGAGGAATACGGCGGGTATGCCCATGAAGATTACAAAGATATAGGCGTAGGCGTCCTCAAAAAGATCCTCGGGGGTGAGCATGGCCGTGAGGATGTCCCGGCAGAATACGCCCGTGAGCACCGTCAGCACCAGGGCGAGGATGGCGGACAGGTATACGGCGTTGGCCACAAACCGGCGCATCTGGGGGTAATCCTTCGCCCCCATCCGCTGGGCCACGGGGATGGCAAAGCCGCTGCATACACCAAGGCAAAACCCGATGACAAAAAAGTTGATGGAGCCGGTAGCCCCCACCGCGCCCAGGGCCTGGGAGCCCAGCAGCTTTCCTACAATCATGGCGTCCACCATATTATAGAACTGCTGGAACAGCAGGCCGAACAGCGTGGGCAGGGTAAAGCCCAGAATCAACCGCATAGGGCTGCCTGTCGTTAAGTCTTTCGTCATTGAAATTGCCTCCTTCCAAAGGCAGGGTGGTAGATTGGTCCCGCCGGGCCGTACCCGGCGCATAAGCCGCCTCCATGACTTATGTTTGCTATATTATAGACGCTTCCCCAGCAAATGCAAGCGTTGATTTACACAATCTTCCCCTCGGTTTTCTCCAAGTTATTGGGGGATACTCCGTCAATTTTTCCCCTTAACTTTCTTCTTTTCCATAGAAAAGATGCAAATTTATCGTTTTTCTTTCCTTCTTGTTCGTCAAAATGCCGAACTCTCGCCGTTTCTGCGCAAAACAGCGCGGCCCCGCCGGACGGCGGAACCGCGCTGTTTTCCTCTGTATCGGGCGCCCCCGGGGGCTACAGGCTCCCCCGTTCCTTTTGCAGCCTGATTTCCTCCCGCTGCACGGTGAAAATCGCCTGGAGCAGGCGGTCCTGCTCCTTGGACGGCAGGGCCTCCAGCTTGCAGCCGTAGTGGAAGCTCTCCTTCTTCCGCTCCACCCGGCGCACCTGGCAGTCAAAGCGGAAGGGGGCCATCCCCGGGGTCAGGCAGACCCCGTCCACGCGCAGGCGGTCCCCCACTTGGAACGGCTCCCCGCTGCTGATGAGCAGGCCCCCGGCGCTCACATCCAGCACCTGGCAGGAGCCCTCCTTTGCCGGGACCCCCGGCTTTGCCGGACGGCGCCACGTCCCCTGGGTGCTGGTGCTGATGCGCTGGCGGAAAAAGGCCCGCTGCTCCTTGATTACCCTGCTCTCCAGCCGGTCCAGCTTCCAGATCTGGTCGGTGCTGCCGCAGATCTTCCCGTAAATCAGCGTGCTGTCGCTGCCCTGAAAGAAACGCAGCTTCAGCTCCCGGTTATAGGTCACCCGAGGCAGCTCGTTCCCCTTGGTATCCCGGAGGATCACCGCCCCGTTCTGGACGCTCTCCACCCGGCCGATAAAGACCAGGCGGTTTTCCATGGTCAGCACCTCCACCGCCATGTTCGGGCGAAGGCCAAAATCACCGGTCTGCGCAGGCTGTTCCGCCTGTGGCGTATCTGTCATGCTCCGGGCCTCCTTTCTCCGCGGGGGTCACAGCGTCATGATGGAGTGCATCAGCATGGCCGTCTCCGCCCGGCTGAGGTAGCTCTGAGGCCGCAAATAGCCATTGCCGTCCCCCTGGACGACGCCCATCTGCACCAGTGTGCCGATGGCCCGCCTGGCGTAGTTGGCAATCTGGCGTTCATCGTGGTACACGCTCAGGTCCGCGGCCAACCCGTTGGTCAGCGTCCAGCCACTGGCCGAAAGCGCGTTATAGATCATGGTCATGGCGTCCTGCCGGGTCAGGGCGGCCTTGGGGTAGAAACGGCCCCCGCTGCCCCCCGTAATGCCCTTCAGGCCGGCAATGCGGATGGCGTCGGCATAGTAGCTGTCGGCGGGCACGTCGGAATAGCTCAGCGTGCCGCTGGCCCGGAACCCAAAGGCCCGCACCAGCATCAGGGTAAAGTCCCCCTTGGTAATGCGTCCGGCGGGGTTATACCTGCCGCCCCCCACCCCATTGATGGTGTCGTTGGCATAGAGGTAGTCCACCGCGTCAGCCGCCCACAGGTGGCGGCCCATGTCGTTGAAGTACCGGGAGGCGGTGGATTTGGAGACATTGATAACGATCTTTCCGCTCACCTGCTCCTGGCCGTCGCTGCTGTAGCCCACATAGTCGATCTCCGCCCTCCCCTCGAAACCGCCCCTGGGGACAAAGCTCAGGTCGTCGATGCCGGGGGCGCCCACGCAGTAGAACCGGTCCCCAGCCTTGACCTGTAATCCGGTTTTGTACCCAATGTATCCGTCATACAGCCGCCCCGCCTCTTCCTCCGGCAGGCCGGTGATCTGGATATAGGACAGCCCCTTGTCCATCACAATGCCGCACACACTGCGCAGGCTGTAGGACGACAGCCACACCTGTTCGGAGGTATGGGTGGAGAGGCTGACGTCCGCCGGGGTGGGCGCGCCCACCTGGACGACCACCATGCCCTCAAAGGATTTTCTCCTGCCGGCGCTGTCCTCCGTGCTGTACGCCTTATAGGGGATCATGACGGTACAGGCCGACTCCCCTGCCCGGAAGGTGATATTGCCCAGCCGGTATTGATAGCTGTCCCGGGGATTGCAGTAATATTCCGTGCCGGAGCCCACATCCGTGTCATAGGCGCTGCCGCTCTCACGGTAGTACAGCCTCCACGGCTCCAGGTCGGGCCGGCTGGTGTTCTCCGGCACCTGGAACTCCACGTACTCCACGCCTGTGCCCATCTGGAGGATGCCCGCGCTGATGAAGTCGGTGGGGGTGAAGCGGATCTCGGCGTTTTTGTTCAGGGAATAGCGGATGATCCCCCGGTTCGTGTTGCCAAAGGTGATGAACACCTTGCCGGTATAGGTGGTGCCCCCCACGCCGTAGCCGGTGTATGGGATGGCCACCTGCCTGGCGTCGTTGGAGGCGGGGACCATCGTGACGCCGCTGATGCCGGGGGAGCCGCTGTAGTAGTACCGGGTGGTGGTATCCACGCGGCTGTCAAAGCTCCCCGGCCCCCGGTAATTATAGTACAGTGTGCCCTCGCTGAAGGAGGGCAGCCCAAAGCGCACATAGGACAGGGTATCCCGGATGGTGGCCTGGCACGCCGCGTTGAACAGGTTGGTGGGGAAGGTCACTGTCTCGCCCTGCTGGACGCTCAGGTATATGTTGGCCGTATCCCCCTCCGCGCTGGCCGGGGACACCGTGATGGTCACCGTGCCGTTGAACGCGCCGCCCCCGGTGTCCACCCCCCGGTAGCCGACCTTCACCTCACCGGTAAAGGCGGCGCCGGGCACAAAGCACACGTCCTCAATGGTATTCCGCCCGGAGCGGCCATACTGGGTGCTGGTGGTCACGCGGCCCCCGAACTGGTTTTCATTGGTGTAGTTGTAATACAGCACACCCTCGCTGCTGGAGGGCAGGGTAAAGGTAACATAGCTCAGGTCGCGGCCCATCACCGTGCGGCAGTAGGAGTTGAAGTCGCCGCTCTGGAAATAGACCGGCTCGCCGATGGTGGTCCGGTAGCTGATCCCGGCGGAGCCCTGCACCATCACCTTGATCGTGCCGGAGAAGGACGAGCCGCTGATCGACCAGCCGTTGAAGGTGATCTCCGCCTCCCCGCTGAACCCCTGCTTCGGCACGAAATAGAGCCGGTCCAGCGTCTTCTGGGCAGTGGAGGTCATCACCTTGGCAAAACGGTCGGTGGCGGCCACACCCGCGCCGGTGTTGGCCTCCGAGTTGTAATTGTAGTAAAGGGTGCCCTGGTCGGTGGACACGGTCACGTTGGTGATATAGTTCAGGGGGGACCCCTCCTGGGTGACCGTGCCGACGGCGTCCGTCACCCTGGTCCGGTCAATGCTGATCTGGTTGAGCCTGTCATAGACGCGGTCGAAGGTCAGCGGGCGGCTGTACGTCACCGGGTTGCTGGGGTCGTTGACCGTGATGACCGACTCGACGTCCTCCACCACCTTCACCTCGCACCGGGCGCTGTAGCCGTTTTTCGTGACGGTGATGGTGGCTGTGCCCAGCTTCCAGGCCACCAGCTCGCCGTCGGTCACCGTCACCGTGGACGGGTCGGAGCTCATCCAGACGATGTCGCTGCCGCTGCCGTTGGCGGCGAAGCCATACGACTTGTCCACGCCGATCATCTTGCTCTCCCCCACCAGCATGGACACCTTCTTCTCCTCCAGCCGGTCGGTTGTAAGGAGAATGCCGGAGATGGTCACGTTCTTGCTGGCGGTAGCCCCCCCCGGGGCCGTGGCCGTAAAGACCACCTCGCCGGGGGTCAGGTTCGTCACCTTGATGGAGGGGCCCGTGGCGTTGACCTTGCCGTCCTCGCCCTTGGACACGCTCACGATCTCGTCCCAGGCGCGGGTCTCGGCGGGGTCCCGTGTGGTCACCGTCCAGGTGATCTGGTCCTTGTCCTCAGCGTTGGCCGGGGTGCAGTTGACGGTGAGCTCCCAGGGGCTCCCGTCCCGGGTATTCCACACGTAGTCCCCGCTCTGGGCAAAGCTGAGGCCGGTGACCGTGGCGGTGCTCACCGTCACGGTACACGTGGCCTTCTTTCCGTTTTTCGTTTCCGCCGTGATGGTGGCCGTGCCCAGCCCCACCGGGGTGACCTCGCCATCGGCGCTCACCGTGGCCACGGTATCGTCGCTGCTGCTCCAGGTCACGGTCTTGTCGGTGGTGTCCGTGGGCGTAAAGGTGACGGTCAGCGTCTCCGAAGCGCCGCCCAGCGTCATGGGGAGGGTGGTTTTGTTCAGGGTGATGCCGGTGGCCACAATCTCCCCGGAGGTGGTGTCCTGCGTCCATTCCACCTCCACCTCGTTGCTGCCCGCCAATTTCGTATTCGGATCGTCGTCAGCGGAATACCACACCGAAACCTTGACCTTTCCTGCCTTTGCGCCCTTCATGACATAGGTTGTGTTGTCAGAGCCGGTCTCCACCGTGAACGCGCCGCTGCTTGCCAATGGGTCGGTCTCCCAGTGGGGCACCAGCGTTTTATCTGTCGGGGCATTGGCCAATGTCGCCTCCAGCGTGATGGTTTCCCCGACCTTCGCCGAGCTGCTTCCGCTATCCTTTACGGCAAGGATGACGGTAAAAGCATTGTCCTCCGCCCAGGCCGGCGTGACGGCCAGGGACAGCGCCATGGCCAGCGCCAGAACCAGCGCGCCAAAGCGGCGCGAAACAGTTTGCCTCATAATCGGTACTCCTTTGCGCGGTTCTTGATTTCAAGGGGGAGCGGGCGGCAGGGCCGCCCGCTCCGGGGGGTTATTGCCAGGTTGCGCGGAAGCCGGGGTTTCTCATCTGGGGCGTCCCCGCGGGGAAGTCCTCCGGGGTGTTGCTCCAGTGCTTTTCGGTCAGCGTGGTGTCCAGCGTCACCGTCAGGTGTTTTGTGCTGGCGTCCACGTCCGGGTTGCTGTTGCCAAGGTTGCCCGAATTGGGCAGATAAATCTCGCTCCCGTTGCTGATCTTCTCAAACGTCAGTGTAAAGCTCTGGGCCGCGCCTTTCACATCCTTGGCAACACTCCAAGTCCCGTACCCTGTGGGGGTCATGATGTCCAGAATACTGACCGCTTTCAGATCCGAATCCTTCCCCATCTCATCCGCAACAAAAGTTGATGACGCCGACCAGACTTCCTTCCGAACCACTGTCCCGCCCTCGGTCACCACCTGGTACACTGGGGCGGTAAACTGGAGGATTAACGACCCGTCAAATTTAAACGTATTCACCTTGGGATCGCTTCGCCAATCAGGATCTGTCACCTCGGTGGTGCCATCAGCTTCATAAACCTTTGTCGGCGTAAACCGAATCAGCCGCACACCGGGGTAGCCCTTGTATTCCTGGCCGCTGTTAAACTCCGGCAGCTCCGTGTCCGGGTAAAACAGGCCCCGGGCGGCGGCAAAGCCGTAGTTGGCGGCGCTGTCCTCCGCGCCGCTGTTCCGGGCGATCACAAACACCACGTATTCCGCGTCCTTGGAGTTCATGTCCTTCGTGAAGTCCTGGCTCTTTGACGGCCCGTCGAAGGGCCCGTACCGCATGAGGGGGCCCTGGCCCATGATCTGCTCGCCGGATTTGCTGATCCAGCGGTATACGTCGTTTCGCAGGTTTGTGCTGTTTTTCTTGTCTACGTCGTCCACATAGCGGTCAAACAGCGTCTTGTTGCTGGAATCCCTGCGCATCATCGCCTCCCAGACGGTACAGTAATGGCTTACAGTGGGGTCGTCCCCGGTGCCCCCAGTCGTCCAGTAATATTTGTCGTTGAGGGTGCTGGGCAGACTGTTCAGCACCGCCAGCGCATAGTAAATTTCCGTGCCGTCGTCATGGGGGGTGGTCATATCGGCGGCGGTGCGGGAGTTGCGGATCTCCACGATAGGCGGCTTCGCCTCGGCGGTCTTCACCCGGTACACCTCCACGGTTGGGCCGGGGTTGCCGCCGCCCTGGAGCACCACGTAGATGTAGTAATACGTGTTGGCCTTCAGCCCCCGGATGATCCCGTCCTCGGTGGCCGAGACGTATTTGATGGGGCCGCCCTCCGGCAGGTGGATTTTGGAATCCGGCTTGGCCAGCTCACTGGCGTACCAGTACTCCGGGTTGGCGATCTCAATGTTCCTTGGGGAGGCGTAGTTCACGGCGGCCTTTGCCGTCGTCCCCGCGCCGGAGGCCATATAGCTGATGTACTGCGCGTATTTGTTCCGATCCGCGCCGTCCATGGGGATATAGGTGCGTTCTCCACCAGGCTTACCAAGGTTATCAGCCAACCACGTCTCTTTTTCCGTATCTGTTTTCCCATCCGTGGCACTGCCGTCGTTGGTCGCGTTGATCGCGGTGTAGGTGTCGGCCATAGTAACCGGGATGGTGCCCACCTCAGCCGCCACGATATTCACCGTCCCCGGCCCGGTGAGCTGCACATCCACCTTGATGGAGCCGGACTCCGCCTCAAAGGTGGGGTAGGTAGACTGGAAGGACGGCACCCGGGTGTTCTGGAAGGGCGCGGTGTAGGAGAGGATCTTCTTCACCGGCGTCTCGTACACAATGCCGATTTCGCTGACCAGCTCCCGCTCGATATAGCCGTCATAGCCCGCGCTGGTGGCGCTGGGGTTGGGGGCCGCGGACACCACCCGCACATTGGTCAGGCTCCCCGCGATCAGGCTGAAGCGCATGGTGACGCTGTCCCAGTTGTCGGGGGTCTTGGTCTTGTCGGAACCCTCGGATTTCAAATCCACCGAGGTGAAGTGGATGCCGTAGCGGTAGGTGTGGCCCTCCTGGAGGGTGTTCTTCACCACGCCGTAGGCGCCCACCGAGCCGCCCAGCACGTCCCAGCCCAGGCTGGCGGCGGGCTTGTTGGGGTCGCCCTTGATGGTGATCGGGGTGTTGTTGGGGTTCAGGCACGTCCACGCGCCGGTGGTGGTGTTCCCGCTGGCGTCCTTGGAGACCTCCTGCCGGTAGACCAGCACGTCCACGGTGACGTCGTCGCTCCACATAATCATGTCCCAGTACTCGGTGGTGGGCATTTTTTTGGTGGATTCCGGCGTCAGCTCGATGCACATATCCAAACGGATGTTATTTAGGGCCGTATCCGTCGAGGTGATCTTGGTGATGCTGGAGTTGTTTGCCAGCTGCACCTGCCCGTAGATGGTTTTAAAGGCGGGCATGGTGTAGTTGCCGGTCTCGTTTTTGTCGGTGGGGTTCTCGGCCACGCCGTTGGGCTGGATGCCGATGTCAAACACGCTCAACAGCTGGAAGTAATAGGTCGCGCCGCTTTCCAGCTGGAGGGCGCTCTTGCGCAGGTCGCCGGTGCTGGCCGGGAAGATCAGCTCCACCTCGCCGTTGGGCTTCTTGTTGATCTCGGCGTAGCGGAAGTCGATGGTCCACTCGGTGGCCTCGCTCAGCTTGTTGGCCACGGGGCCCGTATAGGGCTCCACCGGCACATAGCTCCCGGTGCCTCCGCTGGCGTTCTGGGTGAGCCGGTACAGCCGGAAGTGCTTGGACAGCTCCTCGGCCAGCGCGTTCCGGGCGGAGTCCTCGTTGGGCGTCCCGATGCTGCTCTTTACGGTGTTGTAATAGTCCTCAAAGGTGTCCACGCCGGACAGCCCGCCGCCCTGGACGTTCTCGGAGAACACCAGCTTCAGGTCCTCCCCGGTCTTGGGCCGGCCGTCCACGCCGTTGACGAACTCATATTTGACGGTGGGGGCTACCTTGTCGGTGGTCTGGACGCGGATCTGCCCCACCCGCTCGGAGTAGTTCCCGGCGGCGTCCTTGCCCACGTAGTACAGGGTATAGTTGCTGACGCCGGGGAGGTTCAGGCCGGTGGCCTGGAGGATGGTGTCCATATTGGCCTGCCCGTCCCGCAGGGTCACGCTGCCGCTGGCCGTGGCGCCCGCGTTTTTGCCGGACTCCACGCGCATCTTGGTGCGCCGGTCGGCCATGATCTCGTCGTTCTCCTCGGGGGTGGCGCCGGGGGTGATGAAAGTCTGGTTACCCTCGGCCACCGCGGCCCAGAACAGGGTGGCCGGGGCCTCGTTGATGGAGAAGGTGGCGCTGGCGGTGGTGTCGCCGTAGGGCGGGAACTGGCCGTCCATGGTGACGATGGGCGGCGTCTCGTCCGGGGTGGTGAGATCCAGCTTGACGACGCTGGAGCTCTTGGCCCCGTTGTGGTCGGTGAGCCAGAGGAACAGGTCATAACTGGTCTTTTCCCGCAGCTTCGTCCGGTTGACGTTGATGGAGATGGTGGCGTTCTTCACCACGCTCAGGGAGCCCCAGCCCGAGTTCCCGCTGATGGAGCCTGTTTTGAGCTCCTGGCTGGTGGGGGCCTGGGCCCCGTCGGGCAGGAGCGCCCAGTACAGCAGGCAGTTCTTGTTGACCATCACAGTGGTCTGGGCGACCTCGGTGGTGGCCTTGGTGATCTGGGGATAGGGGGCGACAAAGGCGGGCTGGGTGTCGTCCGGCGTGGAGAAGGCGATCACCTTTACGGGGCTGCGCTTGCCGCGGCCGTCCACCAGGATGGCGCTGAGGTAGTAAGAGCCGTCCTGGGTGAGCTTGCTGATGGTCTGCTTATACTCCGTCCGGGCGCTGGAGGCGTTGATCTGGCCCGCCTGCCCCTCAAAGATATTCCCGCCATAGGCCGGGTTGGAGATCAGGTCCTCCTCGCTCACCGAGCCGTCGGCCATCGCGGACACGGCCCAGTAGATGGTGCCGGGCTTGTTGGCGCTGAACACGGCCTCCGCCCCGGTGGGGGAGATATTCTGCACCCTGGGGAAGCTGGCCATCAGCCTGGGCTCGGCGGACATCTCGGCGGCGTCGTTGCTGTCCATGGTGTTGCCGTCCACGTCGGCGGAGATGCCCGGGCGGATGACAATGCCGTCGGGCAGGGGGTCGATTTCACAGCCTGCGGAGCCCACGTTCAGGTTTTTAATGTCGCCGTCCCCGGTGACCAGGGTGGCCACGTCCAGATTCAGCTCATCCATCCGGGTGCCCTCGCCCACCAGCACGGTGGAACCCCGGGCCACCTCGTCCACGGTGACTTTTTCCGCCGAGCCCTGCACCAGTTGCAGGTCGGAGGCGGGCGTGAGGTTGACGACCTCCTTGACGCTGCCCGCCAGCTGGAGCCGGACGCCGTTCTCCCCGTCCAGCTCAACGCGGGTCAGGCCGTAGCCCGCGATGGACGAATCGTCCACATAGGCGTTGGTGCGCACGCTGGTCACGGGGATGTCGGTCACGCCCTCCACCCGGAGGGTGACAAACTGGTTTTTGACGCTGTCCACCACCAGCTTGTCGGCCTCTACGTTGCGCAGGATCACGCTGCTGTCGCTGGCGTGGCTCTCGCCCGCGCCGCTGACCACGATCTGGCCCAGCACGGTGACGTTCTCCAGCAGCACATTGCCCAGGCCGATGCCGCCGGTGAGGTACAGGTTGCCCAGGATGGTGGTGTTGCGCAGGCTGACATTGGTGCTGCTGACGGTCACGTTGCCGTACACGTCGCCCAGGCTCTGGTTGCCCGGCTTGTCGACGAGGGTGCCGATCACCCGCACCAGCATGGCGGCCACCTCGCCCCGGGTGATGTACTGGAAGGGGCGGAAGCTGCCGTCGCTGTAGCCGGTAATCATGCCCTCCTCCACGGCGGCGGCGATGAGGCCGCGGCTCCACTCGCTCATGGTGCGGCTGTCGGAGAAGCCCAGGCTCTCGCCCGCCTTCTCCCGGAGCACCAGGTTCCGGGCCAGAAACACCGCCGCCTGCTCCCGCGTCACATTGGCCTTGGGGGAAGCGGTGGTGTTGGAGGTCCCTTTGAAGTAGCCCATGTTATAGGCGATGTTGATGTCCTCGGCGTACCAGTCGGAGGACTGCACATCGGTAAAGGGCATCGTACCCAGCTTATCGTAACCGTAGGCACGGTTTATCATGGTGACAAGCTCCGCCCGGGTGATGGGGCGGTTCAGGTTCAGGTTCCCGCTGATGTCGCCGCGCATGACGCCCCAGTCCACCAGCTGGCGGGCATAGGGCATGGCCCAGTGCTCCGCGGCGCCGGCCGGGAGCAGCGCCCCCGGCAGCAGCCCTGCCAGCATGGTCAGGCACAGCAGTCCTGACAACAGCCGGTTCCAAATTCCTTTGCGTGTACGATGCTTGCTCATGAATCGTGACCTTTCCTTTCCGGCCCAGCCCGCGCCGGGCCGAACCTGTCCATATCCGTTGGGGTTGTATGTTTACCGGTCGGCCCTTCTGGGCCGCCCGGACAGCTGGAGATTGAATACCGCCTCCCGCAGCAGCGTCTCCTCGTCGTTGCAAAGCTCTACGAACTTGGCGGCGTAGAAGGACTCCGCCGCCGCCCGGCTATCCGCGGGGTGGCGGAGGATCTGGCCCATTACCACCAATGGCTCGCTGGTCACGGGGATGACGATCTCGAACCGCTCCCCGATCTGGAACTCCCCCGCGCAGTAGAAGGCGATGCCGCCGCAGCTCAGGTCGTGCGTATCCACCTCCCGGCGGCCCCTCCAGCTCCCGCTCACCGGGTAGGCAAAGCTGTGCACCTCCACCGGCACCCGGAGGTTTTTCCGCATATCATTGCCTGCGGCGGCGGTTTTGCGCACCTCCAGCTGGATCATGTCGTTCCGGCTGCGCACCAGCGTGCCCTCGTAGGACGGGCTGCTGTCCTCAATAGACATCAGCTTAAAGCTCTTATGCTCCAGCACCTCGTCCTCCTTCCCGCCCAGGACCTGGAGCTGCCAGAGCGCCCCGCTGGGCGTCCCCTGGACTTTCGCCTGGGCCAGGGGGGCTCCCCCGCTGTCCAGCAGCAGATACCGGTTTTGTTCCTGTGCCATCCTCGTTCCTCCTATTCCTCGGCTATTCCCGGCCCTGGTCCGCCCCGCCGGTGGCGGCCGGGGCAGACCCCTCCCGCGCTTTCCCCGTGGCCGGGTCAAAGTGCAGGAAATATACGTAGATCTCCACAATGGCCTTATACAGCTCCTCCGGGATCTCCTGGCCCAGCTTCAGCTGTGTCAGGATGGTGGCCAGGGAGTTGTCCTCGTAGATGGGCACGCCGCTGTCCGCCGCCACCTCCACGATTTTTTCCGCCATATACCCCATCCCGGACGCCACAATCACCGGCGCGTTGCCCCCCATGTCGTACTGCAGGGCCACGGCCTTCTTGGACGGGTTCCGCCTGCCGTCATACCTTGACATTGACACTGTTCTTCCCTTCAAAGATTTTCGGGAACACCTCGGTCAGCGTGACCGGGCGCTCCATCTTCCGCACGCTGACCCCCACGGGGGTGAGCTCGTTGCGGGTGAGGATCTGGGAAACCGTCCGCTCGATCTCCCTGGAGAAGGGGGCCGCCCCCTCCGGGCAGGCGATCACCACGTCCACGTCCTTCTCCCGGCTGGTGAGGATCACGTCGAACAGGCCCAGCTTCTCCACGTCCAGCTTGAACAGAAATCGCATACACTTCTCTCCCTGGCCCTTGCCGCCCTTTTTGTCCTCGGCGTCGGGGTCCACCCACAGCTCGGAAAAGAGCTTGTGCCCGTCCATCTCCAGGGGGATCAGGAAGTGGTTCAGGGGCATATATACGCTCTCGTTCACCAGCATGGCGGACACCAGGTTGCGGAAGGTCTGCTGCACCTCGGCGCTGCCCTCCCCCCGAAGGGCCCGGGCGGCGGCGGCGGCGATGTGGTCGGCGAACTGGGTGGCGGAGGATCCCTTGCCGAACTGGCCGGCCTGGAGCAGCTTGAGCAGCGACTTGCTGTCGATGCCCCCCAGCATCCCCTTCAGCGTGCCGTAGCCGGACAGCTGGTGGAACGCCTCGGTGAGCTTATCCTCCGAGCCGTTCTCGTACCGGGCCACGTCCAGGGCCAGCAGGCTCAGCAGCTCCCGGGGGGTGCCCATGTCATGGGTCTGGCTCACATAGGCGGACATAAAAGGGAACACCTCCTGCTGGAGCAGGTTGATATTCCCCTGCCGGTCCCCGGCGGCGATGCCGTTTTCCAGCTGGGCCAGCAGCTGGCGCAGCTTATCCCCCCAGCTGGCGGGCATGGCGTCCGCCATCCCGGCCATATTGCGCAGCAGGTTCCCCTCGATGTGGGCGGTGGAGGAAAAGTCGCTGTAGCTTTTCAGGAAGTTCAGGATATCCCCCCGCACCCCGGCGGAATCCGCCCGGGCGTAGGCGTTCCTGAGCAGGGCAAACAGGGCCCCGCCGAAGCGGGTCCCTGCCTTCACCTGTGCGCTGAGGAATTTGAGCAGCTGCCCCTGGTCCATTTTCAGCAGCTCCATGGCCTGGGAGATCTCCTCGGCGATGCCCTCGCTCATCCCCGAGGTCACCACCGTCCCCTCCCGGGCGAGCAGCCGCGCCAGTTCCTGGGTCACGTCCCCGCCCTGGCGCAGCTGCTGGAGGAAGGTCTGGAAATTCGAGTCGTACCGGACCTGGCCGGAGTCCCCGGCCTGGCCGCTGTCCTGCTGTTCGGTGCGGTTGTCCGGCCCCGTGACCCGGTTCAGATCCGGCACGTTCTGGATCTGGGTGTTGTCAGGGGAAACGGGGATGTTCCGGTTGGTGATCGTATTGTCATAACCCGGGACCGGGTTGGTCGCTCCCAAAAGATCAGGCATTTTTTCACACCCCTGAGATAAAACTTAGAAAACCTACTTAATTTTCATTCATGTCCTGCCGATAATAGTAAAGATAAAAGATATTTACTGAGGTGGTGCTTTTTATGGGCAGCGGCAATGAAATTCTCGATATGTATATCTACGAAACCGGGACCCTTCTGGAGCAGCTGGAGACCATCGTCCTGGAAGCGGAAAAGGCCGATACCTTCTCGCAGGAGAATGTAAACGAGATTTTCCGCATCATGCACACCATCAAGGGCTCCTCCGCCATGATGGAGTTCGACAGCCTGGCCACGGTGGCCCACCGGATCGAGGATATGTTCTTCATCATCCGGGAGGGCACCATGTCGGTGGTGTCCGAGGAAAACCGCCCCGCGCTGTTCGACGTGGTGTTCCAGTCCATCGACTTCTTCCGGGGCGAGGTTGAGAAGATCGAGGCAGACGAACCTCTTGATAAGGATATCGACAGTTTCCTTTCAAATATTAATACCCTGATCGCTAAAATTAAGGGGGAGGAACCGCCGGAAGCCGAGCCTGCGCCGGCCCCCGCGGCAGCCCCGGCAGGGGCCGTCCCCGCCGCCGCCCCGGGCAGCACCGGGTTCCCCTTCGGCCTCCAGGTCAACTTCGAGGAGGGCTGCGGCATGGAGAGCCTGCGGGCCTTCATGCTGGTCACCTCCGTGAAGGACGTGTGCGACGACACCGACTTCATCTTCGACCCCCCCGATGTGGAGACCAACCCCGGCACCACGGAGTCCATCATCGAGCACGGCTTCCACATGATGTTCAACTCCGCCCAGGCCCGGGACAGCGCCGTGAGCGTGATCAAGACCGCAGGCTCCGTCCAGGGCTACCAGCCCTACGACTGCCCGGCCCCCGAACCCAGCGCAGCGTCCC
>CATLEJ010000016.1 GCA_949916125.1 uncultured Oscillospiraceae bacterium
GATTTTCCCGTCAGGCAAGGCAAATTTTCGCAGGAATAATTGGGTTTATTTCAAGAAAATTTAACGCGGCATGGCGGGAAAAGACCCGGCCAGACGGTGGATTGAGGTTGTGAATACAGGTTCTAAGGGGCCGTACCCGCCGTTCCTGCCAGACAGACGTATGATCCGGTTCATACCCCGCGCCCAGGCGCGGTGAGAGAGGGAGGACGCCATGCTGTTGATTTTTTTCCTGGTCAGCCTGCTGGCCAGCACGGTGGGGGCCGTCTGCGGCATCGGCGGCGGCGTCATCATCAAGCCGGTGCTGGACCTGCTCCATCTGGAGGAGGTGGCCGCCATCAGCTTCCTGTCCGGCTGTACGGTGCTGACCATGAGCTGCTATTCCGTGGGGCGGTCCATGCTGGCCGGGGAGCGCCGGGTCTCCCTGTCCACGGGGACGCCCCTGGCCCTGGGCGCGGCGGCGGGGGGGCTGCTGGGCAGCCGCCTGTTTTCCGCCGTCAGGGCCATGTTTGAAAACCCCAACGCCGTGGGCTCGGTGCAGGCGGTGTGCCTGGCCATTGTCACGCTGGGGACGCTGATCTACACCGTCAACCGGGCAAAAATCCCCACCCTGCGGGTGGGGAACAAGGCGGCGTGCGTGGCCATCGGCCTGGCGCTGGGGTGTATGTCCAGCTTCCTGGGCATCGGCGGCGGGCCCATCAACCTGGTGGTGCTGTACTTTTTCTTCAGCATGGACACCAAAACCGCCGCCGCCAACAGCCTGTACATCATTTTCTTCGGCCAGCTGTTCAGCCTGATCGCCACCCTGGCCACCCGCACGGTGCCGCCCTTCCGGCCCGAGGTGCTGGCCCTGATGGCGGCGGGGGGGATCGGCGGCGGGATCCTCGGCCGGGGGCTGAACAAGAAGCTGGACAGCGCCATGGTGGACCGGCTGTTCCTGGTCCTGATGGCGGTCATCATCGGTATCAGTGTGATGAACGCCGTCCGGTACGCCGGGGCGTGAGCCTGGCCCGGGGCGGCTCAGGCCCCGGCGGCGTCCGGCAGGCCGCGGATATTATTTCCGAATTAAAAATTCGGAAATAATACCATTGATTTAAGCCGTTTTGCTCGCCGCCTGCAGCGGCAACCGCAAAACATGGCAGATATTACTTCCGACCTTTCGGTTCGGAAGTAATATAATAATCATCGCTGCCGTCCGCCGCGCCGGTTTTGCGGAAGCCGTGGGCCAGCCAGAACCGGGCGCCTGCCGTGTTGTCCCGGTGGCAGCCCAGCGCGATGGGCCGCCGGCCGAACTCCCGGTATACCGCCGCCACCGCCCCGTCCAGCGCGCGGCCGCCGATGCCCCGGCCCCGGTAGCGCCGGTCGATCAGAAAGCCCATCAGCCGGTAAAAGGGCCGCCCCCGCATCTCCTCCGGGTCGGTCTCCCAGGGGATGGCCTCCCCCAGCAGGATCACCCCCACGCACACGCCCCCATACCGCACCAGGAAGGTGCGCCCGGCGCAGCGGTGCTCCAGCCCATAGCGGGTCAGCTCCATGATGTCGTCCACCGTGTCCACAAAATCCACGGGCACGTCCGAGCGGTCGATCCCCCTGGCCTCGCCCAGGTTGTCGTCCGTGAGCGGCTCCAGCACAAGGTCGGTTTTTTCCATATCTGGTTCCTCCTCAGCGGGGCGGCGTCACGCCTCCCGCAGCTGGTTCATCTGCTCGTCAGCCCAGACCACCTGGTTCCTGCCCAGCTTTTTCGCGTGATACAGCATGGTGTCCGCGATCTTCAAGGTAAACGGGTAGGTGCTCTCCGGCCGGGGGACGGTGGTGACCCCGCCGACGCTCACCGTGACCCATTCGGACACGGACGGGGCGTGGGGGATGTGGAGCTCCTCCACCGCCCTGCGGACCTTCTTCAGGTGCCCGAATATTTTTTCCGCCGGCTCGCCCAGGGAGAGGGCCACAAATTCCTCCCCGCCGTAGCGGGCCACAAAATCCGTGCTGCGGTGCATACGGGAGGCGATGACCCCGGCCACGGCGGCAATCACCTTGTCCCCGGCGGGGTGGCCGAAGGTGTCGTTATACACCTTGAAATTGTCGATGTCGAACATACACACGGAGAACGGGACCTGGAGCCGGGCGGCCTCGTGCCATTTGGCCGCGCTGTAGTGCTCGTACCTGCGCCGGTTGGCGATCCCGGTGAGCTGGTCCGTCATGGACTGCTGCTCCACCTGCCTGCGGTAATTGTACAGCTTGACGTGCGTGTTCACCCGCGCCTTCACAATCAGGGGGTTGAAGGGCTTGGTGATATAGTCCACCGCCCCCAGCACCAGCCCGCGCTGTTCATACTCCGCATCGGACAGGCTGGTGATCAGAATGACCGGGACGTTTTGGGTGATGATCTCCTCCTGTAGTTTTTTCAGCAGCGTAAAGCCGTCCATCCCCGGCATCACCACGTCCAGCAGGATCAGGGAATAGCTGTCGCCGCTGGCCTGGGACAGCCCGTCCTCCGGGGTGCTGGCCACAGTCACGTCATATTCGCCCTCCAAAATGGCCTTCAGCTGGGCCGCCTGCACGATGCTGTCGTCCACAATCAGTATTTTTTCCATTTGCAGTACGCTCCTTGCCGGGGCGGCCCGCACCGGCAAGGGGAGGGCGCCCCAATTTTACCGGAAGCAGCGCGGCCGCGCGCCCGCAGGGCGGGACGGCGGACGGGGAAGGGCGGAGACCCCCCCCGGGATGGTCCCGGTATGTACTGCATGGTATCATCAGACCCTTGAAAAATCGGCCGCCGGGGCGGACAGGGCCGGATGCCGCCGCCCGCTTACCCTAATATATGAAGCGCGCCGCCGCCCGTTGCGCCCCGCGCCCGGTCCGGCGGCAGTTCTCAAAAAATTATATACCGGTTTGCTGCTGTTGGCAATACCGTCCTGCCGGACCCGGGGAGATCCCCCGGGTTCGCCGTTTTTCACAAGGTCCCCCCGATGGGCCGGGATAAAACCGGCAGAATGGGGCAATCTGGGGGAAAAGGGCGGAATGTGCTTGACACCAGTGCGTTAAAGCGTTATACTGTCAGGCGTGGGCCTCCGGGCCCGGCCTTTTTTCCGTCGGCACTTTGACGGCTAAAAGCAGTAAAGCACCCCAAATGGAGGAATTCAGAATGAAAAAACTGTCCAAACTGACCGCGCTGCTGCTGGCGCTGGTCATGGCCCTGTCCCTGGCCGCCTGTTCCAACAGCGGGGAGCAGAACACCAAAACCCCCTCTGAGGCAGACAACTCCCAGCCTGCCGAGACCAAGGCCTCCCAGGGCGAGCCCTCCGGCGATAAGACGTACAACATCGGCATCTGCCAGCTGGCCCCCCACGAGGCGCTGGACGCCGCCACCCAGGGCTTCAAGGACGCCCTCATCGAGAAGCTGGGCGAGGCCAACGTGAAGTTCAGCGAGGGCAACGCCAGCGGCGACCAGAGCCTGTGCCCCACCATCATTGACGGCTTCGTGTCCGAGAAGGTGGACCTGATCCTGGCCAACGCCACCGCCCCCCTCCAGGCCGCCGCCTCCGCCACCAGCACCATCCCCGTGCTGGGCACCTCCGTCACCGACTACGCCACCGCCCTGGAGATCAGCGACTGGAACGGCACCGTGGGCACCAACGTGTCCGGCACCTCCGACCTGGCCCCCCTGGACCAGCAGGCCGCCATGATCCAGGAGATCTTCCCCGACGCCAAGACCGTAGGCCTGCTCTACTGCTCCGGCGAGCCCAACTCCGCCTACCAGTGCGACGTGATCGAGGGCCACCTGAAGGGCATGGGCTATGAGGTCAAGCGGTTCGCCTTCAACGACACCAACGACGTGGCCTCCGTCACCCAGACCGCCTGCGAGGGCAGCGACGTGATCTATATCCCCACCGACAACACCGCCGCCGACAACACCGAGGCCATCGCCAACGTGGTGCTGCCCGCCAAGGTGCCCGTGGTGACCGGCGAGGAGGGCCTGTGCAAGGGCTGCGGCGTGGTGACGCTGACCATCAGCTACTATGACATCGGCCACATCGCCGGCGAGATGGCCTACGACATCCTGGTGAACGGCGCGGACGTGTCCACCATGCCCGTCAAATCCGCCCCCCAGGTGGTAAAGAAGTACAACGCCGCCAACTGCGAGGCCTTGGGCATTGCCGCCCCCGAGGGCTATGAGGCCATCGTAGTGGAGTGACGCAACCGGAGGGATTTTCATGGCTTTCCTGACTTCTCTGCTCAACTCCATGCCCGGGGCCGCGGCCCAGGGCCTCGCCTGGGGCGTGATGGCCATCGGCGTCTATATCACCTATCGGATCCTGGACGTGGCCGACCTGACGGTGGACGGCTCCCTGGGCACCGGGGCGGCGGTATGCGTCCTGCTCACCCTCAACGGGGCGCCGGTGGGCGTGGCCATGGCGTGCGCCGTGCTGGCAGGGCTGCTGGCGGGGCTGGTCACCGGCCTGCTCCACACCGCCTGCGGCATCCCCGCCATCCTGTCCGGCATCCTGACCCAGCTGGCCCTGTACTCCGTGAACCTGCGGATTATGGGCTGGGGCACCGGGGGCGGCAAGGCCAACCTGCCCATCAGCGTGGACAAGTACGGCCTGCTGGTGTCCGCCCGCTACGTGCGGGACCTGGCCCTGAACAACCCGCTGATCCCGCTGGCCCTCTTTGTGGCGGTGGTCATCGCCGTGCTGTACTGGTTTTTCGGCACCGAGCTGGGCTGCGCCCTGCGGGCCACCGGCTCCAACGGCAATATGGCCCGGGCCCAGGGCATCAACACCAACTGGTGCAAGGTGCTGGGGCTGATGGTGTCCAACGCCCTGGTGGCGCTGGCCGGGGCCCTGCTGGCCCAGTACCAGGGCTTTGCCGACGTGAACATGGGCCGGGGCGCCATCGTCATCGGCCTGGCCGCCGTCATCATCGGCGAGGTGCTGTTCTCCAAGGTGTTCCGCAATTTCGCGCTGAAGCTGCTGGCCTGCGCCATCGGCGCGGTGATCTACTATATCGTGATCCAGTTTGTGCTGCGGCTGGGCCTGTCCACCGACGACCTGAAGCTGCTCACCGCCCTGGTGGTGGCCCTGTTCCTGGCGGTGCCCTACTGGAAAGGGCGGTACTTCGCCAAAAAAGTGATCCCCGCGGGAAAGGGGGGCGGCGCCCATGCTTGACGTAAGCAATGTCTACAAAACCTTCAACCCCGGCACCGTCAACGAAAAGACGGCGCTGAACGGGGTGTCCCTCACCCTAAAGGACGGGGACTTCGTCACCGTCATCGGCGGCAACGGGGCGGGCAAGTCCACCCTGCTCAACGCGGTGGCGGGGGTGTGGCCGGTGGACTCCGGCTCCATCTCCATCGGCGGTGCCGACGTGACCAGGCTGCCCGAGCACAAGCGGGCCAAATATATCGGCCGGGTGTTCCAGGATCCCATGATGGGCACCGCCGCCACCATGCAGATCGAGGAGAACCTGGCCCTGGCCGCCCGCCGGGGCAAGGGGCGCACCCTGCGCCGGGGCATCACCCGGGACGAGCGGGAGGGCTACCGGGAGGTGCTGAAGATCCTGGACCTGGGGCTGGAGGACCGGCTCACCTCCAAGGTGGGGCTGCTGTCCGGCGGCCAGCGGCAGGCCCTCACCCTGCTGATGGCCACCCTGCAAAAGCCCGACCTGCTGCTGCTGGACGAGCACACCGCGGCGCTGGATCCCAAGACGGCGGCCAAGGTGCTGGAGGCCACCGAGCGCATCGTCCAGAAGGATAAGCTCACCACCCTGATGATCACCCACAACATGAAGGACGCCATCGTCCACGGCAACCGGCTCATCATGATGTACGAGGGGCGCATCGCCCTGGACATCGCCGGGGAGGACAAGAAGAAGCTCACCGTGGAGGATCTGCTGGCCCGGTTCGGGCAGGCCACCGGGTCGGATGAGGCGGACGACAAGTTATTGCTGGGATAAACACAAAGCGCACGCCGGAGGGCGTGCGCTTTGCTTGTGGGACGGTCAAATTTCCTCAATGGTCCGTACCACCCGCATGGTGGCCTCCTCCGGGGCGGATAGGGTGTAGCGAGCCGCAGTGACAAAATATCTGCCGGTTCCCTTGGGAAGGTGGCTCCTCTGGCTGATCTTTCGATAGCCAAAGGGGCGCAAAATGGTCTTGACCATGCCCCCGATTGTCTGCCGAACCTTATCTTGGCTTACGTCAAAATCCGGATCGGCCCGCTTCTCAAGAAAGTTTTCAATCTGCTGGACGCAGGGGGTCAGAGCGGGCTTCCCCTGCTCCGATGCATCAATCATGGCGATAATGCTGCTGTCCAGAGACAGCAGATCAAACACCGCCTGCGCAGTTGCGCCGCCGCCGATATTGGCACGCCTGGGATTTTCCCTCTGGAAATCGTAATGGGTTGCTTTCATGGTTGATGCACCTCGCCTTTCGTATTGATAGGTAAATATTAGCACGTTTTGATCTTTCCGTCAAGGGGGAAAGGAAAATTTTTTTGCCCCTTGACAAACCGCCCCAATAAGCATATGCTTATCAACAGAAAGAAAGTTTAGGAGTGAGGCCCATGACCCAGCGGGAACGGCAGATCCTCCGGTGGATTGAGGAAAACCCCCTGATCTCCCAGCAGGAGCTGGCGGACAGGGCGGGCATCGCCCGCTCGTCGGTGGCGGTGCATATCTCCAACCTGATGAAAAAGGGCCACATCGCCGGCAAGGGCTATATCGTCACCTCCGCCCCCTACGCGGTGGTGGTGGGCGGGGTCAATATGGACATCGGCGGCGCCTCCGCCGCCCCGCTGGTGGCCGCCGACTCCAACCCCGGCGTGGTGCGCATGAGCCTGGGGGGCGTGGGCCGGAACATCGCCCACAACATGGCCCTGCTGGGGCTGGACGCGCGGATGCTCACCGCCTTCGGGGACGACCTGTACGCCCAGCGCATCGCCGCCTCCTGCGGGGAGCTGGGCATTGACATCAGCCGCTCCCTCCAGGTGCCGGGGGGGCGCACGTCCACCTACCTGTTCATCGCCGACGAGGGCGGGGAGATGAAGCTGGCGGTGGCGGACATGGAGATCTACCGGCACATCACCCCGGCCTTCCTGGCCTCCCGGGCCCAGCTGCTGCAAAACGCCCAGCTGGTGGTGGTGGATACCAACATCCCCGCCGACGCCATCCGGTGGATCGCCGAGCACGTCACCCCGCCCATCTTCGCCGACCCGGTGTCCACCGCCAAGGCCCAGCGCCTGGGGCCGGTGCTGGGGAAGCTCCACACGCTGAAGCCCAACCGCATGGAGGCGGAGCTGCTGTCCGGTGTGGCCATCACCGACGAGGCCAGCCTGAACCGGGCGGCGGACGCCCTGCTGGACACCGGCCTGCGGCGGGTGTTTATCTCCCTGGGGGGCGACGGGGTGCTGGCGGCGGATCACAGCGGCCGGGTGCGGCTGCCCTGCCTGCCGGGGAAGCGGGTGAACACCACCGGCTGCGGGGACGCCTTTATGGCGGCGCTGGCCTGGGCCTACCTGGAGGGCACCGATCTGGAGGGCACCGCCCTGGCGGGCTCGGCGGCGGCGTCCCTCGCCATGGAGAGCGCCGAGACCATCAACGAGGCCCTGAGCGTGGAGGCCCTGACGGCGCGGATGGGCAAAGAAGCAAAAAGAAAAACTTGAACCGCGAAACTGCGTTTCGCTCTGGAGTTTGGAATACATTATTTTTTAGGAGGAGTTTGCTGTGAACAAGTATCTGGACGTATCCCCCGAGGTGGCCGAAGCCCTGGCCAACCACAAGCCCGTGGTGGCCCTGGAGTCCACCATCATCTCCCACGGGATGCCCTACCCCCAGAATGTGGAGACCGCCCTGGCGGTGGAGAACATCATCCGGGAGAACGGCGCCGTCCCCGCCACCATCGCCGTTATCGGCGGGCGGCTGAAGGCGGGCTGCACCAAGGAGGAAATCGAGTACCTGGGCAAGGCGGGCACCAAGGTCACCAAGGCCAGCCGCCGGGACCTGGCGGTGCTGTGCGCCCGGGGGCAGGACGGGGCCACCACCGTCACCACCACCATGATCATCGCCCACATGGCGGGCATCCAGGTATTCGCCACCGGCGGCATCGGCGGCGTCCACCGGGGGGCGGAGACCACCATGGACATCTCCGCCGACCTGGAGGAGCTGGCCCACACCCCCGTCATGGTGGTGTGCGCCGGGGCCAAGTCCATCCTGGATCTGGGGCTCACCCTGGAGTACCTGGAGACCCACGGCGTGCCCGTACTGGGCTTCGGCACCCAGGAGCTGCCCGCCTTCTACACCCGGCACAGCGGCTTCCAGGTGGATTACCGGGTGGACACCCCCCAGGAGCTGGCGGCGGCCTTCCGGGCCAGCCTGGAGCTGGGCTTCCAAGGCGGGATGCTGGTGACCAACCCCATCCCGGAGGAGTACTCCATGGATCCGGCGGTGATCAACGCCGCCATCGACGAGGCCCTGCGGCAGGCCAAGGGCAACGGCATCCACGGCAAGGAGACCACCCCCTTCCTGCTGGCCAAGGTGAAGGAGCTCACCGGCGGGGACAGTTTGGACTCCAACATCCAGCTGGTGTTCAACAACGCGCGGGTGGCGGCCCAGGCCGCCGCTTGTCTGGCAGAGTAAAAGGGCAGCCCCCGCCGGTGGCGGGGGGCTGTGCTGTCGCCAATACGCGGGTGGCGGCCCAGACCGCGGCCTGCCTGGCGGAGTAAAAGGGCAGCCCCCCGCCGGTGGCGGGGGGCTGCCCTTTTCTATCAGACGCCGTGTGGATATTTTGACGTTGTAATCGTCCCGTCGTGGGCAACCTGCACATAGTACATATTGCTTGGCGGGGTCCCCTCGTGGTGTCCGCCGTCGTTTGGGTCATAGTCGTAGACGGCGTCCTGTCCGGCCGGGAGCGCGGCGTATTCCCAGACCGCTTTCCCGTTGGAGAAATAGAAGCCCCCTTCGATGTACGCCACCATCATCCCCCAGAAGGAGTGGCCGTTCCGTTCGCCGATTTTGATTGCTTCCTCGGAGGTGAAGTTTATCATCCTGTTCAGCTCGTCCTGGGTCATGCGGCTGCTGTCCGGGAGGTCGAAGGTGATCTGGATCGCCTCCGCCGCGCCATCCCACTCCGCCTTCGCGCCAAACAGGGACATCAGGGTCTGGAACGGCATAAAGACGGTTCCGTTGTTGTCGGTTTCCACCGCGGCCTCTTGGCCATAGCTGCGGTTCATAGAATATTGGTAATTATCATAATCCCACGAGTCGCCTTCTATGCCAAGGTACAAAGATTTTTTCGAGACGACCAGCGTATCGCTCTTGGTGGAGGCGACAATGACGGTGGAATCCGAGTTGATGTACACCGCCACCCCCATCCCCTCCAGCACGTCCCGCAGGGGGACCACAAATACATGATCGTAGGGGGTAATATACGGCTGGGCGGACAGCTTCACGGCGGAGCCGTTTACCTTGAGTTCAGGGGCGGACAGGAGCCCGCGGTCCGATATGCTGAGATAGCCGAAGTCCAGATTATAGAGCAGCGTTTCATCGCCGTACTTGTTCAAAACCGCCTGGTGCTCGCCCTCCGTGGCCTCTTTGCCGGAGACCGTATAGGTATACTCCACAGTGTCCGTCTTGTCCTGATAGGCTTCCTCCATAAACAGCTTGTCCCCGGGGGTGACCGCCCCCCGCTCCAGCTTTAAATATTCGTCGCTGCTGTCATGCCCCCACCCGGAGTTGTTAAACCCGGAGGAGCGCAGATACAGGCCGCCGTCCGCCCTGCACAGGGACAGGGCGGACATCTTCCCCGTAAAGGCCTGGAAAGACCCCTCGCCGGTTTTTTTCGCGTGGCCGTCCACGTCCGCGTAGACCGCTGCGGTAAATTTGTTATCGTCCAGGTCGATCCCCACCGTCAGCAGCTCCAATTTGCCGTCGCTGTCCACGTCCACATAGTCGGCGTACAGCAGGCCGGAGCCGTGGATCTCATAGCGGGGGGAGCTGCTGAGGATCTGTTCATACTCCGCCTGGAGCGTCCGGGCCCCCTCCGCGGACGCCCGCAGCTCCCGCGCCCGGTAGAGGTAGGTCATCAGGTCGGCGCGGGAACAGGGGGCGGAGTGGTCGAACTCCGCCCCGGAGAGCAGGCCGCCGGCCTCGGCCCACGCCACGGGCCGGGCGTAGTATTTGCCGGGGGCGGCCAGGGCCGTGGGGCTGCTGTACACGGCGGCCATGGGCTCGTCCTCCGCCCGCCACAGAAAGGTCAGCGCCTCGGCGCGGGTGCAGGGGCTGCCGGACTTGAACTGCGTCCCGGTGGCGACGCCGTTTTCGCTGGCCCACAGGGCGGGCTCATAATACCAGTCGTCGGAGTCCACGTCGCTGAAGGGGTTTTCCGCCGTCTTGGGCGCCGGCTGGCCCATGGCCCGCCACAGGAAGGTGACGGCCTGGGCGCGGGTGCAGGGGTCGGCGGGGCCGAAGGTCTCCCCGTCGGAGGCGACGCCGTTTTCAAAGGCCCACACCACGGCGTCATAATAGGGGGCGTCCTCCGCCACGTCGGTATAGGGGATGGGGGGCGGCGTGGGGGTGGGCGCGGCGGTGGGGGTGGGCTGGGGGCTATTGCGCTCCTGCGTGGGTTCCTTGCAGGCCGCGAGGGCCAGAAGGAGAAGGGACGCCAGGCACAGTCTTAACATTCTCTGCTTTTTCACGCGAAATCCTCCCTGAAGCGTTTTTAACGTCCCCATTCTACACCGTACGACGACAGGGCGCAAGTTTTTTTTGCCGCCGGCGGGGCGCGGACTTTTTCCGTTTTTTCTCTTTACGTCCCCAAGATGATATGATATAATTCTCTACATCAGATTGGAGGGACGACCAGTGGAGGAACTGGCAGAATTAAAACGGCAGCTGATGGAGGCGCGGCCAGCCGGATGGGACGCTCTGCCCGACATCCCGCTGTATATGGACCAGGTGGTGGGCTATCTGGCCCGGCAGGCGGCGGCCTTCGGCGAGGGGGAGGGGCTCACCTCCGCCATGATCAACAACTATATCAAGGACGGCCTGCTGGAGCGTGCCAACGGCAAGAAGTACGGCCAGGAGCACCTGGCCTACCTCACCGCCATCAGCGCCCTCAAGCAGGTGATGAGCGTGCGGGAGATGAAGGTGCTCACCACCGTGGGCCGGGAGATGCGGGAGCCGGAACGGCAGTACGAATACTTCTGCAAATACCTGGACCAGGCCATGTCGGACGCCGCCCACCGCCTGGACGAGAACACCACCGACCACGACCTGCCCAAGCTGGTGCTGGACCTGGCCATGCGCAGCTACGCCAATATGCTGGCCTGCCACCAGGCCCTGGCCATCCTGGCCCAGCGCACAGAGCATGAGGATCTGCTCAAGAAGAAGAAATGAGAAGCGCGCAGCGCCCGGGAGCAGCGGGCTAAGACCGGAGCGGAGCAAAAGAGGGGAGCCCCCTTTGGGGGCGGACAGCTTTTGCGGAGTCGGAGGGCTTAGAACCGCGTCGCGGAGGGCGCGGAGCGTGACAAATGAGAAGCGCGCAGCGCAAACCCAATTTTGTTGTTTGGAGGAACTGAAACCATGAACAGCTATGTCATTATCACCGATTCATCCTGCGACCTGCCCGACAGCCTCGTCAAGGAGCTGGAGCTGGAGGTGCTGCCCCTGTCCTTCCTCATGGACGGCAAGACCTACCGGAACTACCCCGACAACCGGGAGATGTCCCCCAAGGACTTCTACAACAAGCAGCGGGAGGGCCTCATGGCCACCACCAACGCCGTCAACGTGGGCGAGGCGGCCGACGCCATGGAGGCCGTCCTCAAGCAGGGGAAGGATGTTCTGGTTCTGGCTTTCTCCTCCGGTCTGTCCACCACCTGCAACTCCTTCCAGATCGCCGCCGGTGATCTGGCGGAGCAGTACCCCGGCCGCAAGATTTTCGTGGTGGACACCCTGTGCGCCTCCCTGGGCCAGGGGATGTTCGTCTACCAGGCCGCCAGGCTGCGCCAGGAGGGCAAATCCATCGAGGAGGTGCGGGACTGGGCGGAGGCCAACAAGCTGAAGCAGTGCCACTGGTTCACGGTGAACGACCTGTTCTTCCTGAAGAAGGGGGGCCGCGTGTCCGCCGCCACCGCCGTGGTGGGCACCATGCTCCAGATCAAGCCCGTCATGCACGTGGACAACGAGGGGCACCTGATCAAGGTGGACACCGCCCGGGGCCGCAAGGCGTCCCTGAACGCCCTGGTGGACAAGGTGGGCGAGCTGGCGGAAGATCCGGCGTCCCAGACCATGTTCATCAGCAACAGCGACTGCCAGGAGGACGCCCAGTATGTGGCGGATCAGATCAAAACGCGCTACGGCACGAGGGAGATCATCATCAACTCCATCGGGCCGGTGATCGGGGCCCATACCGGACCGGGCTGCGTGGCGCTGTTCTTCACGGGCCGGCACCGCTGATGGCAGGCAGCTTTTTTTGACGCGCTGAGGGCCCCCGCCAATGGCGGGGGCCCTCATGTAATGCGGTTCAGGCGCCCAGCAGGGCCTCCACCTCGGCCCGCTCCGGCATGGAGCGGATGGCCCCCTTCCGGGTGGTGACCAGGTAGGCCGCCGTGTTGGCGAAGCGGAGCATCTCGGCGAGGTCCGCCTGGGTGAGGCCATCCAGGCCCCGCTCCAGCACGAAGTTCAGCACGCAGGCGCAGAAGGTGTCCCCGGCCCCGGTGGTCTCGATGGTGCCGCCCAGCTTACAGGCGGGCACAAACACCCGCTTGTCCTCATAATAGGAGTAGCTGCCGCCGGCCCCGGCGGTGACGTTAAACAGGCGGATGTTGGGATAGCGCCCCCGGAGGATGGCGGCCCCCTTGTCGAAGTCCGTCTCCCCGGTCATGAACTCCAGCTCGTTGTCGGCGATTTTCAAAATGTCGCAGCGGGCGAGGCCGTACTCGATCTGGACCCGGGCGTCCTCCAGGCTGGCCCACAGGGGCGGGCGCAGGTTGGGGTCGAAGGAGACCAGCGCGCCGCCCGCCTTGGCGCAGTCGATGGCTTTGCGGGTGGCCCTGCGCACCCCCTCGTGGGTCATGGACAGGGTGCCGAAGTGGAAGATCCGGCTGCCCGCGATGACGTCCAGGGGCAGTTCCTCCTCGGTGAGCAGCATATCCGCGCCGGGGCTGCGGTAGAAGGAGAAGTCCCGGTCGCCGTTGGCGAAGGTCTTCACGAAGGCCAGGGTGGTGCGGGCGTCCCGGTCAAAGACCAGGTGGTCCATGCAGATCCCCGCCTGCGCGGCCACATCCCGGAGCAGATGGCCGAACATATCCTCCCCCACCTTGCCCACGAAGGCGCAGGAGCGGCCCAGCTTTTTCAGCATGGCCAGCACGTTGCAGGGCGCGCCGCCGGGGTTGGCCTCAAACAGCGTGTTGCCCTGGCCGCTGAGTCCGTTCTCCGTAAAGTCGATGAGCAGCTCCCCCAAAGCGGTGACGTCAAATTGTTTCCCAGTCATAGCGCATCCTCCTCATGGTGTCGGCTATATCATACCCCCTTTGCCCGGGGCTGTCAATGCTGAAAGCGCCCGTCCCTCGAACCAGAGGGGCGGGCGCTTCGGGTTTACAGGTTCTGCCCCGGCAAGCGCTGGTACACCTCCATCTCCCGGCGCAGGCGGCGGGCCAGCCGGGGGGGGAAGGAGCCGGGGAGGGCCCGCCACTGCCAGTTCCCCCCCAGGGTGGAGGGGGTGTTCATCCGGGCCTCGCTGCCCAGGCCCAGCAGGTCCTGGGCCTGCATCACCGCCAGGTCAGCGGGGGAGGCCCAGGCGGAGCGCATCATCCCCCAGTGGTAGCCCTCCCGCCTGTTGAGTCGCAGGTACGCCTTGGCAAAGGCGGCGTCCCCGGGGGCGGCGGAGGCCAGCCAGCCCTGGATGGTGTCGTTGTCATGGGTGCCGGCGTAGGCCACGCAGTTGGCGGGGTAGCAGTGGGGCAGGTAGCCGGGGGCGGGGTCCCGGCTGTCAAAGGCCAGCTCCAGCACCTTCATGCCGGGGTAGCCCGTCTCCCGCAGCAGCTCCCGCACCGAGTCGGTGAGGAAGCCCAGGTCCTCGGCGATGATGTTCTGCTTCCCCAGCTTTTCGTTGACGGCGCGGAAGAACTCCATGCCGGGGCCGGGCCGCCAGCGGCCGTTTTTCGCGGTGTCGTCCCCGTAGGGGATGGCGTAATAGGCGTCAAAGCCCCGGAAGTGGTCGATGCGCAGCACGTCGTAGATCTCCAGCTGGAAGGCGACGCGCCGCAGCCACCACCGGTAGCCGTCCCCCTTCATCCGCTCCCAGTCAAAGAGGGGGTTGCCCCAGAGCTGGCCCTCGGCGGCGAAGCCGTCGGGGGGGCAGCCGGACACCTCGGTGGGCATGAGGTTCCCGTCCATCTGGAACTGCCCCGGATTGGCCCACACGTCGGCGCTGTCCAGGGCCACGTAGATGGGCAGGTCGCCGATGATGGACACGCCCTTCTGGTTGGCATACTCCTTCAGGTTCCACCACTGGTTGAAAAAGAGCAGCTGCACCGTGGTCCAGAATTTGACATCCTCCTTCAGCTCCCGCTTCGCGGCCTTCAGGGCGGCGGGCTCCCGCCGCCGCAGCTCCTCCGGCCACTGGTACCAGGGCGCCCCGCCGAACTTGTCCTTGAGGGCCATGAACAGGGCGTAGTCGTCCAGCCAGTGGGCGTTGGGGAGGACCCCCCGCAGCTCGAACAGGTCCCCCCGGCCCAGCCGGGAGCAGGCCAGCCGCAGCACCGGGAAGCGGTTCTCGTACAGCCGCCCGTAGTCCACACGCTGGGGGTCGTCCCCCCAGTTGACGTCCCGGTACTCCTCGGGCTTGAGGAAGCCCCATTCCGCCAGGGCGTCCAGGTCGATGAAATAGGGGTTTCCGGCATAGGAGGAAAAGGACTGGTAGGGGGAGTCGCCGTAGCTGGTGGGGCAGATGGGCAGGATCTGCCAGTAGGACTGCCCCCCGGCGGCGAGAAAATCCACAAACGCCCGGGCGTCCGCGCCCAGGGTGCCGACGCCGCAGGGGGAGGGCAGGGAGGAAATGGGCATTAATATGCCGGCGGATCTCATAAAAGGTCCCACCTTTCATGGCGAACCGCCGGACCGATGGGGGATCCGGCGGCTCGAAAATTCAGGGTTTATACGGTTCTGGGCGGGGCCACGCTGTCCCCGGGGATGAACTGGAAGGGCACCACCCCGTGGACGGGGGCGCAGGGCCGCTGGATGTTGCGCAGCAGCAGGTCCACCCCGTGCTCCGCCAGCCGCTGGGTGTCCTGCCGGACGGTGGCCAGCCGGGGGACGGAGAACTGGGACAGGGGGATGCCGTCATAGCCCACCACCGACACGTCCTCCGGCACCCGGCGGCCCAGGTCCCGGATGGCCCGGATGGCCCCGATGGCCATCACGTCACTGAGGCAGAACAGGGCGGTGAGCTCCGGGCAGCGGCTTAGCAGGCGCCTGGTGGTGTCATAGGCGTCCGAAAAGGAATATCGGCAGGGCTCGCACCGCTGGGGGTCGAAGGGCAGGCCCAGCTCGTCGAAGGCCCGCTGGCAGCCCTGCACCCGGCGGTAGCTGATCTGGGTGCACGACCAGTTGCCGCCCAGCAGGCCGATCTCCCGGTGGCCCCGGTCCGCCAGGTAGCGGACCACCTGCCGGGCGGCCTCCCCGTCGTCGGTGGTGAGGGAGGACAGGTTGGGGAATTCCAGCCCCTTCCCGGAGTTGGTGAGCAGGACGCAGGGGACGGCGATCTGTCCAAATTCCGCCTCGAAGAACTCCAGATCCCCCCCCAGGAACAGGATCCCCAGGGGCTTGCGCTCCCGGCACAGCTGGAGGGCGTAGGCCACCTCGTTGGCGTCCTCGTCCAGGTAGTACACCGCCGCGTCCCGGCCCGCGTCCTGAAGCAGCTGCTGGCACCGCTCCACCAGGTCGGCAAAGAGCATATTCATGGTGCCTTTGACAATCACGGCGATGGAGGCCCCGTTCTGCTGCTTGAGGTGCTTGGCGTTGGTGTTGGGCTGGAAGCCCTGTTCGGCCACCACCGCCAGCACCCTCCGGCGGGTGTCCTCTGACACGTCGGGGTGGTCGTTCAGCACCCGGGACACGGTGGCCACGCCCACGCCCGACAGCCGCGCGATATCCTTGATGGTCATCCGTGTCCCTCCTTTTCTGGCGCCGGCCTTCCCCCTGGAAGGGGGAAGGCTTTTGGCGGGAATTAACCCTTCACCGCGCCCGCGGCCACGCCCTTGATGATAGAGTTCCCGCACACCCCGCCCGCCAGGGCGGGGTGTGTTGTTCCTTAACCCTTAACGGCGCCGGCGGCCACGCCCTTGATGATGTGCTTCTGGCAGGTGAGGTAGAACACGATCACCGGGATGATGGACAGCAGGATCAGGGCCATCGTCGCGCCCAGGTCCACCGCGCCGTAGCTGCCCTGGAGGTACTGGATGTGGATGGAGATGGTCATATACTCATTGCGGTCCAGCACCAGGTAGGGCAGCAGGTAGTCGTTCCAAACCCACATGATCTCCAGGATGCCCACGGAGATCATGGTGGGCCACAGCATGGGCAGCACCACATTGAAGAAGGTGCGCAGCGGCCCGCAGCCGTCGATGGCGGCGGCCTCCTCAATCTCCATGGGGATGGCCTTCACAAAGCCGGAGAACATGAACACCGCCAGCCCCGCGCCGAAGCCCAGGTAGATGATGGGGATGGTGTAGGGGGTGTTGAGGTGGAGGGTATCCGCCGTCTTGGACAGGGTGAACATCACCATCTGGAAGGGCACCACCATGGAGAACACGAACAGGTAGTAGAAAATCTTGCACAGCCTGCTGTTCACCCGGGAAATATACCAGGCCGCCATGGAGGTGCACAGGCAGATCAGGAAGGTGGAGGCCAGGGTGATGATCACGGTGTACAGCACGGACTTGAGGAAGGGGTAGTTGCCGAAAGTCATGCCCTTGATGAAGTTGGTGAAGCCGGCCCACATCTCGCCGGTGGGCAGGGCGAAGGTGGCGGTTTTCACAAAGGTGTTCAGCTTGAAGGAGTTGAGCAGGACAATGACCACGGGCAGCACGTACACCACGGCGATGATGGAGAACACCACGGTGAGGGCCGTCTTGACCCGGCGCTCCTTGCTGTAATTCTTCTGCTTGTTCATTACTGCTGCACCTCCTTGCTGCGGGTCGCGCGGAGCTGGAAGATGGAGATCGCCGCCACCAGCAGGAAGAAGATGACGGCCTTGGCCTGGGCGGTGCCCCGGGCGTTGGCGCTCTGGCCGTAGAAGGTGTTGTAGATGTTCAGGGCCAGCATCTCGGTCTGCTTCACGGAGACCATGGTGCCGTCGGCGGCGGTCTCAAAGGTGAAGGGCGCGCCGCCGGTGAGGGCCAGGTTCTGGTCGAACAGCTTGAAGCTGTTGGTGACGGTGAGGAACATACAGATGGTGATGGAGGGCATCACGTTGGGGATGGTGACCTTCCACAGGGTCTGCCAGCGGTTGGCCCCGTCGATGCGGGCGGCCTCCAGCATATCCTCGGGCACCGCCTGGAGCCCGGCGATATAGATGATCATCATATAGCCGATCTGCTGCCAGCACATGAGGATGATCAGGCCCCAGAAGCCGAACCGGCTGTCCAGCAGGATGGAGGTGCCGTACCGGCTGAGGATGCCGTCAAAGATCATGGACCAGATATAGCCCAGCACGATGCCGCCGATAAGGTTGGGCATAAAGAACACCGTGCGGAACAGGTTGGCGCCCTTGATGTTCATGGTGAGCACATAGGCCACGGCGAAGGCCAGCACGTTGATGATGACCAGGGACACCACGGCGAACATGGCCGTGTACCAGAAGGCGTGGGTAAAGGTGGCGTCCTTCAGGGCCTTGATATAGTTGCCGATGCCGATAAACTGGGCGTCGCTGGTGGTGGTAAACTGGCAGAAGGACAGGTACGCGCCCTTGAGGAACGGATAGACGAAGCCGATGCAGAACGCAGCCACCGTGGGCGCAAGGAACAGGATGAACAGCCGCTGGATGGGACGGCGGATCAGGATGCTGTTGACGGTGCCCGCCTCCGGTTTTTTGGCTTTTTTCATGGTTTTGATCTCCCCCTTGTCGGGGCGGTTGGCAAAGCCGGCTTCCGGCGGCGGGCTTTGCCAGCGGCCCCCAAATCAAACAGAATCGGCCGGGATGGGCCGGGCCCCGGGGCCCGGAAAAGGGACGCCGGGGCGGGCGTGTGCGCCCGCCCCGGTCATTGAGGTTGCGTTTGGCTTACGGGTTGGGTTTTAGCCGTTGGCGGCCTGGTACTGGGTGGCCCAGCCGGCCTGGAAGGCGGTGACCACGTTGTCCCAGGAGCCGCCGGCGCAGTACTGCACCAGGGCCTGCACCAGGGCGGCGCGCCAGTCGTCCACGTTGGGGGTGTAGTTGAACGCCCACTCCACGGTGTAGTTGCCGGCGTTCATATACTCGTTGGCGTCGTTGAAGAACACGTTCTCAGTGGCGGCGGCGCCCTTGTAGGGGATGGGGCCGAACTCCTGGGCCATGACCTTGGTGCCCTTCTCGGAGGTGACCAGCCAGGTCATGAAGTCGATGGTGGCGTCAATGTCCTCCTGGGAGGCCTTGGCGTTGACGGCCCAGCAGTTCTCGGTGCCGGAGCACAGGCCGGCCTTGTCCTCGCCGTCCACACCGCAGTAGATGGGGATCATGGCCAGGTCATCGGGATTCATGTGGTAGCCGGTCTCGTCGCTGGTGACCAGGTTGGCGTACTCCCAGGTGCCGTTCTGATAGAACACGGCCTTGCCGGTGCCGAACTCGGCCTCGGCGTCCAGGCCGGCGGTGGCCAGGGCGGAGGGGGCGGTGGCGGAGTTGTTGATATACAGATCCCAGATCATCTTGTAGTTATCCAGGTAGTCGGTGGTCAGGGTGGGGGGGCACTCGGTCCAGCCGCCCGCGTCCCGGGACTGGTAGTACAGGGGCATATTGGCCAGGTGGCCGGAGAAGCGCCAGGAAGAGCTGTCGTCCAGGCCGGAGGAGGTGAAGGCGTCGAAGCCCAGCTCGGCGGCGCGGGCGTGGATGTCCTCCACCACGGTCTTCAGGGAGGCGAAGTCCTTGATCTCGTCCAGGGAGTGGCCGGCCTGCTCCAGCAGGGCCTTGTTCACGATGATGCCGAAGCTCTCATAGCAGTAGCCGATGGAGCACACCTTGCCGGTCTCGTCCAGCAGGTTGAAGGAGTCGGTGGACAGCTCGTTGAAGATCTTGGTGCCCTTCAGGTCGTAGCAGTAGTCCTTCCAGGTCTGCACGCCGGCGGCGTTACCCACCACGAACAGGGTGGGGGCGCCGCTCTTGTCCATCTCGGCGGTGAGGGTGGGGCTGTAGTTGCCGGAGGCGGCGGTGACCACCTTCACGGGCACGCCGGTCTCGGCGGTGTAGTCCTTGGCGATCTGCTGCAGGGCGGCGTCGGCCTCAGGCTTGAAGTTCAGCCAGTAGACGGAGCCGGTGCCGGCGGGGGCGGGGTCGGCGGTGTTGTCCGCAGGAGCCTGGGTCTGCTCGCCGGACTTGGTCTGCTCGGGGGGGTTGGAACCGGGGTTCTGCTGGCTGGTGCATCCAGCCAGCAGCATGGCCATGGCCATGCTGAGCGCCAGGACCAACGCTAAGAGCTTCTTAGTCATTTTCATTTCCTCCTGATAAAATGTAATGCGGGGGCATTGGAAACGCTATCGGAAACGTTACTGAGAACGTTTCCAGCTCCCTACACCCACATAATAACCACTCTTTCCCCGTTTGGCAAGAGGAATTTTGCCATCTCCCACAAGTTCAGAGGAATCACAAAAAAATCATGCCCAGATTTGTGGAAAATAACCAGGGATGGGGCGGCGGGAAAAAGCCGCTTGCCTTTTCTGCCAGAATTTGCTATACTAATCTCCCGGCCCCAGGGGCCGGAGACTTCACAAGGAGGGGATTTCCAATGTCCAAATACGCAGGCACCCAGACCGAAAAGAACCTGATGGCGGCCTTTGCCGGGGAGTCCGAGGCCAGGAACAAATACACCTATTTCGCGTCCAAGGCGAAGAAGGAGGGCTTCGAGCAGATCGCCGCTTTGTTCCTCAAGACGGCGGACAACGAGAAGGAGCACGCCAAGCTGTGGTTCAAGGAGTTGGACGGCATCGGCTCCACCGCGGAAAACCTGGCCGCCGCCGCGGACGGGGAGAACTACGAGTGGACCGATATGTACGAGGGCTTCGCCAAGACCGCCGAGGAGGAGGGCTTCCCCGAGCTGGCCGCCAAGTTCCGCCTGGTGGCCGCCATCGAGAAGCACCACGAGGAGCGCTACCGCGCCCTGCTGAAGAACGTGGAGACGGCCCAGGTGTTTGCCAAGAGCGAGGTCAAGGTGTGGGAGTGCCGCAACTGCGGCCACATCGTGGTGGGCGAGAAGGCCCCCGAGATCTGCCCCACCTGCGCCCACCCCCAGGCCTATTTCGAGGTGTCCGCGGAAAACTACTGACCCGCCGTCGGCCGGGCCCCGCGGGAGGGCGCGCCGGGATACACAGTTAAAAAACAGGATGGCATTTTTTTCCGCCATCCTGTTTTTTGCGCCGGAATGGGCCGCCGGCGCATGACCCCGGCAATTTGGGGCATACTGGCAGGGAGGTGAAGCACAGTGGACATGACCAATCAGGAATACAACAAATATGTCAGCGACCGGGCCAAACCCTCCCCGCTGTGGAAGGACCTGCTGTGGGCGTTCTGCGTGGGCGGGGCCATCTGCGCCGGCGGCCAGGGCCTCACGGCCCTGTACCAGAGCTGGGGCGCGTCCAGGGACGACGCGGGCACATGGACCTCCATTACCCTGATCTTCCTGGCCTCCCTGCTCACGGGCCTGGGGGTGTTCGACAACATCGCCAAGCACGCGGGGGCGGGCACGCTGGTGCCCATCACCGGGTTTTCCAACGCCATGGTGTCCCCGGCGCTGGAGTTCAAAAGCGAGGGCCTTGTCACCGGCACCGGGGCCAAGCTGTTCACCGTGGCGGGGCCGGTGCTGGCCTACGGCATCTCCGCCGGCGTGGTGTACGGCATCATCCTCTATGTGCTGGGCCTGTACTGACATCCCCGCCCCAAAGCCCAGCGCGGCGAAAAGGCTTTTTCCACACGCGCTCAGCCGCCCCTGCGGGGCGGTTGATTTTTTTGCCGGAATACGGTAAAATAAAAGTCCCCGACCTTCTTTTTCTTTTTGAGAAAAGAAAAAGAAGCAAAAAGAAAAACTTTAAACTGCTTATCTGTATTGATTTGCGCTTTTTTCAACTCCTTTTGAATGCGGCGCTTCAGCTGACAGGCGGCGCAGTTTAAAGCTCTTTTTCGATTCCTTTTTCTCTCGAGAAAAAGGAATCCGCCGGAGGCAAAAAAACGAAGCAAAGAAGGTGCGTCCATGTCCGCGTTGCTGCTGCCAAACGAAATCCTGTCCATGTCCGCCCAGGCCGCCCGCCTGCTGGTGGAGTCCGGCGACGGGGACGGGGCGCTGCTCTACCTGGCCCTGCTGGAGTGCGGCGGGGACGGGGACAGGGCCGCCGCCCGCCTGCGCTGGGGCCCGAACCGCCTGGACCCCGCCTGGGAACGCCTTGCCGCCATGGGCCTCGCCCAGCCCCGGGCCGCGGCCCCCGCCCAGCCCCCCAGGCAGGACGGCCGCCTGCCCGAGTACAGCCGCGCCGACGTGGCTGCCGCCTTTGACCGGGAGCCGGCGTTCCAAGACCTGTGCCGGGAGATGGAGAGCCGGCTGGGCCGGGTGTTCTCCGACAACGACCTGCGGTGTCTGTACACCATGTACGACTACTTAAGCCTGCCGGTGGAGGTGATCCTGCTGCTCACCGGCTGGGCCATCGACCGGGAGCGGCGGCAGAAGCAGAACCCCGCCGCCCGGCCCCGGATGCCCCAGCTCCAGAAGGACGCCTTCCGCTGGAAGCGGCTGGGGCTGGACACGCCGGAGCGGGCGGAGGACTACCTGCGCCGGCAGGAGGCGGTGGACGCCCGGGAATGGGCGGTTCTGTCTGCCGTGGGCGTGACGGAGCGCCGCCCCGCCGTGGAGCGGGAGCGGGAGTACATCGCCGCGTGGGTGGACATGGGGCTCAGCGACGAGCTGATCCGCATGGCCTACGAGCGCACCGTCTACCAAAAGGGGGCCATGAACTGGCCCTACCTGAACAAGATCCTCAGCTCTTGGCACGCCGCGGGCTTCCGCACCCCCGCCCAGGTGGAGGCGGGGGACCGGCCCCCCAAGCGGCCCGCCCGGGCAAAGCCCCGGCCGGAGGACTTCCAGCCCACCCCGGAGCGGATTCAGAAAAACAACGACTGGCTGGACCAGTTTTTAGCCCAGCAGCAGAAGGAGGGCGGCTGAAATGTCCTATGAACCCACCGTGATGCGCCGGGCCATGGCCCGTCTTGAGCGCCGCCGGGACCAGCGGGAGCGCCGCCGGCTCGACCTGGAGCGGGCGCTGTACGCAAAGCAGCCCCGGCTGCGGGTGCTGGACGCCGAGCTGCACGGCTGCATGGCGGACCTGGCGCGGCTGGCCACCGGGGGCGTGCCTGTGGCGGCGGACGGCCCGGAGATCGCCGCCATCCGCGCCCGCAGCGAGGCCTTACAGGCCGAGCGCGCCCGCCTGCTGGCAAAACTGGGCTACGACCCGGACGCGCTGGACGACTCCCCCGCCTGCCCCCGGTGCGGGGACACGGGCTGGGCGGACGGGCAGCTGTGCGCCTGCCTGCGGGAGCTGTGCGCCCAGGAGCAGCTCCGGGCGCTCACCGCCCTGCTGAACCTCACCGACGAGCAGGACTTCGACCGCCTGCGGCTGGACGTGTACAGCGACGCGCCCTGGCAGGGGCAGGCCCGCTCCCCCCGGGAGAATATGCGGCGGATCACCGACTTCTGCCGGGGCTATGCCAGGCAGTTCCCGGACCACCCGGTGAAAAACCTGCTGTTTTCCGGCGGCACCGGGCTGGGCAAGACCTTCCTGTCCGGCTGCATCGCCCGGGAGGTGTCCCGCCGGGGCTATTCCGTGGTGTACGACACCGCCATCAGCCTGTTCGCCGCCTTCGAGACCCGCCGCTTCGCCAAAGACGCCGGGGAGGGAAAGCAGGCCAGGGACGACGCCCGGCGGTACCTGGCCTGCGACCTGCTCATTCTGGACGACCTGGGCAGCGAGCTGACCACGCCGCTGGCCCAGACCACCCTGTATGAGGTGGTGAACGGCCGCCTCCAGTCCGGGCGGCACACCATCATCTCCACCAACCTGTCCATGGACCACATCGCCCAGCGGTACACCCCCCAGCTCACCTCCCGCATCGGCGGGCTGTACCGGGAGCTGACCTTCTACGGCGGCGACCTGCGCACGTCGGGCCGCCTGTGACAAAACGCCGCGCCCGGCCCCTGCCCAGGGACCGGGCGCGGCGCCTTTTCCGGATATGGCCGGGGCCCCAAATTTCTTAGAACCTGTATTCACAGGGGAAAAGGGGTTGACAGGGTGGGTCTATTGTGATAGACTTACAGTATGTTCCAGATGGGCCGCGGGGCGGGCGCCCGCCCCGGGCCGGCCTGTTGGAGCACACCTCAAGACAGAAAGGGGCATGATCCCATGAAAAAATTTGTGGCCACGCTGCTGTCGCTGGCGCTGGCCCTCTCCTTTGGCCTGTGCGTCCCGGCCTTCGCGGAGGGGGACGGGACGTATCCCCCGCCCGCGGTCACCCTGACCCTGCCCGAGGGCCAGACCGCCCCGGAGAAGGAGCAGACCATCCGGGTGCGCCGCCTGGGTACGGTGGAGACCGACGAGGGCCTGCGATACGCCTACCGGGAGGCGTCGGAGGAAACGCTCACCGTCACCTCCCTCCCCAAGGGGACGAATATCACCATCAGCGGGATGGAGCTGGCGGGCGGCCTGAGCTGGTACTCCACGGTCTGGGCCTGGTCCGACCCGGACGGCGACGGCGTCTACCAGGAGCGGGCCTTCTCCTATGGCTCCGGCGTCTACGACGTGGCCCCCGTCTCCCAGCAGGGGCCCTTTGCCGTGCCCTCCAGTGACGGCGGCGTGTACTATATGCCCGCCCTCACCGCCACGGGCCTGTGCTTCACCAGGGGGGACGACGGCTCCCTCACCGCCTCCGCCGACGCCCTGTACCGGCTTTTTGGCCCCAACACCCTGCTCAGCGTCGATGCGGTACTCCAGCTGCCCAACGGCAAGCCTGCCGGCTCCTCCGCCTACGTGGCCTGCTTCCGGCTATCCGACCCCAACGGGCCGGACCCCGGCGCGCTGAAGGTGACGGCCTCCGGCCCGGACGGCGAGCTGTCCGGCGAGAGCATGGACTTCACCCTGCGCCACATCACCGCCCGGAACGAGATCGACGGCTCCCGGTACTCTACCATCCGCGACGTGTTCAGCCGCAACGCCGAGACCGAGACGCTGTCCCTAAACGGCGTGATCCCCCTGACCCCCGGCACCACCGCCACCGTGTCCGGTCTGCGCACCCGGGACGGGGACGCCGACGCCCCCGAGGACGTGGTCCGCGTCACCGCCTGGTCCGACCCGGACGGGGACGGGGTCTACGACCAGCAGCTATACACCTATAAAAACGGCCAGTTCTACCTCACCACCCTGAACGTGGGCCAGCCCATCACTGTCTACCTGATCGACGTCAACGCGGGCGCGCCCACCTATTACCCCGACCTCAGCGTCCTAAGCGCCGACTCCCTCACCACCCATACCTACAGCAGGGAGGACATTGGCCTCGTCTTCCCCGGCAGCGTCAGCCTCAGCGCCGAGTTCCTCACCCGGTTCTTCGGCCCGGACACCCTGGTCCGGCTCAGCCTGTACCGGCAGCCCAAGCTGCCCAACGACCCCACCCTCGACCTGGACGCCCTGTGCAGCTATTTCTACATCCCGAAGGGGCAGACCGTCCCCCCCGCCTTCACCGACGTGCCCGCCTGGTGCGCCGAAGCGGTGGACTGGGCGGTGGGCCGGGAGATCACCAACGGGGTCACCCCCACCCAGTTCGTCCCCGACGGCCGGTGCACCGTCGCCATGATCCTCACCTACCTGTGGCGGGCGGCGGGGGAGCCGGACTCCGACGCCCCCCTCCCGGCGGACATCACCGGCAAAAACATCGACTACGCCGAGACCGCCCTGCGCTGGGCGGCGGAAAAGGGCATCGTGGGCCAGGGCGTGGACCCGCTGGCCCACTGCACCCGCGCCCGGGCCGTGGACTGCATCTGGCGGGCCTTCGGCTCGCCCACCGGGGAGGGGGCGCCCTACGGCACCTTCACCGACGTGTCCCCCACCTCGGAGGGCAGCGTGGGCGAGTTCACCGCCATCCACTGGGCGGCGGGCCTGGGCATCACCAACGGCTTCAAGACGGGCTCCACCTACGCGTTCCACCCCAACGAGGTGTGCTCCCGGGGGCAGATCGTCACCTTCCTCCACCGGGCCTATGTGGAGGAAGCCCGCCTCGAAGTGAATTTCTGAGCACAGGAACGCCCTCCCCCGCTGTATGGGGGAGGGCTCAGACTGTCGATAAAGTGCAAAACGCTGTGCCATCGGGAAGGAAGATAGTGTGAAAGAAACCCAGGAGGGGTGTCTTTCACGTTTAATCAACGATTTTTTGAACGTTCTTTGTTTAAAAAATCGCACTCAGCGTGGCGAAAAGACGTTTTCGACACGCTGACGGCGGCTGTACAACGGACAGCCGCCCCGCGGTGTTTAAAGGCTTTGGACGCACTCCGCATAGCTTTGCAGCAACGCGTCCAGGGTGATGGTGTCCAGGTAGTCCCGGATGAGCCGGTCCAGCCCCTGCCACATCCCAAGGGTGGGACACTGGGCCGCCCGCGCACAGGGGGAGGCCCCCGGCTCCAGGCAGGCCACCGGGGCCAGCGAGTCCTCGGTGAGCCGCAGAATTTCGCCCACGGTGTACTGTGCCGCCTCCCGGTTGAGCCGGTAGCCGCCGCCCTTGCCCCGGAGCCCGGTGAGCAGCCCCGCCCGCACCAGCAGCTTGATGATGCTCTCCAGATACTTTTCGGAAATGCCCTGCCGCCGGGCAATCTCCTTCAGCGGGACATAGTGGCCGTTCCGGTGTTCGGCCAGATCGACCATCACCCGCAGGGCATAGCGGCCCCTGGTGGAAATCAGCATGGGGGAGCCTCCTTTCCCGGGAAACCCCGGTTCCCCAGATAAACCTATTATACAAGATGGTTGATGGGATTTCAAGCGCGGGCGGGATTTTTTTCGTGTCCCCTTGACAAGGAGGGGGAGAGGGATTATAATCCAAATAAACCTATTTAATAGGTTGGTTGAATGCGGCGGGCGCGGAGCGGGCGCCGGGCCGCCATGGGGAGGAATTCTGTATGCGCAATGTCTACACATCTGCCGACCAGCTGATTGGCGGGACGCCCCTGCTGGAGCTGGCCCGCCTGGAGCAGGCCGAGGGCCTTTCGGCGAAAATCCTGGCAAAGCTGGAGTATTTTAACCCCGCCGGGAGCGTAAAGGACCGGGTCGCCAAGGCCATGATCGACGACGCGGAGGCCAGGGGCCTGCTGAAGCCTGGGGCGGTGATCATTGAGCCCACCTCCGGCAATACGGGCATCGGGCTGGCCAGCGTGGCCGCCGCCCGGGGATATCGGATTATTATTGTGATGCCCGACTCCATGAGTGTGGAGCGCCGCCAGCTGATGAAGGCCTACGGCGCCCAGCTGGTGCTCACCCCGGGTGCGGAGGGGATGACGGGGGCCATCGCCCGGGCCGGCGAGCTGGCAAAGGAGATCCCGGGCAGCTTTATCCCCGGCCAGTTTGTCAACCCGGCCAACCCGGCCGCCCACAGGGCGTCCACCGGCCCGGAAATTTGGGCGGACACGGACGGACAGGTGGATCTCTTTGTGGCGGGCGTGGGCACCGGCGGCACCATCACCGGCGTGGGGGAGTACCTCAAGGGCCGGAACCCCGGCGTGAAGGTGGTGGCGGTGGAGCCGGCCGGCTCTCCCGTGCTGGGCGGCGGGAAAGCGGGGAAGCACGGCATCCAGGGCATTGGCGCGGGCTTTGTGCCCGAGGTGCTGGACACCGCCGTTTTTGACGAGGTGATCGCCGTGAAGGACGCGGACGCCTTTGCCGCCGGGAGGCAGGTGGGCCGGATGGAGGGCGTACTGGTGGGCATTTCCTCCGGGGCGGCGGTGTGGGCCGCCGTCCAGCTGGCCAAACGCCCCGAAAACGGGGGGAAGACCATTGTGGCGCTGCTCCCGGACGCCGGGGACCGCTACTTGTCCACCGCCATGTACGCGGACTGACCACCGCCTGTCCCCGCGGTTTTAGACACCGGGCCTGCCGGGGCGTGTTCCGGCAACAGGTTGCGGCAGCGTATTCTGCGAATTTGGGAAGCCCCCGCTTTGGCGGGGGCTTCGGGCTGTCGATCAAGCGCAAGACGCCGCACCATCGGGAAGGAAGATCGTGTGAAAGAAACCCAGGAGGGGTGTCTTTCACGTTCAATCAACGACTTTTTGGAACGTTCTTT